>NZ_JBFAQK010000011.1:0-151790 GCF_040677245.1 Streptomyces kurssanovii
CCGCCTTATCGGCGTAGCGGTGCGCTAGATGGCTGGACGTCTCACCCTTTCCCTGTGCAGCCCCGTGCGGCCCGGGGGGGGCCGGCCGGCACCGCGGCGAGCCGCGTGTCCGGGCGGAATCAGCGCGCGGTCCGCTCGTGCACGTACGCCACCAGCCGCGTCAGCGCGTCCGGGTCCGTCGTCGGCAGGACCCCGTGCCCGAGATTGAAGACGTGGCCCTCCAGCCCCGCGGCGGCGTCCAGCACCTCACGGGTCTTGGACTCGACCGCCTCCGGCGTGGAGAAGAGCACCGCCGGGTCCAGGTTCCCCTGGAGCGCCTTGCCGGGGCCGACCCGGCGCGCGGCCTCGTCCAGCGGGACGCGCCAGTCGACGCCGACCACGTCGGCGCCCGCCTCGCCCATGAGGCCGAGCAGCTCGCCCGTACCGACGCCGAAGTGGATCCGCGGGACTCCGTAGGAGGCGACGGCCTCGAAGACCTTGACCGACGCGGGCATCACCGAGCGCCGGTAGTCGGCGGGAGCGAGAGCGCCCACCCACGAGTCGAAGAGCTGTACCGCGGACGCGCCGGCCTCGATCTGGACCTTCAGGAAGGCGGCGGTGATCTCCGCCAGGCGGTCCAGCAGGTCGGCCCACAGCTGCGGGTCGCCGTACATCAGGGCCTTGGTGTTCTCGTGGTTGCGCGAGGGCCCGCCCTCCACGAGGTAGCTCGCGAGGGTGAAGGGCGCGCCGGCGAAGCCGATGAGCGGGGTCCCGCCGAGCTCGCCGGTGAGCATCCCCATGGCCTCGGTGACGTACCAGACGTCTTCCGGCGAGAGGTCGCGCAGGCGCGCGAGGTCGGCGCGGGTGCGGATCGGCTCCGCGACCACCGGGCCCACGCCCGGCTTGATGTCGAGGTCGATGCCGATGGCCTTGAGCGGCACCACGATGTCGCTGAAGTAGATCGCCGCGTCGACCTTGTGCCGCCGCACGGGCTGCAGCGTGATCTCCGTGACGAGGTCGGGCCGCATGCACGACTCGAGCATCGGGATGCCTTCGCGGACCTTCAGGTACTCGGGCAGTGAGCGGCCCGCCTGACGCATGAACCAGACCGGCGTGTGCGGCACCGGCTCGCGGCGGCACGCCTTCAGAAAAGCGGAGTCGTACGTCGTCTGGTGGCCCGGGGGGCGGTTGTTGGCGCTCACGCACTGAATCTTCGCATGTGCGCGGGAAGTGCCCGCCCCGGCCCGGGTGTCCCTCCCTGCGCGAAGCCCCCGTTCCGCCTACTCTTCCCCGCATGGCTGCGGCTCAGGGACATTTTTCCGATCATTCCAAAAGCGCTGACGAGAAGGGGAACCCCGAACCGAGCAGTGACCCCGGTACCGAAGCGGGCGCTGTTCCGCCCGCGTTCCGTCATGCCGTGGAGGCGCTGCGGTCCGCACGGCTGCGGCCGGAGATCGAGGTCGAACCGACCCGGCCTCCGCAGCGGCTCGCCCCGCACTCGTACGCGCTCGAGGCGGCGGTCGTCGACGGTGAGGACGATCTCGCGGACGGCCGTCTGGTGCTGCTCCACGAGCCGGCCGGCCACGACGCCTGGAACGGCACGTTCCGGATGGTGACCCTGGTGCGGGCCGAGCTGGAACCGGAGATGGCGGCGGATCCGCTGCTGCCGGAGGTGTGCTGGTCATGGCTGACGGGCGCACTGGAGGCGCGCGGGCTGTCGTACGGGGAGCCGAGCGGCACCGTCACCCGCGCGGGGTCTCACTATTTCGGAGGACTCTCCGACCGGCGTCCCGCGACCCAGATCGAGATCCGCGCGTCATGGACCCCCCGCGAGGGTCCGGGCGGGGCACCGGACACCGCCGCACACCTCGCGGCCTGGTGCGATCTGCTCTGCCAGATCGCCGGACTGCCGCCGTCCCCGGCCGGTCCGGCGGACAACGCGACGGGCGTGGTGACCCTTCCGCAGCGTCGCGGCCCCCAGCAGACCTGACCGGGCCGGGGTCGCGGCGTGGGGAGACTGGGCGCGGCCGTGCGCCGGAGCAGCGGGCTCTCACGCCGCCCGTGGACCGCCCGCCTGAACGGTTCGCTCGTAGGATGATCGATCGCCTGTCCGAATTGCCCCGATTATTACTCACCAAATCGTGATCATTCTCTAAAGGCGGACGGGTTCGGTGCCGAAGAGGTCAATGACCCAACTGCACGGTTCGCCCCGGCTTCACCCCCCGAGCCGGCTCCGTCCCGCACCTTTCCAGGAGGCCTGGTGTCCGTTCTTCTCGAGCAGCCCGCAAGCCTGGTCGCCTACCGCCCGAACAAGCCGACGGCCATGGTCGTCGTGGCCGACCCGCGCGTCCGTTCCACCGTCACCCGCCACCTGTGGGCACTCGGGGTCCGTGACGTCATCGAGGCGTCGTCCATCGCGGAGGCACGTCCCCGCGTCGGCAACCCGCGCGACATCTGCGTTGCCGACGTCCATCTGCCCGACGGTTCCGGGCTGACCCTCCTGTCCGAGACCCGCGCGGCGGGCTGGCCCAACGGCCTGGCCCTGTCCGCCGCCGACGACATCGGCGCCGTGCGCAACGCCCTGGCCGGCGGCGTCAAGGGTTACGTCGTCACCGGCACCCGAACCAACATCGGCCACCCGACCCGCCCCGGCGCCGCCCCCATCGGCGCCGCGGCGAACCGTATGCACCGTCGCCCCCCGGGTGCCCCGAGCCACCCGGGCGGCTACCGCGAGCTGTCCGGCCGCGAGGTCGAGGTCCTGCGCCTCGTCGCGGAAGGCCAGTCCAACAAGGCCATCGGCGTCTCCATGGGCCTGTCCGCGCTGACCGTCAAGAGCCACCTCGCCCGTATCGCCCGCAAGCTGGGCACGGGCGACCGTGCCGGAATGGTGGCCGTGGCACTGCGCACCGGAATCATCCACTGACCGCTCCGTAATTCTTCCCGCGCCCGTCGACGGAACGTTCCGTCGACGGGCGCGTTCCGTTCACAGATACCCTTGACACGTGACCGACGCCCAAGAGACCGCAGCAGAGACGACACTGCATACCACCGGGGGCGCCCCCTCGGACGACGAGGTCCCTGCCGCAGGGCTGCCGATCCCGTTGCTGGAGCCCCGTGAAGGCATCCCCCCGGTTGTCGCCGACGAGGACGCGCTGGCCGAGGTGATCGCCGCCTTCGCGGCGGGCACCGGCCCCGTGGCCGTCGACGCGGAGCGCGCGTCCGGCTACCGCTACGGACAGCGCGCGTACCTCGTGCAGTTGCGCCGTGAGGGCGCCGGCACCGCGCTCGTCGACCCTGTCGGCTGCCCCGACCTGTCGGCGCTCGGCGACGCGCTCGCCGACACGGAGTGGATCCTGCACGCCGCGACCCAGGACCTTCCCTGCCTGCGCGAAATAGGCATGGTCCCGGCGCGGATCTTCGACACGGAGCTGGCCGGGCGGCTCGGCGGCTTCCCGCGGGTCGGGCTCGGCGCGATGGTCGAGAGCGTCCTCGGCTACGCCCTGGAGAAGGGCCACTCCGCCGTCGACTGGTCCACCCGCCCCCTGCCCGAACCGTGGCTGCGGTACGCGGCGCTCGACGTGGAGCTGCTGGTCGACCTGCGCGACGCGCTGGAGAAGGAACTGGACCGGCAGGGCAAGCTCGACTGGGCCCACCAGGAGTTCGACGCGATCGCCTCCGCCCCGCCCCCGCCGCCGCGCCGCGACCCCTGGCGGCGTACGTCGGGGATGCACAAGGTGCGCCGCCGCCGCCAGATGGCGGTCGTGCGGGAGATGTGGACAGTGCGCGACCGGGTCGCCCAGCGCCGGGACGTGTCGCCCGGCAAGGTGCTCGGCGACGCCGCGATCGTGGAGGCCGCGCTCGCCCTGCCCGCGAACGTGCACGCCCTCACCGCGCTGCCCGGCTTCGGGCACCGGATGGGCCGGCGTCAGCTCGAGCAGTGGCAGGCCGCGGTCGACCGGGCCAAGGCCCTGCCCGACTCCGAGCTCCCGCAGCCCGGCCAGCCGCTGAACGGTCCGCCGCCGCCGCGGTCGTGGGCCGACAAGGATCCCGCCGCCGCGGCCCGCCTGTCCGCCGCGCGCGCGGCGGTCTCCGCGCTGGCGGAGGAACTGAACATGCCGCAGGAGAACCTGATCACGCCGGACACGGTGCGGCGCGTGTGCTGGGAGCCGCCCGCGACGGTCACGGTCACGTCGGTGGCCGACATGCTGGAGTCTCTCGGCGCGCGTCAGTGGCAGCGGCAGCTCGTCGCGCCCCTGCTGGCCGGGTCGCTCACGGCCGGCCCGGCGTAGCGGCCGCGTCCACCGCGACGCGGTCCGCGACCTCGGTGAAGGCCCCGCGGCAGTGGGCGCTCAGCGCCCGCACCGCGGGGTTGCCCGTCCGCCGCCGCACAAGGGCGAGCTGCGCGGGGGTCCGCACGTCGTCGATGAGCCGGGCGTCGGTCCGTCCTGATACCCGGCTGCCATGGACCGGCTCAGCACCGCGACACCGAGTCCCCGCCGGGCGACGTCCGCGACGGCGTCCGCGGCGCTCGCCCGGAGTGCGATCCGGGCTTCGATCCCCTGCCCCGCGCAGGCGCTGTCGAGCACCGTGCGCAGGCCGGTGCCGGACGGCATGCGGACGGAGCGGGTGGGCCGCGGCCTCCCGCAGCGTGACGCGGCGGCACCGCGCGAGAGCGTGTCATGGGGGACGGCGACGACGAGCCGCTCGCTGATCACCGCCCATGTGTCGAGGCCCTCGACCGCCGGGGCGGCGGTCCCGACGAGCGCCAGATCCACGCCGCCCTCGCGTACCGCCTCGATCAGCCGGTCGGAGTCGTCCTCCAGCAGACGCAGTTCCACCCCCGGTGCGCCCGGTGGAAGACGGCGAGCCCGTCGAAGAACGGCGTGACGGCGCATCCCGCCACCATGCCGACCGTCAGCCGGCCCCGGATCAGACCGGTCAGCTCCCCCACCGACCGACGGCGCCGGCTGCCGCCGGTGCGGCCGTGCGTACCGAGCGACCACCGGAGCGGGGCGTTTCGCGCCTGACCGGGGCGGGGAAAGGCTCGGCGCAGCCGCCTGCGACGTGTGACCTTCACCGCTCCCGGCCCAGGGGGTGGGCAGCCTGGTTACCCACAAGTAGCATGGGGCGAGCAAGCGCACGCTCAGCCGTGCGCCCGCAGCAGTGCAACCCCGCACCCTGGAGGAGAGCCATCGTGCCTCGTACCGTCAGGGACGTCGTCTTCGTCGACGGCGTCCGCACCCCGTTCGGCAAGGCGGGCCCGAAGGGCATCTACCACGAGACCCGCGCCGACGATCTCGTCGTGAAGGCCATCCGGGAGCTGCTGCGCCGCAACCCGGCCCTCGACCCCGCGAAGATCGACGAGGTCGCCATCGCCGCGACCACGCAGATCGGTGACCAGGGTCTGACCCTCGGCCGTACCGCCGGCATCCTCGCCGGACTGCCGCAGTCCGTGCCCGGCTACTCCATCGACCGGATGTGCGCCGGCGCGCTCACCGCCGTGACGAGCGTCGCCGGATCCATCGCGTTCGGCGCGTACGACGCCGTCATCGCCGGTGGTGTCGAGCACATGGGCCGCCACCCGATGGGCGAGGGCGTCGACCCGAACCCGCGCTTCGTCAGCGAGAAGCTCGTCGACGAGTCGGCCCTGTTCATGGGCATGACCGCGGAGAACCTGCACGACCGGTACCCGCAGATCACCAAGCAGCGCGCCGACGAGTACGCCGTGCGTTCGCAGGAGAAGGCCGCCAAGGCGTACGCCAACGGCAAGATCCAGCAGGACCTGGTGCCGGTCTCGGTCCGCCGCACCAACCCCGAGGCCGGCGAGACCGGCTGGGGCCTGGTCACCGCCGACGAGCCGATGCGCCCGGGCACCACGCTCGAGTCCCTCGCGGGCCTGAAGACGCCGTTCCGCGTCCACGGCCGCGTCACCGCCGGCAACGCCGCGGGTCTGAACGACGGCGCCACCGCCTCGATCATCGCGTCCGAGGAGTTCGCCCGCGAGCACAACCTCCCGGTCAAGATGCGCCTCGTCTCGTACGCCTTCGCCGGTGTCGAGCCGGAGGTCATGGGTTACGGCCCGATCCCCGCGACCGAGAAGGCCCTCGCCAAGGCCGGCCTGTCGATCGAGGACATCAACCTCTTCGAGATCAACGAGGCCTTCGCCGTCCAGGTGCTGGCGTTCCTCGAGCACTACGGCATCGCCGACGACGACGCGCGCGTCAACCAGTACGGCGGCGCGATCGCCTACGGTCACCCGCTGGCCTCCTCCGGTGTCCGTCTGATGACGCAGCTGGCCCGCCAGTTCGAGGAGCAGCCGGAGGTCCGCTACGGCCTCACCACGATGTGCGTCGGCTTCGGCATGGGCGCCACGGTCATCTGGGAGAACCCGCACCACAAGGACGCCGGAGGCGACAAGTGACCACCACCGCTGAACTCCTGAAGGGCGCAGCCGAGCTGTTCCCCGACGAGGTCGTCACCCAGGCGCACGTACGCCACCTCGACCTCCCCGGCGGCGCCGGGCGCTTCGCGCTCATCACGCTGGACAACGGCCTGGACCACACCAAGCCGACCACCTTCGGCCCGCAGTCGCTCGCGAACCTGAACACCGCGATCGACCAGGTCGAGGCGGAGGCGGCGAACGGCGACATCGTCGGCGCCGGCGTCACCGGCAAGCCGTTCATCTTCGCCGTCGGCGCGGACCTCAAGGGCGTGGAGCTGCTCAAGGAGCACTCCGACGCGCTCGCCATCGGCAAGGGCGGCCACGACGTCTTCAAGCGTCTCTCCGGCCTCGCGGTCCCGACCTTCGCGTACTACAACGGCGCGGCCATGGGCGGCGGCGTCGAGGTCGGTCTGCACTGCTCGTACCGCACCGTCTCCAAGGCGATCCCGGCCTTCTCGCTGCCCGAGGTCTTCCTCGGTCTCGTCCCCGGCTGGGGCGGCTGCGCGATCCTGCCGAACCTGATCGGCGCGGAGCGCGCGGTCTCGGTCATCATCGAGAACTCGCTCAGCCAGAACAGGCAGCTCAAGGGCGCGCAGGTCTTCGAGCTCGGCATCGCCGACGCGATCTTCGAAGGCGCGGACTTCCTGGAGCAGTCCCTGCTCTGGACGGCGTCCGTCCTCAAGGGCGAGATCGCCGTGGAGCGTCCCGAGGTCGACCGCGGCGAGGCCTGGGACCAGGCCGTCGCCAAGGGCCGGTTCATCGCCGACTCCAAGGTGCACGGCGCCGCTCCGGCCGCCTACCGCGCCCTCGACATCATCGAGGCCGCCAAGGACGGCGACCTGCAGAAGGGCTTCGACGCCGAGGACCAGGCCCTGGCCGACCTCATCATGGGCGGCGAGCTGCGCTCCGGCATCTACGCCTTCAACCTGGTCCAGAAGCGCGGCAAGCGCCCGGCCGGCGCGCCGGACAAGAGCCTGGCCCGCCCGGTCACCAAGGTCGGCGTCGTCGGCGCCGGTCTGATGGCCTCGCAGCTGGCGCTGCTGTTCCTGCGCCGCCTCGAGGTGCCGGTCGTGCTGACCGACATCGACCAGGAGCGCATCGACAAGGGCGTGGGCTACGTCCACGCCGAGATCGAGAAGCTGCTCGGCAAGGGCCGTATCAACCAGGACAAGGCCAACCGCCTCAAGGCCCTGGTGACCGGTGTGCTCGACAAGGCCGAGGGCTTCGCGGACGCGGACTTCGTCATCGAGGCCGTGTTCGAGGAGATGTCGGTCAAGCAGAAGGTGTTCGCGGAGGTCGAGGCGGTCGCTCCGGCGCACGCGATCCTCGCCACCAACACCTCCTCGCTGTCGGTCTCCGAGATGGCGTCGCAGCTGAAGCACCCCGAGCGGGTCGTCGGCTTCCACTTCTTCAACCCGGTCGCGGTCCTGCCGCTGCTGGAGATCGTCCGCGGTGAGAAGACGGACGACGCTTCGCTGGCCACCGCCTTCGGTGTCGCGAAGAAGCTGAAGAAGACCGCGGTGCTCACCAAGGACGCCCCGGCGTTCGTCGTGAACCGCATCCTGACCCGCTTCATGGGCGAGATCCAGAACGTCATCGACGAGGGCACCCCGGTGGCCACCGCCGAGAAGGCCATCGAGCCCCTCGGCCTGCCGATGTCGCCGCTGGTCCTGCTGGAGCTCGTCGGCCCGGCCATCGGCCTCCACGTCTCCGAGACCCTGAACCGCGCCTTCCCGGAGCGCTTCACGGTCTCCGAGAACCTGGCCGCGGTCGTCAAGGCCGGCAAGCGCGGCTTCTACGTCTACGACTCCGGCAAGCCGGAGCTGGACCCGGAGGTCGCCGCGCTCCTCAAGCAGGGCGACACCGTCCTGACGGAGGAGCAGGTCCGCGACCGCGTCCTGGACGCCGTCGCGCAGGAGATCGGCCTGATGCTCGAGGAGGGCGTCGTGGCCGAGGCCCAGGACATCGACCTCTGCCTGATCACGGGCGCCGGCTGGCCCTTCCACCTGGGCGGCATCACGCCGTACCTGGACCGTGAGGGTGTCTCGCAGCGGGTGAACGGCAAGCCGTTCCTCGCTCCGGGCGTGGCGAGCGTCCCGGCGTAACGCGCACAGCCCTCCGCCCCGGTACCGCAGACGCGGTGCCGGGGCGGAGGCGTTTCGGGGGCCGAAGTGCGGTCGGCCGTCACCAGGCCGGTTCGTGCGGAAGGTGCTCGCACGCGGTCCCGCAGGTGCGGCGGGCACGCGCGGATTCACGCAGCCAGTTGTCCCGGGGGATGCCGTGGACCTTGAGCGTCAGCCGGGCCGGGGCGGAGCGCAGCGCGCTGAAGACGGAGACGAACTCGAGGTGGTGGACGCCCGGTTCCCAGTCGTGCGGGTGCTTCACGCTCCACTTGCCGTCCTCCTTGACGGCGGCCTCGGCGATCAGGCGCCCGCTCTCCAGGACCATCACCTTGCTCACGCCCTCGGCGGCCGTGCCGGAGAACCTCGGCCGTGGGCCGCTCCACGCCCCCTCGCGCGGGCCGAGCACCGCGGGTGCCTCCACGTGGTCACGGACCACGAATCCCACGGCTGCCACAGGCGACATGCCTCGGTCGTGGAGACCGACGGTCTGTACGACGTGCTCGCCCGCCGGCCAGCTGACCACGCGCCGCCACATCCACTGGCCCTCGGCGTTGACGGAGGTGCCGCCGATGTACTCCCCCACCCCGGCGAAGAACAGCAGATAGCTCGTGCCCGGCTCGGCCGTACCCGTGAATTTCAGCTGCCCGCTGACCATCCGGCCATGCACGGGCGAGGTGATGACGGGCGGGGCGCCGACGCGGCCTTGTTCGACGAGAGCGGACTCGGGGTTCTGCACGGTGAATTCGGGCAGCACCGCCGGACAGTCACCGGGTATCAGCCTTTCCGCGTCGACGACTCCGGGTGCGATGCCCGGGGCCGACCGGAGCGCCCCGGCGAAGAGCCTGGCCACCTCGCGGGCGCCCGGTTCGTTGAAGTGCGTGGAGTCGATGATCCCCTCGGGGTGGTTCGGATGAGCACCGGCGTCCTCCCACCGGAACAGGGCCCTCGCCCTGGTACAGCCGAGTTGGTGCAGCATCCGGGTCGTGAGTTCGTTGAGGTCGACGAGGACGGCCCCGGTCTCCGCGGCGGCCTCCCGTGCGTACTGCGCATATCCGTCATGGGTGTCCGACACGTTCCCGTGCACGTCGAAGACGCAGCGCGCGGCGGGGGTCACCACCACGGGAACGGCGCCCTCGCCGCGGATACCCTCGACGTAGAGCCTCAGATACTCCTTGAACTCGCGGGGGCTGTGATATCTGAGCGGCACATTGACCCGCTGCTCGACGGCGCCGAAGTCGATCGCCACGAAATCCCCAGGCTCCAGGATGTTCAACAGCTTCACGAACCGGTCGGTGAAATAGCCCCGAAGCGTCATCGCGTCCCGGGCGAAGTTCTTGACCTCGTAACCGGGCCCCAGGAATTCCTGGACGTACTGGCCCCAGCCGGCCATCGGGGATTCCTCCGGGCGGCGTGACGTCGCGACGGAATTGCCGAGGATGCAGAACTTGTTCACGCTGTTCCTTACAGAGGCCAGCCGGGAAGGCGGCCGGCATGGAAGAGTTGGTTGCGCGCCGATCCCGCCTCGAACTGGCTCGCGATCGGGAAGTAGCTGGGGAGGAAGGCGGCGAGCGTGGCGTCCTGCTCGTCCTCCGAGACGTCGCCGTCGTGGAAGTCGTTCAGGCAGAAGACGTCGTTGGAGCGCGCGGCGAGAAGGTGGTTGAGCTTCTTGACCTGCTCGCTGATACCGACGTTGACGAAGCCGCTGGAGATGCTGCCGGGCACGCTGCGTTCGGTGTAGTAGCCGAAGTAGTGGTGCAGCGAGGAGGCGACCGACACGTCGGAGCGGTCCCTCAGCTGGCTCGCGGCCGTGGCCCTGAGCTGCTCGGGGAAGGTCCGTTCAAGGTCGTACATCACGCTGCGCCGCAACGGGTGCGGCGCGTGGATGAACGAATTGACGAGGAGCCGCCCGAACGCCCAGGAGATCAGCTCCCTGTTGTTCTTCGCCGCGCTGCGGCTGTACTCGTCGGTGAGCCGCACCGGGTTCATCGGGATGGCGTTCGACGACATGAAGTGCTTGGACTGCCCGTTGCCGAGGAAGAAAAGGCTCGGCTGGATCGGCTTGGCCACGAAGACGTCGTCGTTGAAATACAGGAACTGCTCCGACAGATCCTTGATGTGGTGCATCCGGCTCTCGATGGCGTGCGAGTTGTACGTGGGCAGCGCGCCGTCGTCGCCGAATATCTCAGTGTGGTCGACCACCCGTACACGCGGGTGGGCCGGGTCGAGCCAGGCCGGCACCTGGCGGTCCGTCACGATGTAGATGTTGCGGATCCAGGGTGCGTACATGTCGAGCGAGCGCAGTGAGTAGCGCAGTTCGTCGCGGTTGCGGAAGCGGGCGGCGCTGGCCGCCGCGTCCTCTGTGTCCATGCCCTTCGCGGCGAGCACCGCGTTCTTCCGCTCCAGCCAGTCGACGTCCGATCCGTCGACCCAGGTGTAGACGGCGTCGATGGGGAAGGCGACGTCGTGGTGCAGCGTCCGCTCGAAGGGTGCGATCGTCGGGTACCGCCGCCCGCCCAGAACGGTGGGGACCCGGGTCAGGGCCTCCTTGGGGATGCGGGAGCCGATCAGGGTGCGCAGCGGGGAGGTCATGTGGTCCGGCTCCTCCGGATCCTCCTCCCAGAAGGAGATGGTGCACCCGTACGCCGCCCCGAGCCGCAGCGTGCGCGCCGGTGTCACCACGTTCTGGTAGACCCGCACCCCGGCGCACGGCGTGTTCACGTGATCGGTGGCCAGCGAGGCCAGCGTCGTCGTCATGGCGGCGTCGGAGTCGTTGAGCAGAGCCATGTACACCGCCTGGCCCTGGCAGCTGTCGGCGAGGGCCTTGAGCGCCGCCTCCCGCTGTCCCACGAACACGGCGAGACTGTGCCTGATCTTGGACGTACGGGTCACGAAGTACGGGATTCCGCCCTGCTCGAGGGCGTTCGCGGCCAGGGCGAGGTTGGCCTGGATCACGTCGAACGGCGTCTCGGCGTCGGTGACCCGGCAGATCTGTCCGCCGTCACGCACCAGCCCGGTCCCGCCCTGAAGGACGCGCTGCTCCGCGTTCGAGAGCCGGCGGGAGTGCCGGGTGCTCGTAGGCGCGGCGGCGGCCGGCCGGCCCTTGCCGTCGACTCCGCAGTGCAGCGCGTACGCCGCCACACGCTCCGCCTTCATCAGCTCCCGGCGCCCGGAGGACTGATCGGCCCGCAGCGCGGCGAGCAGCGTCTCCCACCCCTCCGTGGGCCGGAACCTGGCGGCGTACGAGGCGGCCGACCGGCCCAGCGAGTGGCGCATCTCCTGCTGCTCGATCACCGCGAGCAGGACCGACGTGAGGGCATCGACGTCCCCCGGGGTCACCAGCAGGCCGGTCTGGCCCTCCATCACGACATCGCGGGAGACGCCCGGGGCGTCGTAGGCGATGACCGGGACCCCCGCTGCCTGAGCCTCCATCAGTGAAAGGCCGACGGCGTCCTCGTCGGCGGTGCTCACCGCGATGCTCGCCTTCGCCCATTCCTCCGCCTGGTGCGGCGCTTCGCCGATGAACTGCACACTGCCCTGGAGGCCCAGCTGGTCCCGGCGCTGCCGGAGGGACCTGCCGTGCGGCCCGTCGCCGAGGATGCGCAGCGTCCATGTGGGGTGGAGGGCGGTGACCTTGGCCCAGGCGCCGAGCACGTCCCCGATCCGGGACTCCTTCTCCAGCCGGGAGGCCATGGTCACCATCCGCGTCTCCAGGGTGGAACGCGGCCGGAAGCCCTCGGGCAGGCCCGGCGGCAGATGAGTCAGCCTGGCCGCGCCGGGGCCGAAGGTGTCGGCGAACCACTGCTGCGAGCGCGCGCCGGAGAACGTGAGGGCGTCGCACCGCGCGCCGTGCAGGGCCAGCGGCTCCCGCTCGGCTCCCCCGCTCTCCACGGCACGCAGCTCATGGTGGACGGTGAGCACACGCGCGGGCGCGAACCGGGCCACGTACGCGAGCAGCGCCGGAGAGGTGGGGACGACCACGTCCGCGTCGATGTCCTGGAGGAGGTACTCCAGTTCGATGTCGGCGAGCCGGTGGTACAGGCCGTCCCAGCGCCGCTCGACGATCTCGCTGGGCATGGCGGCCAGGGCCGCCCCGGTCGCGGCGTCGGGTCCCGAGCGGCGTACGGCCTGATGGACCGACTCCGCCGCCTCGACGAGGAACTGGACGGCGATCCGTTCGTCCGGGGACACGAAACGCCTGCGCCGCGCCTTGAAGACGCTGACGACACGGACCTCGTGGCGGTGGGCGAGCAGGGACGCATGCTGGAACACGGCGCGCTCGGCGTCGCTCATGACATCCGCACGCGCCAGCAGGAACGCGATCTTCATACAGAACCCTCTACTTGCCCTCTGCCTCGCGGCTGCAGGTGAGCCGGAAGTTGCCCGCCGGCGTGTAGCGGGGCTCGACCACCATCAGCCGCTCCCGCTGCGGAGCGACCGTGATCCTTCGCATCCCGAACACCTTGCCGGGGTCGCGTACGTCGTGCAGCCGCCTGGCCAGACGCAGCGGACGCTTGCCGCCTCCGGGATGCACCATGACGTCCCAGTGCACCCGCCGGCCGCTGTCGGGGACCATCTCGGACAGCGGCACCTCGACCCGCCACAGTCCCGGAACCGTCTCGGACAGGGGCCGTTCGACGCTCTGTCCGGCCGCCACGAACTCCGCCACCGGGCGGGCCGCCCGCACGCCGAAGAGATAGAGGTCCAGTTCCACCCCGGAATGAGCCGAGTGGACGTTGGCGACCTCGGCCGCCGGACTGGCCTTGCTGCACACGACCCGCGCGTCGCCCCGCAGGGTGCGGCCCACGCGGTAGCGGTCGCCGGTGACCGGCGAGACGCTCATCGCGCCGGTCGGGCCGCCGGTGGGGGCGGGCAGTTCACGGAGCAGCAGGGGCATCCGGCGCGACTTCTTCCCGGCGCCGACCCTCAGCCGCAGCTTCCAGCGCCCGCGCCCGACCGGGAGTCCGCCGGCCTGCTCGCCGAAGAGGACGGCCGCGTCCATCAGCAGCCGGCCTCCGCTCTCGTACACGGTCGCCGGCACCCGGTGGCGGCTCCCCCGGCGCCGGACGAGGATCTCCGCGCTGTCCGCCGCCTTGACGGACGTCGGCAGCACGGCGTGGAGGTTGAGCGTCTGTCCGTCGAGCAGTGCCGCGTAGCGCAGCACAGCGGTACCGCTCTCCCGCCGGGGCAGGAAGAAGCGGGTCATCACCCGCAGGCGGACGGCGCCGAAGCGGGCACGGACGCCGCGGCGCGCGGCGCCCAGGCGTCTGCGGACACGGCTCATGCGCTCAGCCCCAGGCCGCCGGTACGCGGGGCCTCGAGCGCGTCGGCGCCGGCCTGCTCGTACGGGCTGGGAACCGGGAAGTACGTGTTCAGGAACGTGTCGATCATGCGCGCCTGGGCATCGGGATCGTCGGCCTCGACGGTGTCGTTGATGCAGAAGGTGTCGAAGTTCCGCTTCGCCAGCAGGGAGTTGAGACGCCGATGGGCGAGCTTGTCCGCGAGGTCGATGTAGACGTACCGGATGTCGCCGACGGTCGCCCGCGCGGAGTGGTACGCGTAGTAGTGGTGCAGCGACGAGGCGATGGGCACGTCGTGCGGCGAGCGGAAGCGGGAGTGCTGGGTGACCCGGTGCGCCTGGGCGTAGACCTGCTCGATCTCGTCGAGGACGCTGCGCCGCAGGGCGTGCGGGGTGTGCTTCATCTTCTGCGAGATGACCGTGCCGAACTGCTGGGCGATCAGGCCTCTGCTGTTCTTGCCGGCCGCGTTGACCGGCAGGTCGTCGGGGCCCGCGCTGCCCGAGGGGATCAGCGCCTTGGACATGAAGAACTTGGTCAGTCCGTTGGGGTGGAAGAACTGTCCGGGCTGGACGGGACGGCCGAAGAAGACGTCGTCGTTCAGGTACAGGAAGTGCTCCGCGAGGTCCGGGATGTGGTGCAGCTGGCTCTCGATCGCGTGCGAGTTGAAGGTCGGCAGCGCGTCGGGATCCGAGAAGATCTCGCGGTGGTCCACGACCCGCAGCCCGGGGTGGTCGGTGTTCAGCCACCGCGGCACCTGGCCGGCGGTGACGAGGTGGACCCGGCGTACCCACGGGGCGTACTGGTGGAGGGCGCGGAGGGAGAAGAGGAGTTCGTCACGGCTGGTGTAGCGGGAGTCGTTCGCGGCCTGCTCGTGCAGCGGCGGCGCGTCGGCCGCCGTCTTCCCGTTGCGGACCGCGTCCCTGCTGGCACGCCACTTCGGGTCGTCGCCGTCGACCCATGTGTAGACGACGTCGATCGGGAAGAGGTGGTCCTCGGGGAGCGGCGCGGCGAACTCGGGCAGAGTACGGGCGTATCCGGTCGTGTAAGCGGCCGGGACGGTGCTGAACAGCGTCTGCGGGGCCCAGCCGGTCTCCCGTGCCGACGGCACCTCGGTCACCACCCGGTTGGGTCGCGGAGCGACGAGCCGGCCGTCGGTCTCCGTCCAGAACTCCAGGTCGCAGCCCGATTCGTCGCCGAAGACGAGTTCGCCGGTCGGGTCGCACACGTACCAGGCCAGGCGCAGGACCTTCTGCGAGGTCAGCCGCCGCCAGGTCTTCGCGGAGGCGCCCGGGTGCATCCGCGCGCCGATGGTGCCGACGTAGCCGGGGTTGCGTCCGAACACCAGCCGCAGCACTTCCTCCACGTCGCCTCTGGAACCGGAGGGCACCGCCACGCAGGGAAGGGGGCCGGACACGCCACGGACGCAGAAGTAGTCGATGTCCGCGGCCTCGAGGGCGGCGACGACGATGTGCAGGTTCCGCGCCCGGGCCGCCCAGGCGGTGGCTCCGGGCACCAGCGTGGCGCGGGCGTGCCTGCCGCCCACCTTCACGACCTTGAGCAGCGCCGCGGCACTGTGGCGGGCCGGCTTACGGCGCCCGCCGAGCATCCAGACGACGGTGGCGGTGCGCACGGCGTCGGCGAGTGCCAGAGCGGCCATGACCGCGTTACGCAGCGGCTGCGGGACCCGCCGGACAATCTTCCTGCGCGCACGGACCGGCACGAGAGATCGATAAGTCGACACAAGCGCGCTGGCCTCGGGGTTCTCGAGGCTGACCACTGAACTACCGCACCATCCCAGACGAGGCACGCCGCGCCCCTGCCAGCGACGCTGCGGCAGATCGGCGGCCCGGCGCGGTCGTCACGGCCCCCCCATGAGACGCACACCCAAGATCGACAGAGAACCGATCACTTCACCCTGAACTGATCGATCACGCGCAGGATCTTCACATTTTCTTTCTCCATTTGTCCAGCAGAAAACCTTCGTCCGACACCTTCTGTCGCGTAAGCCACAGTTGATGCCGATCCGCCAGGGCGGCGGCGACCATGCGGCCGTCGGTGCCGGTACACACGGCCGGCACGACGGAAGGCGCCCCGGTGTCGGTCTCCGACCACCACGCGCCCGCCGACTCCTGCTCGGTGGGATGGGCCGTGAAGGAGACCCGCCCCGGCCCGGACTCCTGTGCCAGGACCGTGCAGTCGTATCCGCCGATCATGGCGCGGGTCGCCACCAGCGGCCCGGCGCCGGCGGCCTGCACGAGCGGGTGCGCGTAAGGGGAACGTCCCGGGGCCCAGACGTTGACGACTCCCCTGCCGTCGAGGAAGTACAGCGAGACGGAGCCGGAGCTGGTCGCGAGGGCGGTGAACGCACCCGGCGCCGCGACGGCGTCCAGCTGACCGCTCAGGACGAACGCGCCGCCGGCCTTCTCCTGCGTGAACCAGCGGATCGCCCGCGCCCCCGGCACGAAGAGCTGCACCCGGCCCGCTCCGTCGGCCGCCGCGGCCAGAGTGTCGCCGGTCCGCGCGCCGCCGAGGTCCTGCCAGCCGCCCCACCCGCGACTGTTCTGCACCCGGCAGCTCACACCGCCGCCACCGTTGCGCACGAAGACGCAGAGCCGCCCGTCGGCGTCGACGGCCGCGGCGGGGTGCCCCGTCCACGGGCCGGTCCTGTTCGGATGCCCCAGCGAGGTCCATCCCAGCACCGGCCGCCCGGTCTGGAACTGCACGGCGTGGGTCAACTCCACCTCGTCACCCGCGCCGGTGCGACGTATGCCCACGAGATGGACATATCGATCCGCTCCTTGAGCGACCGTCAGGTCGGCGGTCAGCCCGTCATGGGTCAGCCGGTCCGGCTCCGACCATCCGGAGCGGCCTTCCGTCCAGCGCAGCACAGCGCCCTCCGTGGGCGCATAGGCACTGAAGAGCCCTTCTTTTCCGCAGGTCAGCCACGACCCTGTCAGAAGGGAGGCACCGAGCGTGCCGTCCTCTCGGGACGGGCGGGTGCGTGCAGTAGGCATGTCAATCCAGTGCGTAAGATAGGACCGGTTGGGTTTTCATTCACCCGTTGATCGTTGGATCACCATAGTCTGTTCACTGTACGATCACTTCCGCCGCTGCCCTGCTCGGGGTACGCACCTCGGACAACAGAGGCCGTCCCCACCGGCCCCGATCGTGCACCTTCGTGACAGCAGCCTCCCCCATGAACGGCCATCAAGGCGACGCGATGACACATGCCCGGACGGGCTCAGCACGAAGGTTGGACGACCATGACTGACGAAGGCGGCCGCAGAAAGCGGGGCCGGTCCCGCAAGCGACCCGTGCTCCGGATCGTTCTAGGAACGCTGCTCGTACTCGTCCTCGCAGCGGCCGGCACCGGATACTGGCTGTACAGCCGCCTCGACGGCAACATCGAGTCGATCGACATCGACGATGCCGTCAACGGCGAGCGGCCGGAGAAACTCGCCACCGGCGCCCGGGACATCCTCGTGCTCGGCTCCGACTCACGCTCGGGCGACAACAAGGACCTCGCGGGCGGCAACGTGGGCGGCACCGCGCGTTCCGACACGGCGATGGTCGTCCACATACCCGAGGGCCGGCAGCAGGCCGTCGCCGTCAGCATTCCGCGCGACACCCTCGTCAGCCGGCCCAAGTGCACCAAGAAGGACGGCTCCGAGCTCCCGGCCGCGGAGCGGGTGATGTTCAACTCCGTCTACACCAGCGCCGGTCCCGCCTGTGTGATCAGCACCGTCGAGAAGATGTCCGGCGTCCGGATCGATCACTACATGGAGATCGACTTCTCCGGGTTCAAGGAACTCGTCGACGCGATAGGCGGCGTGACCGTCGACGTGAAGGAGCCCATCCACGACAAGGAGTCCGGCCTCGATCTCACGGCCGGCTCCCACAAGCTCGACGGCACGCAGTCACTGGCGTTCGTCAGGACCCGGCACGGCATCGGCGACGGCAGCGACCTCGGCCGCATCGGCCTCCAGCAGCAGTTCATGATGGCGCTCCTCAGCGAGGTCAAGTCGCAGGACCTGCTGGGCAGTCCGGCCAAGTCGTTCAAGATCGCCGACTCGCTGACGCAGTCCCTGACGACCGACTCCGGACTCGACTCCCTGACGAAACTCGCCGACTTCGCCCGCAGCATGGACGGTGTCGACCCCGCGTCGATGGAGACGATCATGCTGCCCGTCGCCTACGACAAGGTGGACCCGAACCGGGTCGTGGCCGCCGAGCCGCAGGCGACCGAGCTGTGGAAGGCGATCCGCGAGGACTCCGCGATCCCTGAGTCCGCGAAGAAGTCGCCCGCCACGGGCGGCTGACGGACCGCCGGCCCGGAAGCCACGGCCGCGCCTCGCGCGCGCCGTGGCTTCGCGCGTACGCCGCGGTCCGCCGGACCGCTCCGGTCGACGGTCCTCAGGACTCCGCGGCCCGGCGGCCCGGCGGCCTCACCGCAGAGGCTTCCAGCTCCCCAGCGCGAACCCGCCCGCCTCGGTCTTCTGTCTGCTGACGATCGGACTGCCGTCCCGCGTGAGGGCCATGGCCACCAGGCCGTGCCCGCCGTGTTCCCGCACAGCCAGCGGCAGGTGGCCGGAGCCGGTGGTGGCCGTACGGGTCCACCAGCCGCCCGCCGACTCGTCCTCGGTGGGGTACGCGGCGAACGCCACCTGCCCCTCGTCCGCCTCCTGGGCGAGGACCGTGCAGTCATGGTCGTCGATGACCAGCCGCGAGAGCGCCAGCGGCCCGGGCCCCGCGGCGTCCATCAGCGGCCGGGGCTCCGGCAGCCGGCCCGGTGCCCAGACCTGGATCACCCCGTCGCCGTCGGTGTAGAAGAGCGAGACGGTCCCGGAGACCGTGGTGATCGCGGAGAACGCTCCTCCCGGCGCCGCCTGGACGTCCAGGCGTTCCGCCGGGGCGAAGGCCGCACCGGGCTTCTCCTGGGTGTACCGGGTGATCTGGTTCCGGCCCGGTACGAAGAGTTCGACCAGACCCTCCCCGTCGGTGGCGACCGCCAGTGCCTCCCCCGTCCCGCGTCCGCCCAGGTCCTGCCAGCCGCCCCAGCCGCCGCGGACCCCCTGGACCCGGCAGCTCACACCGTTGCCGCCGTTGCGCAGGAACACGCAGACCCGGCCCTCGCCGTCGACCGCGGCCACCGGGTCGCCGGTCCACCGGCGGACCTTGTTCGGGTGACCGAGCGCGTGCCAGCCGAGCAGCGGGCGCCCGGTCTGGAACTGCACCGCGTGCACCAGTTCCAGTTCCCGCTCCCCCTCAGCGTCGGTGCCGGTCCGGCGCAGGCCGATCAGGTGGGCGTAGCCGTCCGCTCCCTGGGCGACGGTGAGCACCGGCATCAGCCCGGGTGCGTCGAGCCGGTCAGGCCCGCTCCATCCGGACGGCGTCTCCGTCCAGCGCAGCACCGCGCCGTCCGCGGGTGCGTACGCGGTGAGGACACCGTCCTTGCCGCGGGTCAGCCATTCACCCGAAAGCCGTCTTTCATCGGCCTGGTCTCGGTCTCGAAGCGTGGTCGCACGCTCAGTCGGCATGGGAAGTCCAGTGCGTCGGAACGGGTCGGGGAGGGCGGCGAGTTGCCTCACCGTCCGGTCAATTCTGGCAGCACCGGCGGGCCGCGTACGCCACGGCCCCGCGCACCCTGCGACCCTGGTGCCATGAACGAGCCGCCCCTGCTCCTGATCGTGGACGGCGCCAACGTCGTCGGCTCCGTGCCCGACGGATGGTGGCGCGACCGCTTCGGTGCGGCGGAGCGGCTTCGGGACCGGCTGGCCGTCACCGCGACGGAGGGGATCGCCGGGGAGCCGGGGCCCGTGGAGGTGCTGCTCGTCGTGGAGGGGGCGGCCCGGGGCGTCGGCTCCGTGCCGGGCGTCACGGTGGAGCCGGCGCCGGGGAGCGGTGACGACCTGATCGTTGCGAGGGTGCGGGAGTCGGCCGGCCGGACCTGCGTGGTCGTCACGGCCGACCGCGAGCTCCGGAGAAGGGCCGAGGCGCACGGCGCGCGGTGCGTGGGCCCGCGTGCCGTGCGCCCTGCGGAGCCCGACCAGGACAGGGCCTAGTACTCGGCCTCGCGGCCCGCCTTGCCGAGGCGGCTGTTCCTGCGCCCGTAGAGCGCGTACACGACGATCCCGATGGCCATCCAGACGGCGAACCGGAACCACGTCTCGCCCGGCAGGTTGAGCATCAGCCACACCGATGCCGCGACCGACAGGATCGGCACCAGGGGCACCATCGGGGTACGGAACGCGCGGTGCAGATCCGGCCGGGTGCGCCGCAGGATGATCACGCCGAGGGCGACGACCACGAACGCGAAGAGCGTGCCGATGTTCACCAGGGTGGCCAGCTCGTTGATGCTGGTGAAGCCGGCGACGACGGCGATGATCACACCGAGCAGGATGGTCGGACGGTACGGGGTGCGGAAACGCGGGTGGGTCTTGGAGAAGAACCGCGGCAGCAGGCCGTCGCGGCTCATGGCGAAGAACACCCGGGTCTGCCCCAGCAGCAGGATCATGCACACCGTCGTCAGGCCGACCGCCGCGCCGAAGCTGATGACGCCCGCGAAGAACGGATGGCCCGTGGCCTTGAAGGCGTCCGCCAGCGGGGCGCTGATCGACAGTTCGCTGTAGTGCTGCATGCCGGTCACCACGAGGGACACGGCGACGTAGAGCACGGTGCAGATGAGCAGCGATCCCAGGATGCCGCGCGGCATGTCTCGCTGCGGCAGCTTGGTCTCCTCGGCCGCCGTGGCCACGACGTCGAAGCCGATGAAGGCGAAGAAGACGATGGACGCGGCGGTGAAGATGCCCATCACGCCGAAGTTGGTGGGCTCGTAGCCGAACAGCAGCTGCACCAGTGGCGCGTCCCAGCCGCTGCCCTCGATCTGGCCCTGCTTCTCGGGGATGAAGGGGTCGTAGTTGGCGGCCTTGACGAAGAAGAGGCCCGCGACGATGACGATCAGCACCACGCCGACCTTGATGGCCACGACCACAGCGGTGATGCGTGCGGAGAGCTTCATGCCGACGACGAGGATCGCCGTCAGCAGCAGGATGAGGACGAAGGCCAGCAGATCGAAGGTGCCGCCCTCCACATCAGGACCCTGCAGCCCCGCGGGCAGGTTCCACCCCACGTTGTCCATCAGCGAACGCACATAACCCGACCAGCCGACCGCCACCACGGCTGTGCCGAGCGCGAACTCCAGCACCAGGTCCCAGCCGATGATCCAGGCGGGCAGTTCGCCGAGTGAGGCGTACGCGAAGGTGTAGGCGGAGCCGGCCACCGGGACGGTGGAGGCGAACTCGGCGTAGCACAGCGCCGCCAGGGCACAGACGATGCCGGAGGCGACGAAAGCGAGTGCGGTCGCCGGACCGGCGTTGTTCTTCGCGACCGTGCCGGTGAGCACGAAGATGCCGGTGCCGATGATGACACCCACGCCGAAGACGGTGAGGTCCATGGCGGAGAGGGACTTCTTGAGTGCGTGCTCCGGCTCTTCGGTGTCCCTGATCGACTGCTCGACGGGCTTGGTCCGGAAGACGCCTCGCCTGCCGCCGGACGGGTCAGTATCTGTGCTCACCCCTGCACCTCCACACTTGTCGTCCTCGTCATGATCGGGACGGTGCGTGGTCCACAGAGAGCCGGAACGGGTGGAGTTCAGCCGAATGGGCCGAAGGGACCACCCTTTCAGGGTTACCCTCCGGCCCGCGCTCGGCACGTCGTGCACACGATCCGTCCCGTTCGTCCACGGATCGATCGCATCGGGCGGCGGCGGATCAGTCGCGGGCGGGCTCGACCGCCTCGCTGTCGATGCGGCCGTCGAGCTTGGAGACCAGACCGGTGACCTGACGGGCGATGTCCGGTGCGGTCAGGCCGATCTCCGCCATGACCTCCTTGCGGGAGGCGTGGTCGAGGAAGCGGGGCGGGATGCCGAAGTCGCGCAGCGGCACGTCCACGCCCGCGTCGCGCAGCGCCTGGGCGATCGCGGAGCCGACGCCGCCGACCCTGCTGTTGTCCTCGACGGTGACGACCACCCGGTGCCGCTCCGCGAGCGGCGCGAGCGCCTCGTCGACGGGCTTGACCCAGCGGGGGTCGACGACGGTGGTCGAGATGCCCTGGGCGTCGAGCAGGTCGGCGATCTCCAGGCACATCGGGGCGAGGGCGCCGACGGAGACCAGCAGGACGTCGGGCCGGTCGGCGTCCGGCCGGCGCAGCACATCCATGCCGCCGGCTTTGCCGACGGCCTTGACGGCCGGTCCGACCGCGCCCTTGGAGAAGCGGACCACGGTCGGCGCGTCGTCGACCTCGACGGCCTCGCGCAGCTGGGCGCGGACCTGGTCGGCGTCGCGGGGGGCGGCGATCCGCAGGCCGGGGACGACCTGAAGGATCGACATGTCCCACATGCCGTTGTGCGAGGCGCCGTCGGTGCCGGTGACACCGGCACGGTCCAGTACGAAGGTCACACCGCACTTGTGCAGGGCGACGTCCATCAGGACCTGGTCGAAGGCGCGGTTGAGGAAGGTGGCGTAGACGGCGAAGACGGGGTGCAGGCCGCCGGTCGCCAGGCCCGCGGCCGAGACCGCGCCGTGCTGCTCGGCGATGCCGACGTCGTAGACCCGCTCGGGGAACGCCTTGGCGAACCGGTCGAGTCCCACCGGCTGGAGCATCGCGGCCGTGATGGCGACGATGTCCTCGCGCTCCTTGCCGAGCTTGACCATCTCCTCGCCGAACACCGAGGTCCAGTCGAGGCCGGAGCTCGAGATGGGCAGACCCGTGTCGGGGTGGATCTTGCCGACGGCGTGGAAGCGGTCCGCCTCGTCCGCGAGGGCGGGCTGGTAGCCGCGGCCCTTCTCTGTGAGGCAGTGCACGATGACGGGGCCGCCGAAGCGCTTGGCGCGGGCGAGGGCCGACTCGAGCGCCTCGATGTCGTGGCCGTCGATGGGGCCGACGTACTTGAGGCCGAGGTCCTCGAACATGCCCTGCGGGGCGATGAAGTCCTTGAGGCCCTTCTTCGCGCCGTGCAGCGTGCCGTACAGCGGCTTGCCGACGACGGGGGTGCGCTCCAGGAGGTCCTTGCCACGGGCGAGGAAGCGCTCGTAGCCGTCGGTGGTGCGCAGGGTGGCCAGGTGGTTGGCGAGGCCGCCGATGGTCGGCGCGTACGAGCGCTCGTTGTCGTTGACGACGATGACCAGCGGACGGTCCTTGGCGGCGGCGATGTTGTTCAGCGCCTCCCAGGCCATGCCGCCGGTGAGCGCGCCGTCGCCGATGACGGCGACGACGTGGTCGTCCTTCTTCAGGACCTCGTTCGCCTTGGCGAGGCCGTCGGCCCAGCCGAGCACGGTGGAGGCGTGCGAGTTCTCGATGACGTCGTGCTCGGACTCGCCCTGCGAGGGGTAGCCGGACAGTCCGCCCTTCATCTTGAGCCTGGAGAAGTCCTGGCGGCCGGTCAGCAGCTTGTGGACATAGCTCTGGTGCCCGGTGTCCCAGAGGACCTTGTCCTTGGGGGACTCGAAGACACGGTGGAGGGCGATGGTCAGCTCGACCACGCCGAGGTTGGGTCCGAGGTGCCCACCGGTCTTGGAGACGGCGTCCACCAGGAAGGTGCGGATCTCTGCGGCCAGCTGCTCCAACTGCTCCGGGCCGAGCCGGTCCAGGTCGCGCGGTCCCCTGATACGGGAAAGCAGTGCCACCCGTGCCTCCTTGCATTCGAGCTGCATCCGAGCCGATCGACTCTGGGCTGATCGACCTTGCCGATTGCCCGAGTCTAATGTTCCGTGCACGCGCTCGGTCATCGGGCGGTGGGTTCTGTGTCACGTCTATGACGTGACACAGCAGTGCCCGGCACCGCTGGGCGGCACCGGGCACTGTGCGGTCGTACTAGGCGCGACCTGCGGTCTTCTGCGTCCTTCGGGTGACGGAGTCGATCACGACCGTCGCCAGCAGGACACCACCGGTGATCATGTACTGGATCGGCGTCGCGATGCCTTCCAGGGCGAGTCCGTACTGGATCGAGACGATGACCATGACGCCCAGCAGGGCGTTCCAGGTGCGGCCCCGGCCACCGAAGAGGCTGGTGCCGCCGATGACGGCCGCGGCGATGACGTTCATCAGCAGGTCACCGGCGCCGGCGCTCTGGTTGGCCGCCGCGATCTTGGAGGCCCAGAACAGACCACCGACGGCCGCGAACAGCCCGGCCAGCGCGAAGACCGAGACACGCACCGCGGTGACGTTGATACCGGCGCGGCGCGAGGCCTCGACGCTGCCGCCGAGCGCGAAGATCTTCCGGCCGTAGGCCGTCCGGCGGAGCACGAAGTCCGTGATCACGAGGACGGCCAGGAACAGCACCAGCGCCAGGGGCAGGCCCTTGTACTGGTTGAACATGGCGGCCGCGGCGAACGCGACGACTCCGAGGAGCACCGTGCGCATCACGATGTCGGACAGCGGCCGGGACGGGACGCCGGCCGCGGCGCGGCGGCGGTTGTCGAAGAAGGACGACAGGAAGAAGCCGGCCACGGCGACGGCGGCGAGCCCGTAGGCGGCCGCGATGTCGGAGAAGTAGTACGTGGTCAGCTGTCCGACGACGCCCTCGCCGTCCAGGTTGATCGTGCCGTTCTCACCGAGCAGCTGCAGCATGAAGCCCAGCCAGAACAGCAGGCCGGCCAGCGTCACGGCGAACGCCGGGGCGCCGATCTTGGCGAAGAAGAAGCCGTGCAGGGCGCCGATGGCGGCGCCGCTGGCGAGGGCGACGACCAGCGCCAGCCATTCGTTCATCCCGTGCGTCACGCTCAGCACGGCGACGATCGCACCGGAGACACCGCTGACGGAGCCGACCGACAGGTCGATCTCACCGAGCAGCAGCACGAAGATGATGCCGACGGCCATCATGCCGGTGGCGACCATCGTGACGGCGATGTTGCTCAGGTTCTCCGCCGAGAGGAACTGCGAGTTCATGGTCTGGAAGATCACCGCGATGACGATCAGACCGATGACGACCGGGATCGACCCGAGGTCGCCGGCGTGCACCTTGCGCTTGAACTCGGAGAAGTAGCCCTTGAGCCCCTGCTCGCGCACCAGCAGACGGGGGTCGACCGCGGTCAGCGCGTCGTGCGCGGCGTCCGGGTTGACCACCTTCGTGGCGGTGGGGGTCTTTTCCGTGGTCACTTCGTAACCTCCGCGTTGCGCGCCGCACGGCGGGTCACGGCGTTGTCCGTGGCACCGGTGATGGCGGAGATGATCTCTTCCTGCGAGGTCGACTTGACCTCGAAGACACCGTTGTTCCTGCCCAGCCTGAGCACGGCGACCTTGTCGGCGACAGCCTTGACGTCGGCCATGTTGTGGCTGATGAGGACGACGGCGTGGCCGCGCTCCCGCAGCCGCTCCACGAGGTCGAGCACCTGTGCGGTCTGCTCGACACCGAGAGCGGCGGTGGGCTCGTCGAGGATGACGAGCTTGGGCTCGCCGAGCATCGAACGGGCGATGGCCACGGTCTGGCGCTGACCGCCGGAGAGCGAGGCGATCGGGATACGGACGCTGGGGATACGGATCGACAGCGTCTTCAGCAGTTCGAGGGCGCGTCGCTCCATCTCGACCTCGTCGAGCACGCCGCGCTTGTGCAGCTCCCGGCCGAGGTAGAGGTTGCCGACGACGTCGATGTTGTCGCACAGCGCGAGGTCCTGGTAGACGGTCGCGATGCCGAGGTTCTGGGCGTCGTGCGGCCGGTTGATCGAGACCCGCTTGCCCTCCCACTCGATGGAGCCTTCATCGATGGGGTGCACACCGGCGATCGTCTTGACCAGCGTGGACTTTCCGGCGCCGTTGTCGCCGACCAGGGCGACCACCTCGCCGGCGTGGACCTCAAGCTCTACGTCGGTGAGCGCCTGGACGGCACCGAACCGCTTGGAGACCCCGCGCAACGCCAACACGGGCGTAGCGGACACGTGAACCATCTCCTTCGCCGCCTGACCGGCGGGGATGCCGCGCCGGGGGAAATGCGGCGCGGAGGTTGAGCAGACTGGAAATGCAGCGGGTGTTCCGACCGGTGCCCCGACCGGCAGCGGGGGCTGATGGCGGGGCGGGGCACCGGAAGGTTTCTGCGGGACGCGGGCGCCCGGGCAGAGGCCGGAGCACCGGGGACCGGGCTCCGGCGTGCGGCCTTACTTCAGGCCGAGCTGGTCACACGCGGCCTTGAACTTCGGGGTGCAGATCTCGTTCACGGTGTAGACGCCGTCCTTGACGACGGTGTCCTTGATGTTGTCCTTGGTCAGCGAGACCACCGGGACGAGGACCGACGGGATGCCCTTCTGGGAGGGGCTGTCGACCTTCTCCTTGGCGATCGCGTCGAGCGACTCGCCCTTGGCGAGCGCCACGGCCATCTCGGCGGCGGCGGAGGCCTCCGGCGCGTACGGCTTGTAGACGCTCATGAACTGCTCACCCGCGACGATGCGCTGGACACCGGCAAGCTCGGCGTCCTGGCCGGTGACCGGCGGGAGCTTGGTGAAGCCGCCGGACTTGAGGGCGGTGATGATGCCGCCCGCCATGCCGTCGTTCGCGGAGTAGACACCGATGATCTTGTCCTTGCCGAGGGACGAGATCGCGGCCTCCATGTTGGCGTTGGCGTTCTCCGGCTTCCACTCCTTGGTGTCGTACTCCTTGCCGATGTTCACCTTGCCGTCGAGCTCGGCGTGGGCACCCTTCTTGAACAGCGCGGCGTTCGGGTCGGTGACCGAGCCGTTCATCATGACGATCTGGCCGTCCTTGGCCTTGTCGCCCAGGGCCTCGAGCAGCGCCTTGCCCTGCACCCGGCCGACCTCTTCGTTGTCGAAGGAGGTGTAGGCGTCGATCGGACCCTCGGCGAGACGGTCGAAGGCGACGACGGGGATACCGGCGTCCTTGGCCTTCTTCACACCGCCGGCGATGGCCTTGGAGTCGACCGCGTCGACGATGAGCGCGTCGACCTTGTTCGTGATCATGGTGTCCACCTGCTGCGTCTGCAGCGTGGCGTCCTGCTTGGCGTTGGCGTAGACGACCTTCGCCTTGCCGTTCGTCAGCTCGCTGATCTTCTTCTCGATGAGCGGCTTGTCGAACTTCTCGTAACGAGCGGTCTGGTTCTCCGGAAGGAGCAGGCCGATCGTGATGTTGTCGCCCTTCTTGGCAGCCGACTCTTCGGCGCTGTCGCCCGAGTCTCCGGCCTGGCCGCAGGCGGCAAGCGATACGGCCATCGCGGAAGCGGCGACAGCAACAGCAGCACGACGCAGATGTGCGTTCACGTTGAGAAACCTCCCTGACGAGGCCGCGTCGCTGCGGCCGAGGTGGCTGGAAGTCAACTCGGCCCCGCCGTCAGCGTCAAGGAGTAAATCCTTAACGAGATGACAACGGTGCCATTCGTTATCTAAGTGAAGGCGGGCGCTCCGACCGGCAACGCACTGTCCAGAAGGGTCGAATCACCCATTTCGCTGAGCACGAGGGCCAGCGCACCGAGCACTTCGGCACGCCCGCCCAGAGCACCAGGAGCCACCGAAAGCTGCCTCGCCGCACTGGGAATGGCGTAACGGGAGACGGACTCACGAATGGGTCCCAGTACCAACTCTCCAGCCTCCGCCAAATCCCCTCCGAGCACCACCCGGCTCGGATTGAGGAGGTTGCACAGGTTGGCGACACCACTGCCGATGTGGCGGCCCACGTCCGCCACCACCCGGCGGCAGCCCGGGTCGCCGTCCCGCGCCAGTTGAACGACGCGCTCCATGGTCAGTTCGGCCCCGTGACTCGACTGGAGCAGCGGCAGCACGTACCGGGCCGCCGTGAACGTCTCCAGGCAGCCGCGGTTGCCGCAACGGCACACCGGGCCCGACTCGTCCAGCGTGATGTGCCCGATCTCGCCGGCGGTACCGCCCGGACCGCGGTAGATCTGGCCGTCTATCACCAGGCCCGCGCCGACACCGCTCGCCACCTTGATGTACGCGAGGTCCTTCACCCCCCGGCCGCTGCCCCACACCATCTCGCCGAGCGCGCCCAGGTTGGCGTCGTTGTCGACGTACACGGGCACGCCCAGCCGGGCCGAGAGCTCCTCGCTCGGGTTGATGCCGGTCCAGCCCGGCAGGATCGCCGTCGAGCCCAGCGTGCCCGACTCCACGTCGATGGGGCCCGGCACGCCGAGCCCCACGCCGATCACCTTGCCGGGACCGATCCCGGTGGCCTCCACCAGCCGGTTGACCAGCGCCTCCGCCCGGTCGAAGCCCTCCGCGGACGACGCGTCCACATCGAGCGGCTCCGCCTCCTCGGCCAGCACCTGATGAGCGAGGTTGCCGATCGCCACGCGCAGATGCGTATGGCCGAAGTCCACGCCGATCACGATGCCGGCGTCGCCGCTGAGGGAGACACTGCGGGCCCTGCGGCCCCCGGCCGAGGTCGGCGTCACCTCTACCGTGCCGCCGTCCTTGAGCTCACGGACGATGTTGGAGACGGTGGCCGCGGAGAGGCCGGTGCTCCTCGCGATCTCCGCCTGCGTCAGCGAACCCGCCATGCGTACGGCACGCACGACACGCTCGAGATTGGCCCGGTGCAGAGATGTCTGCGATCCCGGAGTCTCCATTGACTCATCCACTCCTGCCCCCGGTGGGCGGCGCGACGACCGCCCCCGGCCGGGGGCGCGTGTCGCGACCCCGACGTCTCTCCAACTTATGAACCCTAAGCTCAACCTTTTGGGGCTTATCCCGTCAAGACCTTGAGCGGGGGCAACCTCTGATGAGCACGGCCGGGGCGGGGGCGCGGTGAGTGACGACCAGTGCCGCAACGTGACGATCCGCGCCGACGAGGTCTCGCGCCGGCCCGGCCCGACAGCTCACGCGCAGGCGGCGCGACGGTCTCGGCGGGGCCGGCGCCCCATGATGCGAGTGCGGCCCGGTCGCCGGTGACAGCGGTCTCGGGGCTCACCGGCCAGGTCCGGACGGCGCGGCGGTGTTCGGACCCTCCGGGCCAGGTCCACGGGTGCGGCGGTTTTCGGACCCGCCCGGGCCAGGTTCATGGGTGCGGCATCTCCACGGCCCCCTCGGGGTCCGGGGCGGAGCCGCGGTTTCGGGAAGGGGCGGGGTGGGGAACAGCCGCGCAGCGCACGGCCTGTTCGAGGGCGTGGGGGCGTCAGCCCTCACGGAAACGTCCCGTCCCCCGGGAGGGCTGGGGGCGTCAGCGCCCATGGGGTCCGGGGCGGAGCCCCGGTTCGGGAAGGGACGGGGCGGCGGCGGGAAAAGGCCCGGCCCCGGCCGTGGAAGCGGCAGGGGCCGGGCCCGGTCCGGTACGGGGGTGGTTACTTCAGCGCGCCCGCCGTCAGGCCCGACTGGACCTGGCGCTGGAAGATCGCGTAGACGACCAGCACCGGCAGCATTGCGATCATCATGCCTGCCATCAGCGCTCCCCAGTCGTTCTCGTAGCCCTGCTGGAGCGCGATCATCGCCAGGCCCTGGGTGAGGACGTACTTGTCCTCCTGCTGGTTGAGGACCATCGGCAGCAGGTACTGGTTCCACTGGCCGAGGAAGTTGAAGATGCCGATGCTGATCAGGCCGGGCTTGGCCATCGGGAGCATCACCTGGAAGAACGTCCGGCTGTGCGACGCGCCGTCGATCAGCGCCGCCTCGGCCACCGACGCCGGGAGCGTCCGGAAGAACGCCGTCATGAAGAAGACGGTGAACGGCAGCGAGTAGGCGATGTAGACCAGGATCAGTCCGTGGTAGGTGGCCAGCAGCGAGCTGCCGGGGAAGTCCCGCATGACGAAGAACAGCGGGATCACCAGCATGAAGACCGGGAAGGACATGCCGGCCACGAACAGGTAGTAGATGAACCGGTTGCCGGGGAACTCGAAGCGGGCCAGCACGTACGCGGCCATGGACCCGAGGACCATCGTGCCGATCACCGAACCGCCCACGATGATGGCGGTGTTGATGAAGTACTGGCCCATGTTCGCGTCTTCCCACGCGTTGGACCAGTTCTCCCAGTGCAGGACCGTCGGCAGGCCCCAGGGGTCGGTGAGGATCCCGTTGCTGTCCTTGAAGGCGCTCCAGGCCACCCAGAGCAGCGGCACGCCCACCATCAGCCCCCACACGATGAGGATGCCGTGGGAGAAGACGTTGAGGATGCCGCCCTCGGAGGACTTCCGTTTCGCCGGCTCGGGGGTGCGGTCGGCCTTGGCAGGGGCATCCTGCTCGGCCACCGTTTCGATCTCTTCGGTCGTCATCCGCCCTACCCCTAGTACTCGATCCGCTCACGCCGCGCGAAGCGCATGGTGAGCACTGCGAAGGTCATCGTGACAATGAGCATCGCGACGCCCATGGCGGAGGCGTAGCCGAACTGGCTGTCGCGGAAGGCCGTCAGATACAGCCGGAGCGGCATGACGTCCGTCGCGCCGTCCGGTCCGCCCATGTTCACCGACATGATCTGGACCAGGGCGAAGGCGTCCAGCGCGATGATGCCCATGTACACCCAGCCGGTCTGGACGGTGTCCCACAGCAGCGGGAGCGTGATCCGGAAGAAGGTGTGGTAGCGGCTGGCGCCGTCCAGCAGTGCCGCTTCGTAGATGTCACGCGGGATGGAGGCCATCGCCGCGGAGAACAGGACCACGTAGAAGCCGACGTGCCCCCAGACCATGACGGCGCTGATGCACCAGAGCGCGAGGCTCTTCTCGCCGAGCCAGGAATTCTGGAGACCGTCGAGGCCGATGAATCCGAGGAAGGAGTTCAGCATTCCGTCGTCGGGGTCGGGGTTGTAGATGTTGAACCAGATGACCGCGATGATGGTGACGGAGATGACCTGCGGGAAGAAGAAGACGAATTTGTACATCTTCGATCCGCCGACGCCGGTGATGACTTCGTTCTTCCGGCGTTTTCCGCCGACGTTCAGCATGAAGGCGAAGAAAAGGCCGAGGCCGAGCGTGACCACCGGGACGAGCGCCAGCATGTAGACGTTGTGGCGCAGCGCGTTCCAGAAGTCGCTGCTCTCCCAGAGCCGCTGGAAGTTCTCCAGGCCGATGAATTCGGCGGTTCCCACCAGACCGGACCAGTTCGTCATGGAGATCTGGAAGGCCTGGACGAACGGCGAGATGACGAAGATCGCGTAAACGATCAGGGGCAGGGCCAGGAAGCCCACGATGAATCGGTATTTGCCGTGTTGCACTGTTTGCTTCCCGGCCCTTCCCTCGAAAGCCGAACTGTCAGGTCAGGCGGTGCGCTTGAACTTGGTCACCGAGTCGTCCTTGGCGACCTTGTCGGCCTCCGCCTGGGTCTTCTTGATCCAGTCGGCGGCCTTCAGCTCACCGGTGAGCAGCTGCCCGGTGAGGCCGCCGATCTTCTCATCGGTCAGCGCCGGGTACCACTCCTGCAGCTGGAGGCTGATCAGGTTGTCGCCGGCCTCACCGAAGACCTTGCTGGCCGAGGCCAGACCCGGGGAGAGGCTCATGCCCTCGGTGGCGTCCATGACGCAGGTCAGGGACTTGACCTTGGTGGCGAAGTTCTGCGCGTGCTTCTTGGAGAGCATGATGCGCAGCAGCTCCATGCCGCCGGCCGGGTTCTTGCCCTTGGAGGCGACGATGTACGGCTCGCTCGGCTCGCCGCGCAGGGTGCCGTGCGGCATCTTGTCGCCGGTGCCGTCGAAGAGCGGGCCGACCGCCATGCCGAAGTCCTTCGGCGTGGTGGGGGCGGACTCGTTCTCGACCCAGGAGCCGTTCGGGAGGAAGACGGCCTTGCCCTTGTTCCAGGCGGTCTGCGACTGGATGTGGGTCAGGCCCTGGCTGCCCTCGAGGAAGTACTTCTTGGCCGCGAGCTCCTCGTAGTGCTCTATGACCTCCTTGACGGCGTCGTTGGAGGTCCAGGCGTTCGGCTCCAGGTTGTCGATCGCGATCCACTTCTCCATGCCGCCGATCTTGGCGATCTGGGCGAAGAGGTTGAAGTGGACGTAGTACGGATACTTGCCCGGGTACGTCCAGGGGGCGATGCCGGCCTTCTTGATCTCGCCGCAGAGCTTGACCATCTCGTCGAGGGACTTGGGGTAGGCCCAGCCCTTGTCGTCGAGCAGCTTCTGGGAGTACCAGGTGCCGTAGATGGTGAAGGCGTAGTAGAGCACGTCGAACTTGTCGCCGTGCTTGCCCTTCTCGATGGTGCTCGGGTGGATCGTGTCCCGGACCTTCTTGGCCGGGTCGTCCATCGAGGCGGCGTCCAGCAGCACGGTCAGGTCCTGGAGCTGGCCCTGGGTGGAGAGCTGGTTCATGTTGAGGTGGTCGGCGCCGGAGTTGTCGATGACGTCCGGCGGGTTGCCGCCCGCGAAGCGCGGGGTGAGCTTGGGGCCGACCTGCTGGGTGCCGGTGTGCTTGACCTCGGCGCCGTAGGTGGCCTTGTAGTCGGCCTCCGCGTCCTTGGCGTACTGGTCGCCGAGTCCGCCCTTGAAGATGAAGGCCTCGAGCGGGGCGCCCTGCTTCACACCGAGCGGGTTCTTCTCGGACTTCTCGCCCCCGGGGGCCTTGGTCTCCTTGTCGGTGCCGCCACCGCCGGTGGCGCAGGCGGACAGGAAGCTCATCGTCGGAATCGTGAGCAGGCCGAGCGCGGCAGAACGCTTGATCAGGTTGCGACGGCCGACGCCCTCGTTGTGGGCGGAGGTGGATCCCATGCTCAAGTCCTCGCCTTCTCCAGGACTCAGGCGGTGTACCGGTCGCCCGTCCTTCTCGCCTCAGGCGAAGGGCCCCGCCACCGCGGTCAGTTGCTGTGTTTTCCCGAAGGGAAACTCAGTGAAGCTCGGATCGTGCGGCTGACAGCGGGAACGGAGTAGCTGCGGTCGGCGGTCGCGTGCTCCGCACGTGTCCGCCGCCCCCGTCCCCCCTGGTCCGCCGCCATACGGAACAGCTATGCGGACGCCGACAGGTATAGTCCACTTCCCGCCGAGTGAGCAAGATCAAATGCAAGGTTGGACGCCCATCTTTCCCGAGTTGAGACCTCGCGGACACATGGGACCCGAAAACACCCTTACGACCGCAGCACTCTTAACGGATCGTCCGATTCGGACCGGCACGTCCCGCCAACACCCTTGACACCGTAGGACACTTGCCTCCCTACTGGAGCCTGCGCCTCGCGCCTGACAACGTTGTCCAACGCGACTCCCCTCTGGAGGAAGACCCGGGATGCAGCCCAGAAACAGACCCCGGCCCAGAAAGATCAATCCGGTCACCCTCGTGGTGACCGCTTCCATGCTGGTGTTGACGGCGCCTTCCGCCGCCATCGCCCTTCCCGCGGAGCCCGGACAATCCACCTCGCCGGGCCGGGAATTCCGCTCGTCCTTCGAATCGGACGAAGCCCAGCCGGACTGGCGTAATACCGTTGAAGTCGGCACCGACGGAAAGAAGCGGTCATCGGGTGTCGACGGCGGCTTCTCCAGCGGAATACCGGGCAATGTCACCGCCAAGGTGATCGAGCTGCGGGCCAGCGCCGAGAACACCGGCGGAGGCGAGACCAAGGAAAATCTGGTCGACCTGCTGCCGAGCAGCAAGTGGCTGGCGTTCGAGCCGACCGCCTGGATCGAGTTCGACACCGACGAGCCGGTCAAGGTCTCCACGTACGCCCTGACGTCCGCCAACGACTTCGCCGCGCGCGATCCCAGGGACTGGACGCTGAAGGGGTCCGCCGACGGGGAGAACTGGACGGTCCTGGACAGCCGCTCCGACGAGACGTTCGCCGAGCGCTTCCGGACCAGGACCTTCGACATCGGCGCCCCCTCCGAGGTGACCGCCTACGCCCACTACCGCCTGGAGATCACCAAGAACAACGGCGCGTCCGACATCACCCAGCTGGCGGACGTGCAGTTCTCCAACGGTGACACCAGCGCCCCCGTGCCGGACGACATGCGCAGCCAGGTCGACCGCGGCCCCAGCGGCTCCCCCACCGCGAAGGCCGGCGCCGGCTTCACCGGCAAGCGCGCCCTGAAGTACGCCGGCACCCACAAGCCGGACGGCAGGGCGTACTCGTACAACAAGGTCTTCGACGTCGATGTCGCCGTGCGCCGCGACACCGAGCTGTCGTACAAGGTCTTCCCCGCCATGGCGGAGACGGACCTGAACTACCCCGCCACGAACGTGTCGGTGGACCTCGCCTTCACCGACGGCACGTATCTGAGCGAGCTCGGCGCCACGGACTCGCACGGCGGGCTCCTCACGCCCGCGGGCCAGGGCGCCGCGAAGCGCCTGTACGTCAACCAGTGGAACGCCGTCGCCTCCGGCATCGGCACCGTCGCGGCCGGCAGGACCGTCGACCGGATCCTGGTGGCCTACGACTCACCCAAGGGCCCGGCGAAGTTCCAGGGCTGGATCGACGACGTCACCCTCGCGCCCAAGGCGCCGGAGGAGCGGCTCGAGCATCTCTCGGACTACGCCTCCACCACCCGCGGCACCAACTCCAGCGGTTCGTTCTCCCGGGGCAACACCTTCCCCGCCACCGCGGTCCCGCACGGCTTCAACTTCTGGACGCCGGTCACCAACTCGGAGTCCAAGAGCTGGCTGTACGAGTACGCCCGCGGCAACAACGCGGACAACCTGCCCACCGTCCAGGCCTTCAGCACGAGCCACGAGCCGAGCCCCTGGATGGGCGACCGGCAGACGTTCCAGGTGATGCCGTCGGCGGCCGAGGGCACCCCGGACACCTCGCGCACGGCCAGGGCCCTGCCCTTCCGGCACGAGAAGGAGACCGCCAGGCCGCACTACTACGGCGTCACCTTCGAGAACGGCCTCAAGGCCGAGATGACGCCGACCGACCACGCGGCGATGATGCGCTTCACCTACCCCGGTGACGACGCGAGTGTCATCTTCGACAACGTCACCAAGGAGGGCGGCCTCACCCTCGACGCCGCGACCCGCTCCTTCACCGGCTACTCGGACGTCAAGAGCGGCCTGTCCACGGGCGCCACACGGCTGTTCGTGTACGGCGTCTTCGACGCGCCGGTGACCGACTCGGCCTCGGAGGGCGTCACCGGGCGGCTCCGCTTCGACGCCGGCGACGACCGCACCGTCAATCTGCGGATGGCGACCTCGCTGATCAGCGTGGACCAGGCGAAGAAGAACCTCGCCGACGAGATCCCGGCCGGTACCCGCTTCGAGCGGGTGAAGGACCGGGCGCAGGACGCCTGGGACGACATCCTCGGCAAGGTCGAGGTCGAGGGCGCCACCCGGGACCAGCTGGTCACGCTCTACTCCAGCCTGTACCGGCTCTACCTCTATCCGAACTCGGGCTTCGAGAACACCGGCACCAAGAAGCGCCCGGAGTACCGGTACGCGAGCCCGTTCTCGCCGATGACCGGTCCCGACACCCCGACCCGCACCGGCGCGAAGATCGTCGACGGGAAGGTCTACGTCAACAACGGCTTCTGGGACACCTACCGCACGACCTGGCCGGCCTACTCCTTCCTCACCCCGAAGAAGGCCGGCGAGCTGGTCGACGGCTTCGTCCAGCAGTACAAGGACGGCGGCTGGATCTCCCGCTGGTCCTCCCCCGGCTACGCGGACCTGATGACCGGCACCAGCTCCGACGTGGCGTTCGCCGACGCGTACGTCAAGGGTGTCGACTTCGACGCCGAGGCCGCCTACGAGGCGGCGCTCAAGAACGCCACCGTCGTCCCGCCGGCCTCCGGCGTGGGCCGCAAGGGCATGGAGACCTCGCCGTTCCTCGGCTACGCCTCCACCTCCACCCACGAGGGCCTGTCCTGGTCGCTGGAGGGCTACCTCAACGACTACGGCATCGCCGAGATGGGCGAGGCCCTCTACAAGAAGACGAAGAAGGCCCGCTACAAGGAGGAGTCGGAGTACTTCCGGAACCGGGCACGCAACTACGTCACCCTCTTCGACTCCAAGGCCGGCTTCTTCCAGGGCCGGGACCTGAAGGGCGACTGGCGGGTGGAGAGCTCCAAGTACGACCCGCGCGTGTGGGGCTACGACTACACCGAGACCAACGGCTGGGGCTACGCCTTCACCGCCCCGCAGGACTCGCGCGGCCTGGCGAACCTGTACGGCGGCCGCTCCGGCCTCGGTGAGAAGCTCGACACCTACTTCGCCACGCCCGAGACGGCGTCGCCCGAGTTCGTCGGCTCGTACGGCTCCGTCATCCACGAGATGACCGAGGCGCGCGATGTGCGGATGGGCATGTACGGCCACTCCAACCAGGTCGCCCACCACGCCACGTACATGTACAACGCGGCCTCCCAGCCGTGGAAGACGCAGGAGAAGGTCCGTGAGGTCCTCTCCCGCCTCTACACCGGCAGCGAGATCGGGCAGGGCTACCACGGCGACGAGGACAACGGCGAGCAGTCGGCCTGGTACCTCTTCTCCGCGCTCGGCTTCTACCCGCTGGTGATGGGCTCCGGCGAGTACGCCATCGGTTCTCCGCTGTTCACCAAGGCGACCGTGCACCTGGAGAACGGCCGCGAACTGGTCGTGAAGGCCCCGAAGAACAGCGCGAAGAACATCTACGTGCAGGGCCTGAAGGTCAACGGCAAGAAGTGGAACTCCACGGCCCTGCCGCACGAGGCGATCGCCGGGGGCGGCGAGATCGAGTTCGCGATGGGCCCGAAGCCGTCCGCGTGGGGCACCGGGAAGGACGCGGCGCCCGTCTCCATCACCCAGGACGACGAGACGCCGGCGCCGCGGCACGACGTGATCCCGGCCGGCGGCCCGCTGTTCGACAACACCTCGGCGACCACGTCCGCGTTCACCTCGGTGGACCTCCCCGTGACGTCCGGGACCCGCGCGGTGCAGTACACGCTCACCTCCGCGGCGAAGGAGAAGGCGCCGACGGGCTGGGTGCTGCAGGGTTCGGCCGACGGGCAGACGTGGACGGATCTGGACAAGCGGTCCGCAGAGACCTTCGGATGGGACAGGCAGACCCGCGTCTTCGGTGTGGCAGAGCCTGGTTCGTACCGGCACTACCGGCTGGTCGCCACGGGTGAGGTGACGCTCGCGGAAGTGGAGCTGCTGAACTGAACCCGCACCACCGCGACGGGCCGTACTCCACAGGGAGTGCGGCCCGTTCGCGTCGAAAAGCCGGCGCGGACCGCCGGCCAGGCACGGCGGCGGCAGGCTATCCGGCTGTAGCAATTCCGGTACACGAAAACGAATTCGACCAGTGAAGGTTGTGTGGAAAGATCGGGACGAAAGCATGGCCTGCCCCGATCGCGCGGCGGGCCACTTCTTCGACACACCCTTATGGAGACCTACGTGGCCGAACTTTCTGGCCTCAAGCGCGGCCGGACACGTGCCCGCCTCGCTGCCGCGGCGACCGCTGCCGCGCTGCTCATCACCGGCATAGGCGCCGGCTCCGCGTCCGCCGCCGACCCCGCCCCGTCCGCGCGCTCCGCCGCCGGGCCGGCCGCGGAGGCCGGCAACACCTTCGGGACGCAGGCCGCCCCGACCCCGTACAACTACCTCTACGGCGTCAACAGCTCCGGCATCCTGTACGGCTACGAGCCGAACGGCACCGGCCTGGGCAGCCGTGAGTACAGCGGTGAGAACTGGGGTCCCGTCAAGCACGCGACCCAGGTCGACCACGACGCCGACGGCCTGTCCGACGGCATCTGGGCGATCGAGAGCAACGGCGTCTTCTCCTACCTCGAGTGGGGCGGCACGCCGGTCTCCGCCGGCACCGGCTGGGGGATCTACAACAAGATGGTCTCGCCCGGAGACCTGGGCGGCGCCGCTGCCGACGACCTGATCGCCCGTGACTCCGCGGGTGCGCTCTGGATCTACCTCGGCTACGGCAACGGCAAGGTCACCGGCCGCACCAAGGTCGGCAACGGCTGGCAGACCTACAACCAGATCACCGGCAAGGGCGACCTGACCGGCGACGGCCGGGCCGACATCGTCGCCCGCGACGGCAGCGGCACCCTGTGGCTGTACAAGGGCACCGGCAACCGCACGGCTCCCTTCTCCACCCGCACCAAGATCGGTACGGGCTGGAACATCTTCAACAACCTCACCTCGGTCGGCGACATCGACCTGGACGACAAGACGGACATGATCGCCCGTCACACCGACGGTTCCCTGTGGCTGTACAAGGGCACCGGCTCGGCCTCGTCCCCGTTCAAGGCCAAGGTCAAGATCGGCAGCAGCGGCTGGAACACCTACCGCCTGATGTTCTGATCCGGCAGCCGTCCGCACGGACGGCGGTCAGTACGGAGCCGCACTTCCCCCCGGAAGTGCGGCTCCGTCGCGTATCACCCCAGCCGGCAGGCCAAGGCGGTGGCGGGATCGGCCCCCGGCCCCGAGGCCACGTAACCGAACGTCGTGGACTCACCGGGATCGAGACTGCCGTTGTGCCCGGCGTTGTGGACCATGACGGCCTGGCCCTGCGCGGTCATGGCGCCGTTCCACAGACTGTCGATCCGGTGCCCCGTGGGCAGGTTCCAGTCGACCATCCAGCCCAGCATCGGCACGGTGCCCGTGTTCTTGACGGTCACCTCCGACTGGTAGCCGCCGCCCCAACTGCCGGTGGTCTTGCGGGTGGCGGAGCAGTCACCTGTCTGCGGCGGGTCGGTCGGGTCCGGCGGGTCGGTCGGGTCGGGGCCCGGGCCGCTGCCGTCACCCGGGTCCTTGACCCCGGTCACTTCGCCGTTGCCGCCGTCGAAGACGACGTCCGAGCAGGAGTAGAAGGTCTCCTGGCTGTCGGAGCGCTGCCACACCATGTAGATGATGTGCCGGCCCGACTTGTTCGCGGGCAGGGCGCCGCGCCAGGAGTAGTTCGCCTCCACGGTGCCCGGGCTGCCGTTGAGCGGCGGGTGGTCGACGGTCAGGAACGGCTGGTCCTCGACGTCGTTCCAGGTGAGCGCGGACTTCGGGTCGAAGCCGTCCTTGGTGATGTACACCTTGAACCAACCGGGGTGGGCGGCCCAGGCGTTGTACGAGAAGTCGATGGTGGCGCCCGAGGTCAGATGAGTGAGCGGCCAGTCGTCACGGGCGGCGTTGAAGCCCGTGAAGTTGGTGTTGCCGCCACTGCAGAGCTGCCCGTCCGGCACGAAGCCGCGGGTGCGGCCGGCGCCGTCGGAGCGCAGCACGGAGAACCAGTTGTAGAAGGGCGTGGTGCCGCTCTGCTGGGCCGCCGCACTGCAGGCGGGGTTGATCGGCTTGATCTCCCCGGTGTCGGTCAGCCCGTCCTGCCAGCACAGGAAGGTGCGGCTGGCCGGTTTCATGGGTGTGCCGTGTGCCTCGGCATCGCCGCCGGCGGTGACGACGAGTCCGAGGGCGGGGATGGCGGTGAGCAGGGCGAGCAGGCTGAGCAGCAATGCCCGGGGGCGGCTCTGCGCCAGTAATCGGCGGATCATCCGGACGTCCCTTCCATGGGGGTGGGTGAGGGGGCGGAACGAATCCGTGGGAGCGCTCCCACAGCTTCACCAAGTGAAGCTAGCGCGGCGGACGTTCGCTGTAAACGCTTCACGCAATGCCGAGGGCCCGTCCTCCGCCGGTGCGGAGGACGGGCCCTCGGGCCGGGCGACTAGGACCTATCCACGAATGAGGTTCCGCAGCACGTACTGCATGATGCCGCCGTTGCGGTAGTAGTCCGCCTCACCCGGGGTGTCGATGCGGACGACCGCGTCGAACTCCACGCCCGAGTCGGTGGTCACCTTGACCGTGCGCGGCGTGGTGCCGTCGTTCAGCGCGGTGACGCCGGAGATGGAGAAGGTCTCCTCACCGGTCAGACCGAGGGAATCGGCGGAGCCGCCCTCCGGGAACTGCAGCGGCAGGACGCCCATGCCGATGAGGTTCGAGCGGTGGATGCGCTCGTACGACTCGGCGATGACGGCCTTGACGCCGAGCAGCGCCGTGCCCTTGGCGGCCCAGTCGCGGGACGAACCGGAGCCGTACTCCTTGCCCGCCAGGATCACCAGCGGGGTGCCGGCGGCCTGGTAGTTCTGCGAGGCGTCGTAGATGAACGACACCGGGCCGTCCGCCTGCGTGAAGTCGCGGGTGTAGCCGCCCTCGGTGCCCGGCGCGATCTGGTTGCGCAGACGGATGTTGGCGAAGGTGCCGCGGATCATGACCTCGTGGTTGCCGCGGCGCGAGCCGTAGCTGTTGAAGTCACGGCGCTCGACGCCGTGCTCCGTGAGGTACTTGCCGGCCGGGGTGTCGGCCTTGATCGCACCGGCGGGGGAGATGTGGTCGGTGGTGACCGAGTCGCCCAGCTTCGCCAGCACACGGGCGCCCGAGATGTCGGCGACCGGGGTCGTCTCCATCGTCATGCCCTCGAAGTACGGGGGCTTGCGCACGTAGGTGGACTGCGGGTCCCACTCGAAGGTGTTGCCGGTCGGGATCGACAGCGCCTGCCACTGGGCGTCGCCCGCGAAGACGTCGGCGTAGGACTTGTTGAACATGTCCTCGCCGATCGCGTTGGCGACGACGTCGTTGACCTCGGCCTCGGTCGGCCAGATGTCCTTCAGGTAGACCGGCTTGCCGTCCTGGTCGATGCCCAGGGCGTCCTTGGTGATGTCCACCTTCATGGAGCCGGCGAGGGCGTACGCGACGACCAGCGGCGGGGACGCCAGGTAGTTCATCTTGACGTCGGGGTTGATCCGGCCCTCGAAGTTGCGGTTGCCGGAGAGCACCGAGGTGACGGCCAGGTCGTGGTCGTTGACGGCCTTGGAGACCTCGTCCGGCAGCGGGCCGGAGTTGCCGATGCAGGTGGTGCAGCCGTAACCGACCAGGTTGAAGCCGACCTTGTCGAGGTACGGGGTCAGGCCCGCCTTGTCGAAGTAGTCGGTGACGACCTTGGAGCCCGGGGCGAGCGTGGTCTTGACCCACGGCTTGCGGGTCAGGCCCTTCTCGACCGCCTTCTTGGCCACCAGCGCGGCGGCGACCATGACGTACGGGTTCGAGGTGTTGGTGCAGGAGGTGATCGCGGCGACGGTGACGGCGCCGTGGTCGAGCTCGTAGGTCGAACCGTCGGGGGCGGTGACGGTGACCGGCTTCGACGGTCCGCCGTTCGGCGTGTTCGCCGGGGCGTCGGAGGCCGGGAAGGACTCCTTGCTCGCCTCCATGTCGTCGGTGACGTAGTTGCGTACGTCCACGGCGAACTGCTGGGCGGCGTTCGCCAGGACGATGCGGTCCTGCGGGCGCTTCGGGCCGGCGATGGAGGGAACGACCGTGGAGAGGTCGAGCTCCAGCTTCTCGGAGAAGTCGGGCTCGGCGGCCGGGTCGAGCCAGAGGCCCTGCTCCTTGGCGTACGCCTCGACGAGCGCGACCTGCTGCTCGGAGCGGCCGGTCAGCTTCAGGTAGTTCAGGGTCTCGTCGTCGATCGGGAAGATCGCGGCGGTGGAGCCGAACTCCGGCGACATGTTGCCGATGGTGGCGCGGTTGGCGAGGCTCGTCGCCGCCACACCCTCGCCGTAGAACTCGACGAACTTGCCGACGACACCGTGCTTGCGCAGCATCTCGGTGATCGTGAGCACCAGGTCGGTGGCGGTGGTGCCGGGCTTGAGCTCACCGGTCAGCTTGAAGCCGACGACGCGCGGGATGAGCATGGAGACCGGCTGGCCGAGCATCGCGGCCTCGGCCTCGATGCCGCCGACGCCCCAGCCGAGCACACCGAGGCCGTTGACCATGGTGGTGTGCGAGTCGGTGCCGACGAGGGTGTCGGGGTACGCCTGGCCGTTCCGGACCATGACGGTACGGGCCAGGTGCTCGATGTTCACCTGGTGGACGATGCCGGTGCCGGGCGGGACGACCTTGAACTCGTCGAACGCGGTCTGGCCCCAGCGCAGGAACTGGTAACGCTCCTTGTTGCGGCCGTACTCCAGCTCGACGTTCTGGCCGAAGGCGTCCGCGGTGCCGAACTTGTCGGCGATGACCGAGTGGTCGATGACCAGCTCGGCCGGGGCCAGCGGGTTGATCTTCGCCGGGTCGCCGCCGAGCTCCTTGACGGCCTCACGCATGGTGGCGAGGTCGACGACACAGGGCACACCGGTGAAGTCCTGCATGATCACGCGGGCCGGCGTGAACTGGATCTCCTGGCTGGGCTGCGCCTGGGAGTCCCAGCCGCCGAGCGCCCGGATGTGGTCGGCGGTGATGTTCGCGCCGTCCTCGGTGCGGAGCAGGTTCTCCAGCAGGACCTTGAGGCTGTAGGGAAGGCGCGCGGCGCCCTCGACCTTGTCCAGCCTGAAGATCTCGTACGACTCGTCGCCCACCTGCAGCGTGCTGCGGGCGTCGAAGCTGTTCGCCGACACGACAGTCTCCTTCATCAATATGCGCGTACTACCTCAATGCTGCCGCCACGGCTCCTCGCCGATCCGCTAAGGTAAGGCTTAGTTAGGTAACCCTTACCGACTGGCGGCTTGCGGTACGCCTTCGGCAGATATCTCGATGTCGAGATAACTCTAGTACATGACCGCTGCGGGGTCATGCCGGGACACCGTTGACCGCTCTCATCCAATCGAGGCGTTTACTCAGCGAACTCAGTCGTCACCCGCCGGGCAGCCTGGTCAAGATGGACCGCTACCTCCACAAGCGGGCCGACGGCATGATCGGCGCGCTCTCCCACGCGATCCGGGGCGCCGCGCTCGACGCGATCCTCAGCGGCACAGAACGCGTGACCAAGGCAGGTCTCGACGCAATCCCCCTGGACCATGCCGCAGAAGCCGCGAGGGAGGGCCGCCGAAGCCCCCTGCTGCCCGAGCTACTACGTCCGACGCCTCGCGCACGCGAACCATCTCAAGCCGAGCTATCTCCACTGCTTCCTCAACGGACCACCTTTCCGGTTCGGCAAACCCCAACTGGACCGCGTGGCTGCGGCTTCCGGCCGTTCCGAGCAATCCCTGGACCGGGAGCTCGCTGATGCCAGCATGAAGCCCAACCCGCGCACTGCTCGCACCGAGCTGTTCCCCGGCCAGCCCCATCTCGCCTTGCTCATCTACATCGACGCCCGCAGAGGCCACACCATTCAGGACCTGGCCCTCCGCCACCACGCCGCTCGCCGTCTCGTCCGTCACGCCCTGGACACGATGCAGCCGCGTCCCCGAGGAGTTGAACGAAGCCATTCGCATCCCGACAGCGACCTCATGGAGGCTGGATCAGGGCCTTGGTCCGAAACAGATCTAGCTGAACCTCATGGACAACCACGAAGAGTCGGTGTCCTACACCCTGCTCCGGCACTACGTCCGCTATCGATTCCCTCAGCGCTCCGCGGCACAGCGGCACTCCTGATCAAGCTGGATCAATGGGCGCATTTATGCGCATAACCCTCAATCCAGACTAGCCGCTCTGGCGACTACCATCACGCAAGAACACCACATCTCAGTTCATGGGATCTGCAAAGATAACCCGATAAATCATCGAGACTCAGGCGGGGCAGTGGTGGCTGACTACAGGAGCGAAGTCCGGCAGAGCGTGATCACCGACTTGGAGACCAAGGTCTCCAAGGAGAACTACGGCAAGTACCTCAAGCGGCTGACATTGCGGAAGCTCCGAGGCTTCACCGACCGTGAAGTCACTTTCGAGTTCCCGGTTACCGCACTGGTCGGTCCGAACGGCGGGGGCAAGACCACCGTCCTGGGGGCGGCGGCACTGGCCTACAAGAGCGTCGCTCCGGGGCGATTCTTTGCTAAAAGCGGCAAATACGACGCCAGCATGCAGAATTGGTCAATCGAGTACGAAATTATCGACAAGGAGCTTAACCCTCGCCTGTCAGTCTCGCGCACCGCGAGCTTCAAGCAGCTCAAATGGAACCGAACTGCCCCGGAACGGGAAGTGCTGGTGTTCGGAGTCGAACGGACCGTGCCCGCCACAGAGCGGTCTAACTTCAAGGTCGCAATCGGCGGGTCCTTCGCAGCAGTGCGCGAGGTGACCCTTGCTCCCGAGGTCGCAGAGCATGCCACGAAAATCCTGGCCAAGCCCATAAAAGGGTTCCAGCAGCTCTACGTGGACGCTGCTGGCAAGGTCAAGCTCTTCTCCGGGCTTACCCCTCAGGGTGATGGATACTCCGAGTTCCACTTCGGAGCCGGCGAAGCGAGCGTCATCCGTATCGTCGCCGGCGTCGAAGCTGCCTCCCCCGGGGCCATGATTTTTATCGAGGAGATTGAAAACGGCCTGCATCCGGTGGCTACTCAGCGCATGGTCGAGTACTTGATCGGCGTTGCCCACCGCAAGTCTTGCCAGGTCATTTTCACCACGCACTCAAATGACGCGCTCGCCCCACTGCCCTCCAAGGCCATCTGGGCGGCATACCTCGGCAACGTGATCCAGGGGAAGCTCGACGTCAAAGCCCTGCGGACCATCACTGGTCAGATTGAGGCCAAGCTTGCGATCTTCGTCGAGGACGATTTCGCCGAACTCATGGTCACCACCGCCCTTCGCAGCCACGGCGGCGTCGAGTTGGATGAGGTCAAGGTTCATGCGATGGGCGGCGCCGACCCGGCCATCAAGGTCAACGCTCACCACAACATTGACCCAACCTGCACTTATCCATCGATTTGCATTCTCGACGGTGACCAGTTCGAGCGGGCCAATCCCGACGAGGGCATCTTCGCCCTGCCCGGGGCCAGCTCCCCCGAGGCACACGTACTGAATCGGGTGCTGAGTTGTCTGGACGAAGAAGCAGGTCGGCTTGCGGTGGCCCTCCACCTCGGCCTGCACGACCAGGAGCGAGTGAAGAAGGTCGTGAAAGAGCGCGCACTGACCAACTGGGACAGGCACATGGTCTGGGAGCAGATCGGCGGCGACCTGGACTTCACCTCCGGTCACATCGTCAAGAGCGCGTTCCTGACCACCTGGGCCCACAAGTTCCCCGAGGAAGTCAAGGCTCTGGTGGAGGCGATCGGCGACAAGCTTCCCCGCCGGGACAGCAACCAGCCGTGACCCGCCCCCAAGCACACGCGGACAGTGCTTTGGGCGCCCCTCCAGCCGGACACACAGGACGGGCGCTACAGCTGCGCTTGAGGCAGCGATGCTCGCCGCATCGTGTCGGCTGGTCTTGCGGTGAGGGCCGGTCATCGGCTTCTGCCAGTGCTGGGCGCCCCACTTGCTGGTGTAGGCGGGGTCGCCGGCGGTGATCGCGATACCCGTCCGGTCGGCCATGGAGGTGAGCCGGGCGCGGATCTTGCCGGTGGGCATGCCGGAGATCAGTTGCCGGAGCCTTCGCCTGCGGCCGTGCTTCTCCCTGGTTTTCTCAGTCTGGAAGTCGAGGTCCTCGACCGCGATCGCTTTCACGCCGCAGGCCTTGGCCCAGTGCAGGAGTCGGATGAGGGCGTGGCGCACTTGGGCGTCGCGGTGCTGGGTGGTGCCGGTAAGGGTGTAGGGGAAGTGGCGTGGGTTGCCTATGGGGTTGCCGTGGGTGTCCAGGCGACAGGCGGCGAGGTGGTCGGCATTCATGTCGACCCCGATCACACCCTGGGCGAGGGCGGCTTCGAGCGAAACGGCCTGAGACACGGGATCTGCCAGGACGCGGTGAGATACCGCGGTCGCGGTCGGTATCGTGGTGGATGCGGTAGGCCACGGCCCGGTTCGCCGCAACCCGGTCCGCCCACTCGGCGCCCCGGTGCGAGAAGGAGACCTTCGCGGCGAGGACGTACCGGCCGTGCGGGGCGTTCGCCAGACAGGCACCTTGCCGAGCCGGTCCTCCAGCACCCGCAGGCGGCGGGTTTTGGCATGCCACTCCCGCCGGGAACGGTAACCACCCGGGGCCCGCTTCGTGCCCTTCTGACCGACCGGCAGCGACAGCCGGTGCCGGATCGTCGCGACACCGGCCTCGAAGGATTTCACGTGTGCGGCCTGCCCGCGCCGGGCCGGCGCCCACTGATCATGCGTGGCCTTCATGATCGACCCCGCCCACCGCGACGACGACTCAGCCGTCAGGCCCCGCTTCCGGGCCGCCCACGACTCGGCACAGTGCCACAACCCGTCCATGCACCGCGCCTTGAGATCACGCGAAGCCAACCAGCCAGGCCCTTCAGCCGGGTACGGACGGCGACACCCGAAGGGCCGGTCACCACCCGCGGGCGGGCACGCGCCGGATGGTGGAACCCGGCCGTTCCCTCGACCGTGGAACGTATGAGGCGCGACGCATCGCCGGACCTCGCACCCGGGGCACCTGCGCCGGCCGGGCCGCCTTACACGTCGTCGACAGGACGGCTGGTCGGCCTGGATCTGGCCCGCGGGCTGGCGATCTTGGGCATGTACACCGCACACCTCGGCCCTGATCCGTCGGTGGGCGGCGCCGTGGGCTGGGCGATGGAGGCGGCCCGTGGGCGTTCGGCGAGCCTGTTCGCCTTGCTGGCCGGCTTCACGCTGGTCATCCTCACCGGCCGGCCGGAGCCGAGAACCGGGCGGGCGGGGCGACAAGCGGTGGGCAAGGTCCTGATCCGCTCCTTCTTCCTGATCGCTCTGGGCTACGTCCTCACCGCCCTCGACACCCACGTCCTGGTGATCCTTTCCTACTACGGCGTCCTCTTCGTCCTCGCCCTTCCGCTGTACCGGCTGAGGGCCGCCACTCTGGGTGCCGTCGCCGGAGCATCGGCACTTGTCATGCCCCAGGTCCTCTATCTGCTGCGGACAGCGGTCGACAGCGGAACCTGGGCGGACACGCTCGTCACGCACGACCCGCTGGCCCGCGCCACCGATTCGGACGGACTCCTCGAGCTGTTCGTCACGGGCGCCTATCCGGTCCTGACCTGGCTGCCGCTCATCGTCACGGGGATGGCGGTGGCCAGACTGGACCTTCGGCGGCCGGGCATCGTGGGCAAGGTAGGACTGCTCGGCGGCGTGCTGGCCGTCATCGGGTACGGCGGATCATGGCTGGCCCTGCACCTGGTTCCGGGGGCACTGGAAGGGGTGCGGGACGCCTCGGGCACCGGGAGCGCGGCATCGGCCTGGTGGTCCGACGCCGTGGGCGCGGATCCCGTCCCCGGCATGCCGGCATGGCTCCTGGTGGCCTCCCCGCACAGCCAGACGACGCTGTCCGTCCTGGCCAACGCCGGCGTGGCCCTGGCGGTGGTGGCCGTCTGTCTCGTCTGCACCGGCCGGTCGGCGCGTCTGCGGTGGGTCGCCACGCCCGTCAGCGCGGTGGGATCGATCGCCCTGACCGCGTACGTCGGCCACATCGTCGCCATCAAGGTGCTGGGCACCGGCGACCTGCCGGACTCCGCCGCCCTGCCGGTCTTCCTCTCGTTCGCCGCGGCGGCCATGCTCTTCGCCCTCGTGTGGACCCGCTTCTTCCGCCGCGGGCCTCTCGAGTACCTGATGCACGCGCTCACGATGCCCGCTCGCCTGATCCCCTGATCCGGGGTCCGGGGTCCGGTGTCCGGGGTCCGGGGTCCGGCCGAGCCGGTGTCACGCGCGCAGGTACGTCAGTACGGCGAGCACCCGGCGGTGCGTCTCCTCCGCCGGCGGCAGGTCGAGTTTGGCCAGGATGGAACCGATGTGCTTGCCCACGGCCGCTTCCGAGACGACCAGTTGGCGGGCGATCGCGTTGTTGGACTTCCCCTCGGCGACCAGGCCCAGCACCTCCCGTTCGCGCGGTGTCAGACGCTCCAGCGGGTCGCGGCGGCGGCGGATCAGCTGGCGTACCACCTCGGGGTCGACGACCGTGCCGCCGGAGGCGACCTCCTGGAGGGCGGCGTGGAACTCCTCGACCTGGCCCACCCGGTCCTTCAGGAGATAGCCGACACCGGAGCCGTCCCCCGAGTCGAGCAGCTCGGAGGCGTAGGTGCGCTGGACGTACTGGCTGAGCACGAGCACGGGCAGGGACGGGCGCTCGGTCCGCAGCCGCACGGCCGCCTTCATCCCCTCGTCCTGGAAGCCGGGCGGCATCCGGACGTCGGTGACGACGACGTCCGGTGTGTGGTCCGCGACCGCGGTCAGCAGGGCGTCGGCGTCGCCGACCGCGGCGAGGACCTCGTGTCCGAAGCGGGCCAGCAGGGCGATGAGCCCTTCCCGGAGCAGCACGCTGTCCTCGGCCAGCACTACGCGCAGTGCTCGGTCCTCCACTCGCAAGGGATCTCCACACGCAGCAGGGTCGGTCCACCGGGCGGGCTGGACAGGGAGATTGTGCCATCGAGCACGGACACCCGGTCCGCGAGTCCGGTCAGTCCGCTGCCTTGCCCCGCGTCGGCTCCTCCCCTGCCGTCGTCGCGCACTTCGAGTGCCAGCAGGCCGTCCTCGTGGCGGCCGGTCACCTCGGCGCGGCTCGCCCCGCTGTGTCTGCCGATGTTCGCGAGCGCCTCGCAGACCACGAAGTACGCGGCGGCCTCGACCGCTTCCGGCAGCCGGCCCGGCAGGTCGAGGGTGACGTCCACGGGGACGGCGGACCGGTCGGCGGCGTCGGCGACGGCGGGCACGAGGCCGTGGTCGGCGAGAACCTTGGGGTGGATGCCCTGGATCAGGTCGCGCAGTTCGGCGAGCGCCTTGCCCGCCTCGTCGTGCGCCTTGGCGAGCTGGTCGGCGAGCGGACCGGGCGGCGCGTCGAGACGCGCGAGTCCGAGGGTCATGGAGAGAGCCACCAGCCGCTGCTGGGCGCCGTCGTGGAGGTCGCGTTCGATCCGGCGCCGCTCCGCCTCGAAGGCGTCCACCAACCGGACCCTGGAGCGGACCAGTTCGGCGACGCGCTCCCGTCGCTCGGGGTCCGCGGGCACGAGGAGGACCCGGGTCATTTCGGCGCGCCCGGCGGCGACGGCGCCGAGGACGTAGCCGCTCACCGCGAGCATGAGCAGCCCCACGACCGCGGCGGCGAACGCCTGGGGCCACGAGGTCGCCAGCCACAGCTTGAGCACCCGCACCTCCTCGCCCCCGCCCACCGTGGCCATCACCAGTGGTGTGCCCAGCAGTGCCAGCGGCGCGCCGAGCACGACCGCGGCCACCAGCAGGTCCAGCGGCCACAGCACGGTCGCCAGGACCAGTGCGAAGCCCAGCTCCCGCCAGGTCGCCGGCTCACGGAACCGGGTACGCGCCCACACCACCGGCCCGGGCCCGTCCGGCATCCGGTGGGGACTGCGGACCGGCCTGCCGTCGACGAGCCGGAGCCTGCGCCGCTCGAGAGCCGCCACCGGCAGTCCGGAGAGCGCCAGCACGACGAGCAGCGGCAGTCCGACGAGAACCACCGCGAGCACCCCGCCGACGACGACGCCCACGAGCAGCACCACGAGCACGAGGAGGCCGACGGGTGCGCTGCTGAGCAGATATCCGGCCGCCCGCCAGGGCCATGCGGAGAGCAGGTAGCGGGGGTGCGCGACAGCCTGCCGCACGGTGAGGGGACGCATGCGGATCACCGTAGAAGCCGGGGCGGCGCCGCAGCCATCCGCCCAGACGGACAACGGAGGTAGGGCCTGCCCTACCTCCGTATGTCCTGATTCATCGGGCATTTCCGCCCTTTCCGCTCGCTCGTGCGGCCGCCTTCCGGTTGCCGTCGACCGGCGAGGGGCTCACCATCGAGACAGACTCTGCGCTTGACAGAGCGTCACCCGGACGGCCGACCCCGATGCGACGTCATCTCATATGTGAGATAGCCTCGCCGTCATGTCAGACGACTACCTCGTACGTATCGGCAAGCTCATCCGTGACGCCCGGCAGCATCGTGGCTGGTCACAGACGCAGCTCGCCGAAGCACTCGGCACCAGCCAGAGCGCGGTGAACCGCATCGAGCGCGGCAACCAGAACATCAGTCTTGAGATGATCGCGCGCATCGGCGAAGCGCTCGACAGCGAAATCGTCTCTCTCGGTTACGCCGGCCCGATGCATCTGCGCGTGGTCGGCGGGCGCCGGCTCTCCGGTTCCATCGACGTGAAGACGAGCAAGAACGCCTGTGTGGCACTGCTCTGCGGGTCGCTGCTCAACAACGGCCGCACGGTGCTGCGCCGCGTCGCCCGCATCGAAGAGGTCTACCGGCTGCTGGAGGTCCTCAACTCCATCGGTGTACGGACCCGTTGGATCAACGACGGGCACGACCTTGAGATCGTCCCGCCGGCCGGCTTCGACATGGACGCGATGGACGTGGAGGCCGCCCGCCGGACCAGGTCCATCATCATGTTCCTCGGTCCCCTGCTGCACCGGATGGACAACTTCCGCCTGCCGTACGCCGGGGGCTGCGACCTCGGGACGCGGACCATCGAGCCGCACATGATCGCCCTGCGCCGCTTCGGCCTGGACATCACGGCGACGGAGGGCATCTACCACGCGGTGGTGGACCGTTCCGTATCCCCCGGCCGCCCCATCGTGCTGACCGAGCGCGGCGACACCGTGACCGAGAACGCGCTGCTGGCGGCCGCCAGGTACGACGGCGTCACCGTCATCCGCAACGCCTCCTCCAACTACATGGTCCAGGACCTGTGCTTCTTCCTGGAGGCGCTCGGGGTCAAGGTCGAGGGCGTCGGCTCGACGACACTGACCGTGCACGGTGTCCCGAACATCGACGTCGACGTCGACTACTCCCCCTCCGAGGACCCGGTCGAGGCGATGAGCCTGCTGGCCGCCGCGGTCGTCACCGAGTCCGAGCTGACGATCCGCCGGGTGCCGATCGAGTTCCTCGAGATCGAGCTCTCGGTGCTCGAGGAGATGGGCCTCGACCACGACCGCACTCCCGAGTACGCCGCGGACAACGGGCGCACCCGGCTGGTGGATCTGACGGTGCGGCCCTCGAAACTCGAGGCGCCCATCGACAAGATCCACCCCATGCCGTTCCCCGGCCTGAACATCGACAACGTGCCGTTCTTCGCGGCGATCGCGGCCGTCGCCCAGGGCCAGACCCTGATCCACGACTGGGTCTACGACAACCGGGCCATCTACCTGACGGACCTCAACCGCCTCGGCGGCCGCCTCCAGCTCCTCGACCCGCACCGCGTCCTGGTGGAGGGCCCGACCCGCTGGCGCGCCGCCGAGATGATGTGCCCGCCCGCGCTGCGCCCGGCGGTGGTCGTCCTGCTGGCGATGATGGCCGCCGAGGGCACGTCGGTGCTGCGCAACGTCTACGTGATCAACCGCGGCTACGAGGAGCTGGCCGAGCGGCTCAACTCCGTGGGCGCGCAGATCGAGATCTTCCGCGACATCTGACGGACGAACCCGCGCGCCCCCTTCCGCCCGGCGGAAGGGGGCGCGTCGTCATGCGCGTCAGGTCGAGATCGCTTCGAGCAGGTCGCCGACCTTCGGGTCGGGCAGAGCGCGTGCGACGTCGGCCTGGGCGACGATGCCGACCAGCGTGTGGCCGTCGATGACCGGCAGCCGGCGCACCTTGTGCCGGCTCATGGTCCGCAGGATCTCTTCGGCCTCGTCGTCGGCGCCGATGGTCACGACTTCTCCCTGGGCGAGGTCGCCGGCCTTCACCTGGGCGGGATCGTTGCCGGCGCCCAGAACCTTCACGACGATGTCGCGGTCGGTGAGCATGCCCTTGAGCCGTTCGTCGGTGCCGCAGATGGGCAGCGCCCCGACGCCCAGTTCGGTCATCTTCTTCGCCGCGTCCAGGGCGGTCTCCTTGGCGCCGATGCAGGTGGCGTCCGGGGTCATGATCTCGCGTGCGGTCGTCATCGTGGCTTTCTCCTCATCGTTCCCGGTGGACTCGGTGACGGTTTGTGCGCCCGCGGTTCCGGCGGGGGCGGCGAGAACGCCGTCGCCCCGGCGCAGGACGGCATAGCCGACCCCTATGCCGAGGGCGACGGGCCATTCCAGTACGTCCGCGGCCCCGAGGACGCCCAGGCCGAGGTAGAGCGGGAGGCCCTTCTTGGCGGGCAGGACCTGCCGGGCGACGGCGACGGGGAGCATCGCGGCGTTCAGCGCGCCGCTTGCCACCCGGCCGGGTGAGGGCATGGTCAGGGGGATCGTGCGCTGCTTCGCCTCCGACGATGGTGTGCTGCCCTCGGAAGGGGGCCCGGCAAGGCGCTCACCCGGGGCGGCGGTTCCGGTGCCGGACGGGAAGTGCGTTCGGGGTGTGGAGGTCACTGGTATCGCCTCGACTGTTCGATCAGGACTTCTGGAACCCTTATCAATAGGTCTATCCCGTATCGCCTCTTTCATGAGCGTCGATGAGACTGCCGATGAAGGTTCATTCGCACCGACCGCTCTGATGCGAGGAGGCACGCCTCATGCCGCCGGAGCATGCCTCGGCCCTCGGAACGCCGCCGTTCCTGCGTTCGATCGTCTCCGGCGTCGCCTCCTGTGCGGCGTCCGGTGCCCGCGCCGCCTGGGGGATGGCGGAAGGTCTGCTGACCGTGCCCGGCCGTGACGTGTGGTGGTCGTCCGAGCGCTGTTACATCGCGGTCTGCGGTGTCCACGGCGCGGGCGGAGAGGCCGTCGCCCGCCGTGTGGTGCGAGCCGTGGAGGGGCATCCGGGGGTGTTGTGGGCCCGGGTGAACGCGCCCATGGAACGGGTGATCATCGCGGTCGGTTCGCCTGCTCCCCCCGAGAGTGAGCTGGTCGCGCTGGTCGAGCAGGCCGAAGGCGACCATGCCGCGGACGCGGAGGCGTTCGACGAGTGGCAGCCGGAGCCGCAGCACCCGGTGGAGGGTCCGCCCTCCCCGGCGGTACCGGCTCTGGTCGCGGACACTCTGGGACTGGCCCTGGTGACGTTCCGGCGACTCGCGCCCTGGTTCGGCCTGCCGCCGGAGATCTCCGGCGGCATCGACGCGATTCGCCAGCATCCGCGGCTTCGGCACCTGATCGAGGACCTCGGCCCACGTGAGCAGGTCGATTCGCTGCTTCCGGTGATCGGCGCGCTGGTCCAGGGTGTGGCCACAGGCGGTGGAGGGCTCGCCCTGGACGTGCTGCAGCGTCTGGCGGTGTGGCGGGAGGCGGACGCCGAACGCACGGCGTGGCGCGAGCGCGAGGCCGCGCTCGTCCGGGGACCCGAAGAAGCCTCGGCCGACGCGGTCACGACCGGCCGGGCCGGCCGGCCGCCGCAGGACGCCGCCGACCGGTACGCGGAGCGGTCGATGGGGGCGGGCATCGCCGCCGCTACGGCCGCCCTGCCGTTCGCCGGCGTCCGCAAGGCGATCGCGATCGGGCTGGCCTCGGTGCCGAAGGCGCCCGGCGCGGGGCGTGAGGGCTTCGCAACGGCTCTGGGCCGGTATCTGTCCCTGCGCGGCGTGGTGACGATGGACCGCACCGCGCTGCGGCGCCTGGGGCAGGTGGACACCATCGTCCTGGAGGAGAACGCGCTTCGGGGGGACCGGTACGAGCCGGTGGACCTGGAGCTGCTGGAGGGCGCTGATCCCGAGCAGGTCTCCGAGCGGCTGTTCGCGATCTTCGACTCCGATGCGCCGCTGGCCGTCGGCCGCGCGGGCGAGTGGGTGCTCGGGCCGCTGGACGAGCTGGACCTGGAAGGACGGACCGGTAACAAGGCGGCGAAACGGCTGCGGAGACGGGGCAGCGAGAAGACCCTCGGACTGGCTCAGGGCCGTCGGCTCCAGGCTGTGGCGGGGCTGGGCACCGAGTCGGCGCCCGGAGCGGAGGCCGTCGCCGCGGCGGCGCGACGGGCCGGCGCGCGGGTCGTGGTCGCGTCCGACCAGGAGAGCCCCGGCTTGACGTTCGCCGATGCCGTGGTGCCCGCGGGCGATCGCCTGGCGGCGTCCGTCCGTGGCCTCCAGGCCGATGGCGCGGTCGTTCTGCTGATCTCCGGTGATCGCCGCGCGCTGGGCGCGGCCGACTGCGCGATCGGTGTGCAGCGCGAGGACGAGCACACCCCATGGGGTGCCCACGTGCTGGTCGGAGCGGACCTGGAGGCAGCGGGCCTGATCGTCGACGCGGTGGGGGTGGCCGCGGTGGTGGACCGCGACAGCCACTACCTGGCCGCGGGAGGGAGCGGGGTCGGCGCTGTCGCCGCCTTGCAGGGGCCCGCCTGGCGGGCGACCGCGCGGGTCCTCGCCGTGAGCAACACGGCCGGGGCCGTGGCCTTCTGCCTCGGCACCTGGCGCGCCCGGCAGTTGCTCAGCCGTCCCTTCACGCCGCCGGTGACCCGCGTCCCCTGGCATCTCATGCCGGCCGACCGCGTCATGGAGCGGCTGGGAACCCGCGCGGAAGGTCTCTCCGCGAAGGAAGCGGCCGCCCGCAGCCCCGAGGCGCACGCGGGGGAACCCGCGAAGCTGACCCTGCCGTACGCCTTCGTCGAAGAGCTCTCCAATCCGCTCACCCCGATCCTCGCCGCCGGCGCCGCTCTCGCCGCGGCCGTGGGCTCCCGGACCGACGCCGCTCTGGTCGCCGCCATCACCGGTGTCTCCGCACTGGTCGGCGGCGTGCAGCGGGTGCGGACCGATCACGCGCTCGCCGAACTCTTCGCCCGGTCGGCCATCGGGGCCCGGGTACGACGCGAGGGGCGCGAGCGTCTGGTCGCCTCGGGGGATCTGGTCCCCGGCGACATCGTCTCGCTCCGGCCCGACTTCGTGGTGCCGGCGGACTGCCGACTGTTGGAGGCGGAAGGCCTCGAGGTCGACGAGTCCTCCCTCACCGGGGAATCGCTGGCCGTGAGCAAGGATCCCGCGCCGGTGGTCGCCGCACACATCACCGGACGCCGCTCGATGCTCTACGAGGGCACGACCGTCTCCGCCGGACGGGCCGTCGCCGTCGTCGTGGCGACCGGCTCGGCAACCGAAGCCGGACGCAGTCTCGCCACCGCCCGCCAGGCCGCACCGGAAACGGGCGTGGAGGCCCGGCTCTCCTCGCTCACCCGCGCCAGCATGCCCATCGCCCCGGGGTCCGCCGCCGCCGTCGCCCTCTCCGGCCTCCTCCACGGCCGCCCCCTGACCGACAATCTCGCCTCCGCCGTCAACCTCGCCGTCGCCTCCGTCCCCGAGGGCCTGCCCTTCCTCGTCAACGCCGCGCAGCTCGCCGCGGCGCGCCGCCTGGCCGACAGGGGCGCCCTCGTACGCAACCCCCGCACGATCGAGGCGCTGGGCCGCGCCGACGTCCTCTGCTTCGACAAGACCGGGACCCTGACCGAGGGAACCCTGGAGCTCTCCGGCGTCAGTCATGGCGAGGACGCCGTCGCCCTCGACCGGCTCGACACCCTCCACAAGGACGTTCTCGCCGCGGCGCTGCGTGCAACGCCGCCCGCCCGTCAGGCCGAACCGATGGCCCACCGGACCGACCGCGCCATCGTGGACGGTGCTCGCCGGGCGAACGTCACCACCCGTACCGGCGCGGCCCGTTGGCGGCGTACGGACACTCTTCCCTTCGAGCCGGCCAGGGCGTACCACGCCACCGTCGGCCACACCGGCGGCGGTGTCCTGCTCAGCGTGAAGGGGGCGCCGGAGAACGTCGTCGCCCGATGCACCCGGCGCCGGCAGCCGCACGGGGCCGTCGCTCTGGACGAAGCGGCCAGGACAGCCCTCGCCGGAGCGGCCGAGGAACTCGCGGCGGCGGGCCGAAGGGTCCTGGCCGTGGCCGAACGCCGTATGGAGACCGGTGAGGAGCTCACGGACGAAGCCGTACAGGGGCTGGTCTTCCTCGGTTTCGTCACACTCGCCGACCCCGTACGCGACAGCGCGGCACCCGCGACGGCACGGCTGCGCGAGGCCGGCGTGCACACCGTCATGCTCACCGGCGACCATCCGGCCACCGCCGACGCGATCGCCTCCACCATCAGTGACGACGTCGCGCAGCTCAAGGTCAGCACCGGCCCGGAGATCGACGAACTGGACGACGACGCCCTGGACGAGCTGCTGCCCACCGTCGACGTCATCGCCCGTTGCAGCCCCGGTCACAAGGTCAGGATCGTCCAGGCCTACCAGCGCATCGGCAGAGTCGTGGCGATGACCGGCGACGGGGCCAACGACGCTCCCGCCATCCGCCTCGCCGACGTCGGTATCGCACTAGGGCGCCGCGGCACCCCGGCCGCGACCGCGGCCGCGGACCTCGTCGTGACCGACGACCGGCTGGAGACCATCGTCTCCGCCCTCATGGAAGGCCGGGCTATGTGGACCTCCGTCCGTGCGGCGCTCGCCATCCTCATCGGCGGGAACCTCGGCGAGGTCACCTTCAGCGTCCTCACCTCCGCGATCACCGGTGCCACGCCCCTCAACGCACGTCAGATCATGCTCGTGAACCTGCTCACCGACCTCGCCCCGTCCCTCGCCATCGCGGTGCGTGAGCCGTCCGGCCAGACCGGCGAGCGCCTCCTCGCCGAGGGCCCCCACCGCTCGCTGGGCACCGCCCTCACCCACGAGATGCTGGCCCGCGGCATCGTCACCGCCCTCGGCGCCGGCCTGGCCTGGACGGCGGCCCGCCTCACGGGCCGCGGCCGGCGCGCGGCCACCGTGGCCCTCGCGGCGGTGGTCGGCACCCAGCTCGCCCAGACCCTCACCACCGGCGGCACCGACCGCAACGTGCTGATGGCCGGACTGGGCTCCGCGGCCGTACTCGTCGCCATCATCCAGGTCCCCGGCGTCAGCCACTTCTTCGGCTGCACACCGCTCGGGCCCGTCGCCTGGGGCATCACCTTCGGAGCCGTCATCGGCGCCACTCTCCTCGGCCACTTCCTCGCCCCGTGGGTCACCTCACGTCTCGCCCCTGGCGACAGCGGGTGATCCGCGGAGACAGGGCATTTCCACCGACGAAGGGCATGTCATGAAGTTCGCGGTCATCGGCGGTACCGGGCTCATCGGGTCGCAGGTCGTCGACCATCTGAACGCCGCCGGTCATGAGGCGGTACCGCACGCGCTGTCCACCGGAGTCGACGTCATCAGCGGCCAGGGACTGGACGAGGCGATGGCGGGTGCCGAGGTCGTCGTCAACGTCACCAACTCCCCGACCTTCGACGAAGCCTCCCCCGCCTTCTTCCGGACCTCGATGGACAACCTGCTGGCCGCGGCCGTGAAGGCCGGCGTCCGTCACTTCGTGATCCTGTCGATCGTCGGTGTGGACCAGGTGCCGGAGCTGGACTACTACCGGGCCAAGGCGCTCCAGGAGGACATCCTCAAGGCCGGACCGGTCCCCTACTCGATCGTCCGCGCCACGCAGTTCATGGAGTTCATCGACGCGGTCCTGTCCTGGACCGCCGACGGCGACACCGTCCGGCTGCCCGCCACGCCGATCCAGCCGATCGCCTCCAAGGACGTGGCCCGCGCGGTGGCGGACGTCGCCGCGGGCACACCGCTGGGAGGCGTTCACAACATCGCCGGCCCCGAGATCTTCCCCTTGGACGAACTGGGCCGGATCACGCTGGCCCACCGTTCCGACGGCCGCACCGTCGTCACCGACCCCGCCGCCGGCATGTTCGGCGCCGTCAAGGGTGACGTCCTCACCGACAAGGACGCCCACCTCGCCCCCACCCACTACGCCGACTGGCTCTCCTGAACACCGTGGGCGGCCGTCGCGGCGGCCGCCCCCAGGTCAGCCGGTGCGGACCGCCGTGACCGTGAAGCGTTCGACCTCGGCGATGTGGCCGCCCGTGGAGGCGACGACCGTCAGCACCGGGTCGACGGCGCCGGTGAAGGAGACGGAAGCCGTCCACGGCCGGTCCTTGCCGCCCGCCGACATGCAGCAGGAAGTGCCCAGCAGATCCCGCGACGACGGCTGGCGGACGTCCACGCGGACGCTCTCGTCCACGCCGGTGATGCGGCCGCCGACCGTCATCGGGGAACGTGCGACGGAGCCGTAGGCGGGCGCGGTCATCGAGAACGTCGTGTCGTCGGTGCCCACCACCTCCCACGGGGCGTCCGGGCCGGTGCCGAAGCGCACGAGGTGGATGACGGCCGCGGTTCCCGTGGTCTCCGCACCGCTCAGGCCGACGCCGATCCGGGCCTCCCTGCCGTCGACGGACCGTGAGGTGACCCGGTCGACCTCCTCGAAGCCCAGGTAGTTCCGGGTGAAGGAGAGGGCGGTCTGCTCCGGGTCGAGGTGCCAGGGCTGATGGCCGCCGGAGCGGTACTCACGCTCCCACGCGCGGGCCTGCTCGGGTGTGGTGAACGGCCACAGCGGCTGGAGGTCCGAGAACCCGGGCAACGGTGCGCTGCTGCCCGACGCGGACGCGGTCGCCGAGGGCGTGCCCGGCGCGGTGGTGGCAGGCGGGTCGGGCGCGGGAGCGGACTGCGGCGGCGAGGACGTCGCGGGGCGGGACGACGGCGATTCCGACGCGCTGGCCGAGCCGCCGGAGCCGGTGCAGCCGACGAGTGCCAGGACGGTCAGGGCCATCGCGGCGACGAGCCGGATCGGGAGACGGAACGGGAGCGGGAGCCTGGTGTTCATCGATCCCCCAGGAAACGAGTGACGGCCGCGCCTTGTGCGTGCGGCCATGGTGCCACCCCTGCGAACCGTGTCACAGAGCGCGCGTCCCGGCGCCCGTGGATTCCGGCCCGTTTTTTTCGAGAACCCGCGCCCGGGAGCGGCTGAAAACGGCTCGGATTCCGGCTCGCGGAACGATGGCGGCAGAGATTTCCACCCAGGGATCTTCACCCGTTCGGACATGCTCGCCGGACACCGATTCGACGTGCCGGAATGATGTCGTGGAACACGTTCGCACTCATCGCCGTCGTGCGGCGGATCTCATGTGCGGGGGACGGCGGTCAGGACATTCCGCCTTTTCAGCGAAGGGACGTCGCTCCGATGCCGAGGATCGAACTGAACACCGGGAAAGACGCCACCGTCGAACTCCACTACGAGGACTTCGGAAACGGAAGACCGGTCGTGCTCGTCCACGGATGGCCGCTGAGCGGCCGGTCCTGGGAGAAGCAGATCGCACCGCTGGTGGAGTCCGGATATCGCGTCATCACCTATGACCGCCGCGGATTCGGGCAGTCGTCGCAGCCGTGGGGCGGCTATGAATACGACACCCTCGCGGACGACCTCGGCGCTCTGCTCGTCCATCTCGACCTCACCGATGTGACACTGGTCGGCTTTTCCATGGGCGGTGGGGAGGTGGTCCGCTACATCAGCATCTACGGGACCGGGCGGGTCAGGCAGGCCGTGCTGGCGGCCGCCGTGCCGCCGTATCTCTACCGGTCCGCGAACAACCCCGACGGAGGCCTGGACGACGCCACGATCAGCCGTTTCGAGGTGGGTGTCCTCGAGGACCGGCCGGCCTTCGTGGACGGGTTCGTCACCGATTTCTTCCGGGTCGGCGAGCGCACCGATCTGGTCAGTGCGGCGCAGCACGCCTACAACGTCGGCATCGCCACTCTCGCGTCCCCCAAAGGCACGCTCGACTGCATCGCCGCGTTCGCGCGTACCGACTTCCGCGACGACCTCGCCGCGGTGAACGTGCCGACCCTGGTCATCCACGGCGACTCGGACGCCATCGTCCCGTTCGAGGTCAGCGGCAGGCGGACGCACGAGAGCCTCGCCGACAGCAGCCTGGTCCTGATCGAGGGCGCGCCCCACGGGCTGAACGTGACGCACGCGGACCGGTTCAACCAGGCGCTCCTGGATTTCCTTGCCCGCTGAGCCCTTGGCGGGCGGGGCGCGTGGACACGGCCGCCGACGGCTCCCTCACCCGAGCGGACCACGGCAGGGGGAAGGGCCCCGGTTCCTGTCGCCGGGACCCTTCACCGTGCCCGAAAGCAGTGGCTGTCAGCCGGGGCCGCGCCTGCGACCGCCGCCGCCCCCGCCCCGTGCGCCTGCCGCGGCGGCCATGGCCAGGCCGCAGATCAGCGCTACCGCACCGACGATGACGTTGCTGACGACGCTGCGGGTCGTGTCCATCTCACCGGCGACGACCCAAGGGGCGATGATCGTCCACGCGCCGATGGCGCATGCCGCCCACGCCATGGCGTGGGTGCGCTCGTACGCGGAGCTGAAGCCGCCCATGCACAGGGCGAAGGCGATACCGGTGATCAGGTTGGCCACGGCCAGGTTGGTCAGTCCGCTGAAGCCGACGATCCATGGGGATGCCGCCAGGTAGATGCCGGTGACAAGGCCCAGTGTCTCCACGGCCTGGGCACGCGGAGTGTTGGTCGCCCGCTCGAAGCGGGAACGCATCTCGGCCAGGTCCGGGTGTTGTTCTATGTCTGCGTGGGTGGTCATGGTGGACGCCGCCTCCTACCAGCAGCCTTATGTGTCCTTTATGTCCATGGAACGCCTATAAGGCCCATGGGTCAATGGGTAATTTCTCCCGGTACGGGCCGAGTTCCGTCGGAAGTGCCCGGGGGTCAGGTACCCGGACCGGGCGTGACACCGCCCTTGAGCCGTTCGAGGTCGGAGGGGCGGACCTGGATGGCCACGAGCGCGATCAGGGCCGCCAGCACCGCGAAGATCGCCGCCATGACGAACGCCGCGGACACACCGGAGGTCAGTACCTGGTCCGCCCAGGGCGGCGGGAGTTCGCCGGTGCGCCGGAAGGCGAGCCGCTCCGCCGGGGTCGCCTCCGCCATGAACTGCGGGATCAGGTCCTTCGCCTCGTTGGTGCTCGCCGTGCCGAAGACCGTGACAAGGATCGACAGACCCAGCGAACCGCCCACCTGCTGAGTGGCGTTCAGCAGGCCGGACGCCGCGCCGGACTCGTGCACCGGCACGTTGGAGAGCGCCATCAGCGTCAGTGACACGAACTGCATGCCCATTCCCAGGCTGAAGACCAGCATCGGCCCGAGGATGCTGCCCGCGTAGGTGGAATGGATGTCGGTCAGTGTCAGCCACGCCAGTCCCGCGGCGGCCAGTACGGCGCCGGTCACCATGAAGGGCTTCGGGCCGTACTTCGGCAGCAGCTGCGAGGCGATGCCCGCGCCGATGGCGATGACCGCGCTGACCGGCAGGAAGGCCAGACCGGCGCGCAGGGGCCCGAAGCCCAGCACGTTCTGGACGAACAGGGTCAGGAAGAAGAACATGCCGAACATGGCGGCGGCGAGCGCCAGCATCATGCCGTACGTGCCCGCCCTGTTGCGGTCGGCGAACATGTGCAGCGGCGTGATCGGCTGCTTCGAGCGCCTTTCGACGGCGAGGAACACGACGAGCAGCACCAGGGCGGCGCCGAACGACGCCAGTGTCCAGGTGTCGCGCCAGCCCTCCTGTGCGGCGCGGATGAAGCCGTAGACCAGCGCCACCATGCCGAGCGTGGAGGTCAGCGCACCGGCGACGTCGAAGTGGCCGGGGTGTCGCTCCGATTCCTTGATCCAGCGGGGCGTGGCGATCGCGATGAGCAGACCGATCGGCACATTGACGAACAGCACCCAGCGCCAGTCGAGCCATTCGACGAGCATGCCGCCGGCGAGCAGGCCGATGGCGCCGCCGCCGGCGGACACGGCCGCGAACACGCCGAAGGCCCGGTTGCGTGCGGGTCCCTCGGTGAACGTGGTGGTGATCAGCGCGAGCGACGTCGGCGACGCGATCGCGCCGCCGACGCCCTGGAGGGCCCGGGCGGCGAGCAGCTGGCCCGAGTTCTGGGCGAGTCCGCCGAGCAGGGACGCCAGCACGAAGAGCAGCACGCCGAAGATGAACACGCGCCGCCTGCCGAGGATGTCACCGACCCGGCCGCCGAGGAGCAGCAGACCGCCGAAGGTGAGCGTGTAGGCGTTGACCACCCAGGACAGGCTGGTGGTGGAGAAGTCCAGCGAGCTCTGGATGTGTGGCAGCGCGATGTTCACGATGGTGATGTCGAGGACCACCATCAGCTGACAGGACGCGATGACGAACAGTGCCATTCCGTTTCCGCCACCGCGATCGGGGGCGGCGGTCCTGACGGAGGAGGTCGGCTGCGGAGTCGTCATGGCGCATCGTGCCTCGTGAGGGGTCCCCCCGGCGCGGGGGATGAACGGGGCCGTCCACTGTTCGACGTTAAGCCTGTCGGGTGAAGGCCCACCAGTCGATCAAGGGGCGCCGGACCGCCCGGCTCAGGGCAGCACCGCCACCCCGTCCACCTCGACCAGACACTGCTCGTCCCACAGCCGTACGACCCCGACGACGGCCATGGCCGGGTAGTCGCGGCCCGCCAGGCGCCGCCAGACGCGGCCCAGTTCGCGGGCGTGGACCCGGTAGTCGGCGACGTCGGTCGCGTAGACGGTGACCCGGGCGAGGTCGTGCGGGGTGCCGCCGGCCGCGGCGAGCGCGGTGAGGAGGTTGGACAGGGCGGTCTCGAACTGCGCGGGGAGCGTGTCTCCGACGACCTTGCCGTCGGTATCCAACGCCGTCTGGCCGGCCAGGAAGACCAGGCGGCTCCCGGTGGCGGTGACGGCGTGGGAGAAGCCGGTGGGCGGGGAGAGCTCGGCCGGGTTGTGGCGGGACAGGGTCATGCGCGCGCCTCCTCGGCGTAGAGCTCCTTGGCGATGATGGTGCGCTGCACCTCGGTGGCGCCCTCGTAGATCCGGGGGGCGCGGACCTCGCGGTAGAGGTGTTCGAGGAGATGGCCCCGCTGGAGGGCTCGGGCGCCGTGCAGCTGGACCGCGGAGTCCACGACGTACTGGGCGGTCTCCGTCGCGAGCAGCTTGGCCATCGCCGCCCGCTTGGGCACGTCGGCGGCCCCGGCGTCGTACGCCGACGCGGCGGCGTGGACGAGCAGCCGGGCGGCCTCGGTGCGGGTGGCCATCTCGGCGACCGTGTGGGCGACGGACTGGAGTTCACTCAGCGGGCCGCCGAACGCGCGGCGGGCGGCGGTGTGGGCGAGGGTCGCGTCGAGGGCGGCCTGTGCCATGCCGACGGCGAACGCGCCGACGCTGGGGCGGAAGAGGTTGAGGGTGCTCATGGCGACGCGGAAGCCTCGGTCCGGCTCGCCGAGCAGGTCGTCGCCGGTGACCGGAACGTCGTCGAAGGTGAGCGCGCCGATCGGGTGCGGGGAGAGCATCTCCAGCGCGCTGCCGGCGAGACCGGGGCGGTCGGCGGGGACGAGGAACGCGGTGACGCCGCGTGCCCCCGCGCCTTCGGTGGTGCGGGCGAAGACGGTGTAGAAGTCGGCCTCCGGGGCGTTGGAGATCCACCGCTTCTCGCCGCTCAGCCGCCAGCCGCGGCCGTCGGGCACGGCTTTCAGGGCGAGGGCGGCGGCGTCGGAGCCCGCTTCCGGCTCGCTGAGCGCGAAGGCGGCGACGGCCCGGCCCGCGATCACCTCGGGGAGCCAGCGGTCGCGCTGCGCGTCGTCACCCGCCTGGACGAGCGGCGAGGTGCCGAGCCCTTGGAGGGCGAGGGCGGTCTCCGCCTCCGTGCATCCGTACGCCAGGGACTCGCGCAGCAGGCACAGTTCGAGCGCACCGGCCGTGAACAGGCGTTCCAGCAGGCCCAGTTCCCCGAGGGCCTGGACCAAGGGGCGGTTGACGCGGCCCGGTTCGCCCTTCTCCGCGAGCGGGCGCAGACGTTCCTCCGTCAGGGTGCGCAGCCGTGCACACCAGGCGGTCTGTACCGGATCGAGCGAGAATGCGGACATTCGTGCTCCCACTGAGAACGGCCTGGACGGCCCGCGGACGGCCGGGGACGGCCCGGGCGGGCGCCCTCGAAAAGCACGGTATCGCGAACTGTTGACTGTCGTCACTGTCACGATACGCTCGTTTGGCGACGCCGACCCGACAGGGGGCGACCCATGGAGCTGACACCCTCGGCCCACCTCGACACCTTCGCGCGCGACCATCTGCCGCCCGCCGGCGAGTGGCCGGAACTCCTCTTCGAGCTGCCCGGGCTGCGGTACCCACAGCGGCTCAATTGCGGCGAGGAGCTGCTCGACCGTACGATCGAGCGCTTCGGCGCGGACCGCCCCGTCTTCCGTTCGGGCGCGGGAGAGGTCTGGTCGTACGGGCACCTGCGCGAGCAGGTGGACCGGATCGCGCACGTCCTCACCGCGGAGCTCGGGGTCGTCCCCGGCAACCGGGTGCTGCTGCGCGGGCCGACGACACCGCATCTCGCCGCGTGCTGGCTCGCCGTGATGAAGGCGGGTGCCGTGGCGGTGACCGTCCTGGCGCAGCACCGGGCCGGGGAACTGGCCACGGTGTGCGAGATCGCCTCGGTCGGCCACGCCCTGTGCGACGTGCGGACGGTCGACGACCTGGTCAAGGCGGAGGTGCCGGGGCTGCGGATCACCGCGTACGGCGGCGACGCGCCCGACGACCTGCTGCGCCTGGCCGCCGCGGCCGGGCCGGAGCCCTACGAGCCGGTGCCGACGGCGGCCGACGACGTCGCGCTGATCGCCTTCACGTCGGGCACCACCGGCCGTCCCAAAGGGTGCATGCACTTCCACCGGGACGTGCTGGCGATCGCCGACACGTTCTCCGCGCACGTACTGCGGCCGGAGCCCGACGACGTGTTCGCCGGCAGCCCGCCGCTCGGCTTCACCTTCGGGCTCGGCGGGCTCGTCGTCTTCCCCATGCGGGCCGGGGCGTCGGCGCTGCTGCTGGAACAGGCCGGCCCCGGGCAGCTGCTGCCGGCGATCGCGGAGCACCGGGTGTCGGTGCTGTTCACCGCGCCGACCGCGTACCGGGTGATGCTCGACCAGCTCGACTCCCACGACATCCGGTCGCTGCGCCGCTGCGTGTCGGCCGGGGAGAACCTGCCCGCCGCGACCTGGCAGGCATGGCTGGAGCGGACCGGGCTGCGGATCATCAACGGCATCGGGGCGACCGAGCTGCTGCACATCTTCATCTCCGCCGCGGACGGGTCGATCAGGCCGGGCACCACGGGGGTCCCGGTGCCCGGGTGGCAGGCGCGTGTGGTGGACGGCGAGGGCCTGCCGGTGCCGGACGGCGAGCCCGGGCTGCTGGCCGTACGCGGCCCGGTGGGCTGCCGCTATCTGTCCGACCCTCGGCAGACCCAGTACGTCCGGGGCGGCTGGAACCTCACCGGTGACACCTACGTCCGCGAGCCCGACGGCTGGTTCCGCTACGTCGCCCGCGCCGACGACATGATCATCTCGGCCGGGTACAACATCGCCGGTCCGGAGGTGGAGGACGCGCTGCTGCACCATCCCGACGTCGCGGAGGCAGCGGTCGTCGGACGGCCCGACGAGCTGAGGGGCCAGATCGCCGTGGCCTACGTCGTGCTGCGGGAGGGCGCCGCGAACGGTGAGGCGACGGCCGATGCCCTGCGGGACTTCGTCAAGGAGCGGCTGACGCCCTTCAAGTGCCCGCGGGAGATCGTCTTCCTCGACGCTCTGCCGCGTACACCGACCGGCAAGCTGCAGCGCTACCGGCTGCGAGCTCTAGAGTGATCGCGTGGCCGAGCAGCACACCCCCAGATCCCTGATCGTCACCCTGTACGGCGCGTACGGACGCGAACGGCCGGGTCCGCTCGCCGTGGCCGAGCTGATCCGGCTGCTGGGCGTCCTGGGCGTGGACGCCCCGTCCGTGCGTTCCTCCGTCTCCCGGCTCAAACGCCGCGGGCTGCTCGTACCGGAGCGCACCCCGGAGGGCGCGGCCGGTTACGCGCTGTCCGCGGACGCCCGGCAACTGCTCGACGACGGGGACCGGCGGATCTACGCGCCGTCCTCCGCCGATCTGTCCGACGGCTGGGTCATCGCCGTGTTCTCCGTGCCCGAGGCCGAGCGGCACAAGCGCCACCTGTTGCGCTCGCGGCTGGTCAGACTCGGCTTCGGGGCCGCCGCGCCCGGGGTGTGGATCGCCCCCGCCCGGCTCTGCGAGGAGACCCGGCACACGCTGCGGCGGCTGCGACTCGACACGTACGTCGACCTGTTCCGCGGTGAGCACCTCGGTTTCGCGGCGACGGCGGAGGCGGTCTCCCGCTGGTGGGACCTGGCGGCGATCGCCAAGCAGCACGAGGACTTCCTCGACCGGCACGAGCCCGTGCTGCGTTCCTGGGACGCCCGCGAGGAGACGCCCGCGCAGGACGCGTACCGGGACTATCTGCCGGCGCTGGACTCGTGGCGGCGGCTGCCCTACGCCGACCCCGGCCTGCCCGCCGAGCTGCTGCCCCAGGGCTGGCCCGGCGGGCGGTCCGCCGAGGTCTTCGGACGGCTGCACGCACGGCTCCGGGACGCGGGCGCGCCGTTCGTGACCGGTGAATCACGGCCGTGAGCGAGGAGCTCGAACCGGCCTGGACGGTGGCGGCGAACGTGGTGCTGTGGCGGCGGTACGGGGACTTCGGGCAGGAGTTGCGGCCCGGCACCAGGGCGTACCAGGGCGGTGCGAAGGTGTTCGTCGCGTCCGCCTACCCCGGCATGGGGCACGAGCAGCTGACCACCATAGGGCGCGGCCGGCACACCGGCCGCTGGATCACCATCGACACGGCCACACGCCATCTGCACGGCTTCCGGGCCAAGCCGGTGCCCACGCCGGCCGTCCTCAGCCGAGGGTGAGCCTCGGTTTGGGGGCGTCCGTGCGGCCCGTGGGCGGCTTACGGCTGCCCGCGCGGTACGGCAGCGGCCAGGGCGCCCCGTCGCCGGTGTAGTTCTGGTCGGCCGCCGCGTGGAGCGTCCAGTTCGGGTCGTAGAGGTGCGGCCTGGCCAGGGCGCAGAGGTCGGCGCGGCCGGCCAGCAGGATCGAGTTGACGTCGTCCCAGGAGGAGATCGCGCCGACGGCGATCACCGGGATGTGCGCCTCGTTGCGGATCCGGTCGGCGTACGGGGTCTGGTAGGAGCGGCCGTATTCGGGGCGTTCCTCGGCGACGACCTGGCCGGTGGAGACGTCGATGGCGTCGGCGCCGTGAGCGGCGAAGGCGCGGGCGACGGCGACGGCGTCCTCCGCGGTGGTCCCGCCGTCGGCCCAGTCGGTGGCCGAGATCCGGACCGTCATCGGCCGGTCCTGCGGCCACTGCTCCCGCACGGCGTCGAACACCTCTAGCGGGAAGCGGAGCCGGTTCTCGAGCGAACCTCCGTACGCGTCGAGACGCCGGTTGGTCAGCGGCGAGAGGAAACCGGAGAGCAGATAGCCGTGGGCGCAGTGGAGTTCGAGGAGGTCGAAGCCGCTGCGGGCGGCGCGCCGGGCGGCCGCGGCGAACTGCTGCCTGATCTCGGCGAGCCCCGTGCGGTCGAGGGCGCCCGGGACCTGGTTGACCCCCGGCCGGTACGGGAGCGGGGAGGCGGCGGACACCGGCCAGTTGCCGGTGTCGAGCGGCTGGTCGATGCCTTCCCACATGACCCGGGTGGAGCCCTTGCGGCCGGAGTGGCCGAGCTGGACGCCGATCGCGGTGCCGGGCGCGTGGTGGTGGACGAAGTCGGTGACGCGGCGCCAGGCGGCCGCCTGCTCGGCCGTGTAGAGCCCGGTGCAGCCGGGGGTGATCCGGCCCTCGGGGCTGACGCACACCATCTCGGTCATGACCAGGCCCGCCCCGCCGAGGGCGCGGGCGCCGAGGTGGACGAGGTGGAAGTCGCCGGGCATGCCGTCCTCGCCGACGTACATGTCCATCGGTGAGACGACGACACGGTTGCGCAGGGTCAGGCCGCGCAGCCGGAACGGGGTGAACATCGGCGGCGTGCCCGGCGGGCAGCCGAAGTCCCGCTCGACCGCGTCGGTGAAGGCGGGGTCACGCAGCCGCAGGTTGTCGTGGGTGACGCGGCGGCTGCGGGTGAGGAGGTTGAAGGCGAACTGGCGCGGCGGCTGGTCGGTGTGGACTGCCAGCTCCTCGAACCAGCGCAGGCTGGCGGCGGCCGCGCGCTGGGTGGACTCGACGACCGGACGGCGTTCGCTCTCGTAGGCGGCGAGGGCCGCCGGCAGGCCGGGCTGCTCCTCGACGCAGGCGGCGAGGGCGAGGGCGTCCTCGACGGCGAGCTTGGTGCCGGAGCCGATGGAGAAGTGGGCGGTGTGCGCGGCGTCGCCGAGGAGCACGATGTTGCCGTGCGACCAGCGGTCGTTGACGACGGTGCGGAAGGCGGTCCAGGCGGAGGAGTTGCCGCGCAGGGGCCGGCCGCCGAGGACCTCGGCGAAGACCTTGGCGCAGCGTTCCGTCGACTGCTGCTCGTCACAGGTGTCGAAGCCGGCGGCACGCCAGACCTCCTCGCGCATCTCGACGATGACGGTGGAGGCGTCGGCCGCGTAGGGGTAGCCGTGCAGTTGCATCACGCCGTGCTCGGTCTCTGCGATCTCGAACCGGAACGAGTCGAAGGCGAAGTCGGCGGCGAGCCAGATGTAGCGGCAGCGGTGGGTGGTGACACGGGGCGCGAAGACGTCGGCGTGCGCCTCGCGGGTGGCGCTGTGGACGCCGTCCGCGGCGATGACGAGGTCGTGGTCCGCGGCGAGTTCGGCGGCGGGCGGCGCCGGGGTACGGAAGCGCAGGCGTACGCCGAGGGACTCGCAGCGTTCGTGGAGGATCTCCAGGAGCCTGCGGCGGCCCAGGGCGGCGAAGCCGTGTCCGCCGGAGGTCAGGGTCTGTCCGCGGTGGCCGATGTCGATGTCGTCCCAGCGGACGAACTCGCGCTGGAGCAAGCGGTGGACGGTGGGGTCGGCGTGCTCGATCCCGCCCAGGGTCTCGTCGGACAGCACGACGCCGAAGCCGAACGTGTCGTCGGGCGCGTTGCGTTCCCAGACGGTGATCTCGCGTGCGGGGTCGAGCCGCTTGAGCAGCACGGCCGCGTACAGCCCGCCGGGCCCGCCGCCGATGACGGCGATCCGAAGCGGCCGCGCCTTCCGCACCGCCGGGGCCTCGGCGTCCGGGACCGCGGGCCGGGGCCGGTCCGAGCCTGCCGCTTGGGTCGTGGCCGCGGGCCCGGCAGGGGGTGGCGTCAGGGAGGACATGTCAGCGGCCCTGCCACTTGGGCGGCCGCTTCTCGGTGAAGGCCGCGTGGAACTCGGCGTAGTCGTCGCCGTTCATCAGCAGCGCCTGCGTCGCCGCGTCCAGCTCGACCGACGCCGCGAGCGGCATGTCGAGCTCGGCCGTCAGCAGCGCCTTCGTCTGGGCGTACGCCAGTGCCGGGCCGTCCGCGAGGTGGCGGGCGAGCTCGGCGGCCCGGGCGTCCGCCTGGCCTTCGTCGGCCAGTTCGCTGATCAGGCCGATGCGTTCAGCCTCCGCCGCGCGGACCGGCTCGCCCAGCATGAGCAGGCGGGTCGCATGGCCGAGGCCGACGACGCGGGGCAGCAGATAGGCCGCGCCCATGTCACCGCCGGAGAGCCCCACCTTGGTGAAGAGGAAGGCGAACCGCGCCGACGGGTCCGCGACCCGGAAGTCCGCGGCCAGCGCCAGCACCGCGCCCGCGCCCGCCGCCACGCCGTGCACCGCGGCGATCACGGGGAAGGGGCACTCGCGGACCGCCCGTACGACCTGGCCCGTCATCCGGTTGAAGTCGAGGAGCTGGGCGGTGTCCATGGACAGGGTCGCGCCGATGATCTCGTCGACGTCCCCGCCGGAGCAGAATCCGCGTCCTTCGCCGCCGAGCACGAGGGCGCGCACCGACCGCTCCCGTGACAGCTCGGCGAGCAGGTCGCGCAGGTCGGCGTAGGCGCCGAAGGTGAGGGCGTTGAGCTTCTCCGGGCGGGCGAGGGTGACGGTCGCGACACCGTCCTTCCTCGTCACCTGCAGATGACGCCACTCCTGCGTACGTGGCACGGAACCGGTAAAGGGGCTCATGGAGTGGGGCCTCCCTCGGCACGGGCGGTCTGCTGCGCTGCCTCTGACTTCGAAGCTATCACTCATTCGTGACTTCCGTCATGAGTGCGCGATACGAGTGTTGCGACTCCGCGAAAGTCCCGTACCGGTTGTGGCACAGGTGCCGGGCCGGCGGGGTACTCGCCCCTGTTCCGGCGTCCCGGACTTCGTAGGGTCGTGATCAGCAACTGCCACCGAACAGAAAGCCCGCCTTGTCCCCAGCCACCGACTCCGCCTCATGGCGTGTCCCGCTGCCGCACACCACGGCGGCCGTGCCCATCGCCCGCGCCCTGGTGCGTGCGGCGCTGGCGGGCGGCGACCACCCCGCGCCCCCCGACCGTGACACCGCCGAGCTGCTCACGGCCGAGCTGGTCGCGAACGCCGTGGAGCACACCCCCGGCGGTTCACCCATAGAGCTCGTGGTGGAGCTGCTGCCGACGGGCTGCCAGGTCGAGGTCCACGACCACGACCCGACGCCGCCCCACGGACTGTCGCCGTCCGCCCCGCTGCCGCAGCCCGATCCCTGGCAGGAGCACGGCCGCGGCCTGCTCCTGATCCGGGCGCTGAGCACCGCCTGCGGTCATCGGCCCACGGCACGCGGCAAGGCGGTCTGGTTCACCCTCCCGGGATCGGCCTGATCCAACGAAGGACCCTAGGACCCTAGGCGTCGACGAGCCGCTTCTGTTCGGTCCCGGCCTGGTGCGGGCCGGCCGCGAGACGGGAGTTCCGGCGGCCGTAGAGCGCGTAGAGGACGCCTCCGGCCAGCAGGAACACCGAGAACTGGAGCCAGGTGGCCCGGCCCGTCCCCCACATCAGATACAGGCAGCAGGCGACGCCGAGCACCGGCGTGACCGGGTGGAAGGGCACACGGAACCGCGTCTCGGTGTCCGGGTAACGGCGGCGCAGCGCGATGACGGCCACGTTGACGACGGCCATCACGGCGAGCGTGCCGATGGTCGTCAGGTTCATCACCACGTCGAGCGGTACGACCGCGGCGGGGACGGCGAAGGTCGCGGCGACGATCCAGGTGCCCGCGACCGGGGTGGACGTCTTCGGCGAGACCCGCTCGAAGACCCGCGGGACGAGACCGTCGCGGGACATGGACAGCAGGATCCGGGTCTGGCCGTACATCACGGCCAGGACGACCGAGGCGATGGCGACCAGCGCGCCGAAGGCGATCACGCCGCCACCCAGCGTGGAACCGGTGACGTCGTTCACGATCAGCGACAGGGCCGCCGGCCTGTCGGCGACGTCGTCGGCGGACATGGCGCCGATGGCGGCGAGAGCGACGGAGCAGTAGAGCAGCGTGACGACGCCGATGCAGATCATGATCGCGAGCGGGATGTTGCGCCGGGGGTTCTTGACCTCCTCGCCCGCCGTGGTGATCGCGTCGAAGCCGATGTACGAGAAGAAGGCGAGGGACGCGCCCGACGTGACGCCCGCCAGATGGTGCGGCGAGAACGGGGAGAGGTTGTCCGAGGTGTACGCGGTGAACGCGATCGCGCAGAAGAGCACCAGGATCGCGATCTTGACCACGGCCATGACGGCGGTGGCGCGGGCGCTCTCGCGCACGCCGCGCGCCAGGAGCAGCGCCGCGAGGACCATCACCACGACGGCGGGGACGTTGACGACGCCGCCGTCGCCCGGCGGAGCGGAGAGCGCCGCCGGCAGCGTGAGACCGGTGAGGCTGTGGAGCAGTTCCTCGAGGTACTGGCCCCAGCCGACGGCGACCGCGGACGCGGAGACGCCGTACTCGAGGAGCAGGCACCAGCCGACGAGGAACGCCGTGCGCTCGCCGAGGGTGGCGTAGGCGAACGAGTACGAGCTGCCGGACACCGGGATCGCGCTGCCCAGCTCCGCGAAGGAGAAGGCGGTGAAGACGCAGGTGATCGCGGCGAGCACGAAGGAGACGACGACCGCGGGCCCGGCCTCGGAGACGGAGTCGGACAGGCCGACGAAGATGCCGGTGCCGACGATGGCCCCGACACCGAAGCAGACGAGCTGGAAGAGCCCCATGGTCCGTCGGAGGCCGTGACCCTCGAGGTCGGCGCCCGAATCGGCGACAAGTTGGGCCGGGCTCTTGATACGCATGGGGACGTTCTCTTCTTCGGTGGTTCGGTCGTTCGGTCGTTCGGCGATTCGGTGGTCCGGTCGTACGGAGACGCACGAGTGGGGTCCGGGCGTGCGAGCCCGGACCCCACTGATGGCGGACATACTAGCCCGCTGTACGCATGATCACCCAATTCGGCGCATGGCTATACGGATGCCGTGCTCCCGCCGGCCGTGACACCCGTCAGCGTGGCCACCATCACGGCCTTGATGGTGTGCATACGGTTCTCCGCCTCGTCGAAGACGACGGAGTGCTCCGACTCGAAGACCTCGTCGCTGACCTCCAGCTCCGTCAGCCCGTGCCGCTCGTGGATCTCCCGGGCGACCTTGGTGCCCAGGTCGTGGAAGGCGGGCAGGCAGTGGAGGAACTTCACCCCCGGGTTGCCGGTGGCGCGCAGCACGTCCATGGTCACGGCGTAGGGAGCCAGCGCCTTGATCCGCTCGTCCCAGACCTCCGCGGGCTCCCCCATCGACACCCAGACGTCGGTGGCGACGAAGTCGGCGCCCCGCACGCCCTCCGCGACGTCCTCGGTGAGCGTGATCCTCGCGCCGCTCACGGCAGCGGCCCGGTGCGCCTGAGCGACGACCTCCTCGGCGGGCCAGTACGCCTTGGGCGCGACGATCCGGACGTCCATGCCCAGAAGAGCACCGGTTACCAGGTACGAGTTGCCCATGTTGAAGCGGGCGTCGCCGAGGTAGGCGAAGGAGAGCGCCTCCAGCGGCTTGTCGCTGTGCTCCTTCATGGTGAGGACGTCGGCCAGCATCTGGGTGGGGTGCCAGTCGTCGGTGAGGCCGTTGTAGACGGGCACGCCCGCGTGGGCCGCGAGCTCCTCCACGATGTCCTGGCCGTCACCGCGGAACTCGATGGCGTCGAACATCCGGCCGAGCACCCGGGCGGTGTCCTTGGCGGACTCCTTGCTGCCGATATGGGAGCCCGACGGGTCGAGGTAGGTCGTCGAAGCGCCCTGGTCGGCGGCCGCCACCTCGAAGGAGCAGCGGGTGCGGGTCGACGACTTCTCGAAGATCAGCACGATGTTGCGGCCGCGCAGCCGCTGCACCTCGGTGCCCGCGCGCTTGGCCGCCTTGAGCTCTGCGGCCAGGTCGACGAGACCGCGGAACTCCTCGGCGGTGAAATCGAGCTCCTTGAGGAAGTGGCGGCCTTCGAGATGTATCGCCATGATGGCTGCTCCTGCGTGGCGGATGCGGTGACAATGGAACTCTATACGATCCTCTGCATTGCTATACAGCATCCCGCTCGACGGGACAGCTCATGCACCGCGGACCGCCACGGCCCCTGCCCAGTTCGCTGCCGGGGATCTCGATGACCTCGATGCCCTGCTTGCGCAGATGGGTGTTGGTGGTGACATTGCGTTCGTAGGCCACGACGACGCCCGGCTCCACGGCAAGCACGTTGCAGCCGTCGTCCCACTGCTCACGCTCGGCCGCGTGCACGTCCTGCGTCGCCGTCAGCACCCGGACCTCCTTCAGTCCGATCGCGGCCGCTATCGCGTCGTGCATCCGCTCCGGCGGATGGTCACTGACCTTGAGGCCCCCGCCCTCGGCCGGTTCGATGGTGTACGAGCGGAGCATGCCGAGACCCGCGTACTTGGTGAAGGTGTCGCCGTCCACCATCGTCATGACCGTGTCCAGATGCATGAACGCCCGCCGCTTGGGCATGTCGAGGGCCACGATCGTGCGCGCCGAACCGGCCGCGAACAGTCCGCGCGCCAGCATCTCCACGGCCTGCGGCGTCGTGCGCTCGCTCATCCCGATCAGCACCGCGCCGTTGCCGAGCACCAGCACGTCGCCGCCCTCGATGGTGGACGGGTAGTCGTCCTGCCCCTCCGACCAGTGATGGAACGGGCCCGCCTCCGGGCCCACGAAGAGCGGATGGTGCTTGTAGATCGCCTCGAAGTGCACCGTCTCGCGCTGGCGGGCCGGCCAGCGCATCGCGTTGATGGCGACGCCGTCGTAGATCCATGCCGAGGTGTCACGGGTGAAAAGGTGGTTCGGCAGCGGGTGGAGCAGGAAGTCGTCCAGATCCATCACATGGAAACGCACGGACGTCGGTTCCGAATGGCCCGCCAGGAACTCCCGTTTGGTCATCCCGCCGACCAAGGCCTCCACCAGGGCGGCGGTGGGCAGTTCGTCGAAGGCGGCCCGCAGGTGGTCGGTGGCGAGCGGGCCGTACTCCTTCTCGTCGAAGACCCGGTCCAGCACGAGTTTCCTGGCCTCGGAGAGCTCCAGCGACTCGCGCAGCAGATCACCGAAGAGATGGACCTCCACCCCCCGGTCGCGCAGCACGTCCGCGAACCCGTCGTGCTCCTGCCGGGCGCGGCGCACCCAGAGCACGTCGTCGAAGAGCAGTGCGTCCTTGTTGCTCGGTGTGAGCCGCTTCAGCTCCAGATCGGGCCGGTGCAGTACGACCCGGCGGAGCCGCCCGGCCTCGGAGTCGACATGGAATCCCATGCCCCCATCCTGGCCGTGCGGGCCGCCGGACACACGCCGTACGCGGATCTTCGGCCGCTCTTCCGTCGCGCTTCTGCCGCGCGTCGGCCGCCCGTCGGCCGCCCGGCCGCGGTTCTGCCGCCGCGGCGGGCTTTCAGGACGTCACGGCGAGGACCACGATGAGGACCACCAGCACCGCACCGAAGCCGCCGAGGGCGAGGACGAACCCCCGCCCGTTCCCGGCGGTCGTGGCGGACGAGCGGCGCCCGCCGTGGTCGCTCCCGGACCGCCCCCCTTCGCCGGACGGGTAGACGGTCCGGGTCTGCGGCTGGGCCGCGGCGGCGCCCGGAGGCTCCGGGTCGTGGTGGGGTTGCCGGGCTGGATGGGGCACACGACGGTCCGGGCCCGATGCACGATGGGGCGGCTCGGGGCGGCGGTCCGGCTCGGGGCGGCGGTCCGGCTCGGGTGCGCGGCGGGGCGGCTCGCCCGGCCACGCGGGGCGCTCCCGGTACTCCGGCGGACCGGGCGGCCGCTCCGGGGTGAGGGGCCGCTGCTCGAGGCGCTCCGCCGCCCGGCCGGGGGGCTCCGGAGGCTCGTGCGTGACGTGAGCGGGCGGCGGCCCCGGATGCGTCATCGACCGGCGCACCAGCGCCTGCCACACCGGCAGCGTGATCCCCGGGTCGGTGCGGCCGGTGAGGATCTGCTCGGCCGCGCCGCGCCCGATCGGGTCGGTCCCGCCGCACAGTTCGGGCAGCAGCCTCTCCAGGCGGTTCCCCACATCCGGTTCGGCGGCGAACGGCCGCACGGCCCATCGGTACAGCGATGCCGCGTTCGCGGCGCGGACGGCGTCGTCCGGGCCGCCCCGGGCGGCGGAGGCACCGGGAGAGAGATAGAGCCGCCGGCCGAGGACCGCGTCGCACATGCGCTTGCGCTCCCCCGCGGTCCAGTCGGGCCAGCCCTCCGCGATCCGGCGCACGACCAGCGTCAGCACGTCGTACGAGGGGTCGCCCTCCAGCACCGTCAGCAGGTCGCCGTTGCCCGACTCCCTGATGGTGTCGGCGAGTTCCCGCTCGTCACGGCAGCCGACCAGCCGCGCGGGCAGTGAGCCGGTCTCCCTGGGGGCGGAGCGGCGGCCGAGCACCGGCCGCCGGCGCCGCTCCCCGTCCGGCTCCGGCCAGGTCGGGCGGACGAAGGGAAGCCGCCCCGGTGGCCCGGCAGGCGGTGCCACCGGCGGCCGCGTGTCATGAACGGGCGGCGTGGCGAACGGCGTTGCGGACAGTGGCCGGTCGGGTTCGTCCAACGGCGCGGGGCCGCCGGGGCCGCCCGCACGGCGGGACCCGTCCGGAACGGACCGCTCGGAGGCGGGCGCCGGCACGACCGGCTCCCTTGTGCGGTACGGAGCGGGCGTCGACGGTTCCGCGCCGTACTCAACGGACCGGGACGGCTCCGTACGGTACGGCCCGGCCCCCGGTGCCTCACCCGTGCGGTACGGCGCAGGCGTGGACGGCTCGTCCGCGTAGTACGCGTCCGCCGTGGACGGCTCCGGACGGTACGGGCGGGGCCCGGACCGTGCGTTGCCGGTGCGGCGCACGAGCGCGGCCAGGGCGTCCTCCGAGGCGGCCAACAGCGCGCGGCTGCTCACGGCCGCGCCACGGGGCAGCGCCGTCGACAGCGCGTCGGCGAGCTCGAACTCGTGCGCGTCGCCTCGTTCGACCGCGTACAGGTAGGCGCGTACCAGGCGCTCCGCCACGTCCCGCGGCCGGCCGTCCGGTGCCTGGAGGGGGTCCGTGCGGACCCTCGGCCCGTCCTGGTCGGGCGAACTGGACCAGCGGCTCACGAACATGAACCTGATCCGACGGCTCTCCGCGGTGTCGTGCGTGGCGAACGTCCACGGCTGCGGCAGGGCCTTGCCGAAGATCCCGTACAGGGCCCACAGCAGCAGGCACGGTCCGTCGTCGCCCGCGCGGTCCAGCACGGTGTGCAGCGCGGCCGGGTCGCGCAGCACCTCCGCCGCGACCGCCGTCAGTTCGGCCTCCGTCCGGCGGAGCCCGCCGGCCAGCCGCTTCCCGCCCTCGAGGGCCGACCGTTCGAGGGCGCCGAGCGGCACCGGGTCCAGCGCGCCGCGGACCTCGCCGAGCTCGATGCCACTGCCCTCCCAGTCCCAGGTGCGCAGCCCGAGGCAGGTCTCGGGGCCGAGGCTCCGCTCTGCCCCGTACAGGGCGTGGCACAAGGTGTCCTGGCGGCCTCCGAGGCCGCGCCCGGACGTCCGGTGCACCAGCAGCGCCGTCGCCGAGTCCTCGCTCACCAGGCGCACGAGCGCGGGGGACGTGTCGGGGCCCGCCGACCTGAGCAGGTGGGTGACGGGCCGGAACAGTCGTACGACCTCGCTGCGTTCGCCGGACCAGGCGACCGGGCCGAAGCCCGTGTTGCCCATCGGGTTTGCGGCGTCCCAGCGGAAGACGATCTGGTCCACGGTCCCGGTGTGACGTGACGTCATACCCCTGTCTCCCTCAACTCGGCTCCGGGCAGGAGCCCGCACATCGCGAACACGGACAGCAGCGGGGCGAGGACCCGGCGCGGCCGCACGCCGTGCGGGAACGTCTCGCCCCTCTCCTGGCCGCCGGTCGCCGCCACGAAGTGCAGCGTGCAGCGGGCGCAGTCGTCGAACGGCTTCAGCCAGGCCTGGCTGCCGTGGTGCCGGACGAAGGCGTGGACGTCGCGGCTCTCCGCGCGGAGGGTGCGCTCGTCCAGGACCGCCGGCAGACCGCGGGCCAGCCAGCGGTCCACCGAGGGGTCGAAGCGGACCAGGTCGCTCTTGTTCAGTGCCACGGCGGCGGGGGCGGTGATGTACGGGCCGGTGCGCGGGATCCGGCCGAGCACGGTGGCGAACGCCTCGTCGCCGAGGTCGCGCTGGACCAGTCCGGTGCGCTCACGCACCGGGTCGAGCTGGGGCAGGCGCAGCGCCCGCAGCGGGTCGAGCACGAAGATGAACGCGCCCACGCCCATGAGGAACCGGGTCACGTCGCTGTTCTGCGCCAGGTCCTCGCCTGCCAGGTCGAAGAAGACGACGGGCCGGGTCACCCCGTGCCCGGTGACGAGCAGACCGTCCGCGAACTCGGCGAAACGCACCTGCCCCGTACGCCGCAGCACCTCCCCGCGGTGCAGCGGGTGGACCGTCTCGGCGAGGTACTCGCGGTGCTCCTCCGGGTTGAGCGGAAGGCACTTGAGCCCGTACGGCTCGAGACCGCCCTGTTCGATCTCGCCGAGCATGGCGGCCAGCAGGTGGGTCTTGCCGGCTGCGGAGCTGCCGACCATGGCGACGGTGAGCGGTTCACCGCTGGTGAGGTAGGGGACGGGCAGCCGGTGCGGCTGGTTCTCGTCCGCGTGCGGGCACATCTGGAAGGCCTGGCGCAGGGCGTCCTGACGGTGCATCGGACGGTACTCCGCGCTCAGGTCCAGTTTCCTGGGCTCCTTCTTGCTGTCGAGTGTGAAGAGCTGCGTCTCGTCGTAGTGCACCGGCAGCAGACAGTGCGGGCACAACGGGGGCCTGGAGGGCAGGGGCACGTCCACCGGGCCGTTCTGCCGGGGTTCGGGAGCCGGCCTGGGAGCGGGCGGACGGCCGCCGCCCAGCAGCCGCCGCAGCGAGCGGCGGGGCGGGGGGTCGACCAGTTCCACGTACACCTGCTCCTGCTCCGCCGGGGCGGCGAGCCCGAGCCGGTCGCGCTTCTCCGCGAGCCTGGCGTCGAACTCCGCGCGGGCGCGTCCGAGCGGGTCCGGGGCGGAGGAGACCACGGCCGGCGGATCGCCGACGTTCAGCAGGCGCATCAGCTCGGCCGGCGCCGCCCGCATCTCCGCCAGGGGAGCGAACGCACCACCTTCGGTGAGCGCGGCGAGCCTGCGGAAGTCGGCCAGGTCCTCGGGAGGCGCGGTCGCGTCCCCGGGACGGCCGGACAGCAGGAAGTACATGAGCCGGGCCACCGACCACAGGTCGTCGCGGGGATCGGCGGTGCCCACGCCGTCCCGCTGCTCCGGCGCGGCCCACGGCGCAGCACCGAACGCCTCGCGGGGCTCGTCGACCCGCTGGGTGCGGTACAGCTCGCCCAGCCGCACATGGGTGCCGTCCCAGCGGACCGTGTAGGGGTTGATGTCCCGGTGCACCAACTGGACGTCCTCCAGCAGGCGCACCGCGAGCGCGAGCTGGCTGAGCACCTTGTGCTGTTCCGCCACGGTCAGCGCGCCCTGCCGGGCGGCGACGGGCCGCCCCGCGTGCGCCTTGTAGAGGACGAAGGGCTCCGGAGCGTCGAGATGGAACCCGACGAGACGGGTGAACAGCTCGCTGTAGGGCTCGGCCCCGTGCTGCCGCTCCACCGCGACCGCCGCGCTGACCTCCCGCTCGAGCGCGCCGTAGGCGTCGGCGCCGCCCTGCGCGGAGCGCGGCAGCCGGTACTGGATCACCCGCCAGCCCTTGCTGAGGGTCACCTGCCTGGCCAGCAGCGGCGCCCGCTCGGGCTTTCGGACGTCGTCGGAGAATCGGGCGGAGAAACGGACGGGGTCCTGGCGGTGGGTGTAGAACTCGAGCTCCTCCACGTCCCCCGCCGGTGTCCCCGTGCTGTGCGGCACGGTCATCGCGTTCCGCCCTCCTCTCCCCTGACCGACCTGACCGTGTCCGGGCGCATCGGCACCAGCGTGAGCACCCCGGCGTGCCTGCCGCCCGCCGTCCACACGACGTCTTCCGCCGTGGCCGGCCACGCGTCCTGGCCGGTCTCCGGCTCCGCGCCGCGCCTCAGGGCCTCCGGCGCGAAGCGGAACCGCCGCGCCGCGTGCGGGTCCTTGGAGAGCAGCCGCCGGTGCTCGGCCCCGCACAGCGGGACGACGTGCTCCGTGCCGCCGTCGGCCAGGAGACGGCGCACCCGGTCGGAGGAGACACCGAGCAGGCCGGCGATGCCGGGCCGGTTCCCCGGGTCCGGGGCGTACGGGGGCGGCGCGGCGGCCGCGTCCCTGATCAGCCGCCGGTGCTCCTCGTCGAGGAGTTCGTTCATCAGGGGGCGCAGCGGCACCCTGGTGGCGGTCGCCGGTTCACGCTCCACGGCGGCCCAGCGGGAGGCGAGGATCAGCGCGGCGCCGTGGGTCAGGTCACCGACCAGCGTGTCGACCAGTTCCGGACCGCCGTCGCCGGTCTCCCGCTCGAGCCAGGGCGGGCCGTCGCCGTCGGAGCGGGACGGCCACAGGCTGCGCAGGGCATGCGGCTGTTCCTCCGCGGCGTGGGGTCGTGTCCCGTCGGTGTGCGCCCGCGTCCCCTCGGTGTGCGGCACGGAGCGGCCGCCGGCGGCCGGGTCCGGGGCGGCACCCGTGGCGTGGCCATCGTCGAAGCCCGGGCGGAAGCCGGAGCCGAAGCCGGGCGCGGCGTCGCCGCCGTAGCCTGAGCGGAATTCCGGGCCGAAGCCCGGGCCGAGGTCGGAACCGAGGTCCGGGCCGGGGCTCTGCCCTGTATCCGGGCCGAAGTCCCCCGCTGCGTACGGGTCGTGAGCGGCCCCGCCGTCCGGGAAGGCCGTGTGCGAGGCGGCGTCCGGGACGGCCGGTTCCGGCCAGTCGTCGTCGGCCCCGTCGCCCCAGCTGTCCCAGTCGAAGCCGCCCGCCTGCCCGGCCGACGGACCGCCCGGTTCGTCCGCCGGCAGCCCCCGGTCCACGGACGGACCGGCGTCGAGCCTTTCCTCCACCGTGTCGGCGAGTGATCCCACCAGCACGGCGACGGCACGTGCCGCGTCGGAGCAGTGGTAGCGGGCGTCGGCGAGCAGCCAGTCGTGCACGACGGTGTCGGCCAGCAGTTCGTCGACCCCTTCCACCGCTCCCGCGGCGAAGGCCCAGTCCGTCTGCCCCCACCAGTCGTCGACCGCCGCCGTCCAGTCGCGTACCGCCAGCAGCACCAGCGCGGTCAGCGCGAGCGCCAGGGCCGCCGCGCCCGCCCAGGCCGGCAGGGACAGCGCCGTGCCGGCGAACGCGCCGGCCGCCCCGCCGGCGGCGCCCGCGGCGAGGCGGGCGAGGGCGCGGGTGTCGCCGCCCCCGTCCAGCCGGCCGTCGCGGGAACGACTGGGCCGGCGCCGCAGCATCAGTACGGCGAGACCCGCGCCCGCCGCCGCGCAGAGCGGGCCGCTGAACCACCCGATTCCCGGCCACAGTCCGGCGACGCAGCAGATCAGCAGGGCCAGGCCCACGTCGGCCGCCCAATGGCGGCGCATCAGGAACGGCGGCGGCAGCGGGAGTTCCGCGACCCGCTCCGGCGGACAGGTCTCGTCGAGCCGGCGCAGTCTCGCCGTGCTTCCCGCCGGAGCCGACCGGCCGGAGAGCGCGTTGAGCGTCGCCGCGACGGACCGCAGGGGCAGCCGCTGCCCGAGGAGGCGCTCCGTGTGGTCGCGCAACGCCGGTCCCACGCTCGCGCGGGTCACCTCCGGCACCTCCGTCAGTTCGATGCCGCGCTCGAGCAGCCGCGCGCGCTGTTCCGGGCGGACACGGTCGCCGCCACCGTCGCCGAGCGCGCCCGCGACCTCCGCTCTGTACGCGGCCAGCGCGCCGGCGAGGCCCTCGAACCGTGCGGGGAGGTCGGCCTCCTTGCCGGCCCCGCCGAACAGACCGGCCGCGCCCCGGATCGCCTCGTAGGCGTCCCTGGTGTCGTGCAGGGCGTCCACGCACTCCTCGTGCCGGATGTCGGTCCGGCCGCCGGGCGTCAGCCACGGCCGGTCGGCGAGGCTGCGCGGGACCGACCGGCCGAGGAGGAGCGACAGTTCGGGTGTGAGACCGTCCCGCCGGGTCCCGCCGGACGCGGTGCCGCCCTCCGGAGGGGCGACGGATACGGGCAGGTCCTGGCCGGTGAGGTGCTCCAGCGCCTGCCGCCACGCCCGTGACCGCGCCTCTTCCGTCAGGTCGTGCTCCAGTACGTGCACGGCGGGCACGGCGACGCCGTGCGGCACGTCCGCCAGTTGTCCGAGGACGCTGTCGAACACGGCCGGTTCCACGAGGAGTTCCAGCAGCGGCCGCAGCGACGCGTCGAACCTGTCGGTCCCCGGGGCGGCGCCCACGAGCGTGTCGGGCAGCCACAGCACACCGGCCTCCGGCGGGCCGAGCGGCAGCGGCCGATGGAGCTGCCGCTGCCCTGGGGCGCCGGTCGCGAGGCAGAGCAGCCGTGCCGGTCCGTAGGAGTAGAGCTGCTCGTAGCGGAGCTGGTGGTCCACGAGGTCCGCCGCGTCGTCGATGACGAGGAACCGCCGCGTGCGGTCGTGCTCCGTCTCCTTCAGTGCCGCGGTCACCGGTTCCCCGTGCCGCAGGTCCACGACGACGGCATGGGCCGGGCGGTTCTGTTCCATGGTCACCATCGGTCGCCGTCCTGGTCGTGGCCGTGGCGGCCCCAGTCGCCCTCGTCCCAGGGGTCGGCGGGGGCCGGCGGCTGTGTGCGGGCGGCGCCCTCGTCCCGGCGGGGGCCGGCGGCCGGTTCGTGGTCGTACGGGTGCGCGTCACGGTCGTGGCCCGCGTCCCGTCGGCCGTGGCCCACGTCGCCCCGTCCGTGGCCCCCGTCCTGCCCGTCCGCGTACGTCCGTTCGCGCCGGGGGTCCGAGCGCGGGTCGGGTCGCGGCTCGTCGCGTGGTTCGTGTCGCCGCTCGTCACGCGGGTCGGGTCGCGGCTCGTCGCGCGGCCCCGGGACCGGCGCGTCATCCTGGCGGCGTGCGGCCTCGCTCTGCGCGACGCGCTGGTCGAGCGCCCGGAGGTTGGGCCGGGTGGGGCGGGTGGCGCCGGGGAAGCGCATGTCGAGTGCGCCGGGGAAGGTCTGTTCCCAGAAGTCGCGCAGCGGGACGAGCCATTCCTCGTCCTCGGCGCCGAACTGCCCGCTCAGCTCCTTGAGCAGGGCGAGCTGGCGGGGCGCCACCTCGTGCACCAGCCGGCGGAACAGCGGCGAGGGGGCTTCCGGTGTGGTGGCGAGACCGACCGGCTGTGCGCTCATCAGCCGCTCGCAGACCTCCTCGACGATCCGGCCCTCGTCGAGCAGAGCCCACTGCTCGTAGGCCCGCAGCAGCCCCGCCCAGCTGGAGACGCTGTTGTCGAAGGCCTCGAGGCGCAGGGTCATGGTGGCCGCGCCGCCCTCCTGGAGGCGGATGCGGATCTGCTCGGGCGAGTCGGGTGATCCCTTGACCTCGACGAGGCCGTTCCAGACCGCGCACAGGATGCGGTGCAGGATGCGGCGCCGGTCCTCCTCGGTGCTGGCCAGCCAGTCGTCGCGGTAGCCGAGGCGCTGGCGCCAGTGCAGGAAGTCGTCCACGCCGGCGGCGTCCCGGGCCTCCGCCCAGAGCCGCAGCACGTGCCGCACCTCCGAGACGTCGGTGAGGCTCATGCCGCTGCGGAACAGCACCACCGTGATCGACTCCGTGTCCACGGCACGGAATTCGGGCACCGTCCCGTACGGCAGGCGCAGTTCACGCTTGAGGAAGGCCGCGGCCCCCGAGCCTGCCTCGCTCTGCGGGTGCACGATGAGCACCTTGAGCGGGCCGCTGCCGTCCGGCTCGAAGCCGACCGGGAGCAGTCCGACGAGCTGGGAGCGGAACTGCTCCAGCCATCGGGTGTCCACCTTCGCGGCGGCGTCCTCGTCACCGGCCGCGGCCTGCAGCAGCACCCCCAGGGACGGCAGCAGCGGACGGTCGCCGAGCACGCTCGACTCCACGAACAATCCCTTGACCCGCCGTTCGATGACCTGCTTGATCTCCTTGACCCCGGCCTGCGGCGAACGGCGCACGGACTCCAGGGCCCGCATCCAGTCGTCCGGCCGGATCAGCTTGGCCACCAGGCGGGCGGCGCCCGGGTTCTCCGGCAGGTCCTCGTGCTGGTAGAGCCGGCGGATCACGTCGTCGTAGAAGGCGGCGAGGGTGTTCTGCGGAGGAAGCAGGTACAGCACGCCCTTGCGGTCCTTGCGGTAGAGCTCCTTGCGCCGCTCCGCGAAGAACTTGCGCTCGTCCTCCTCGTGTCCGCGCAGCGCCTTGACCAGCTCGCCGATCTCCTTGGTGGTGCGCAGCAGCGGGGGCCGCCAGCGCGACTCCTGGTCCTTCCAGCCGCGGTGCCACTTCTGCCGGGCCCGCCACCGGTACCAGGCGTCCTGTTCGTCGAGGGCGTTCTGCACGTCGGGGTCGCCCCAGCGGGCCGGTACGAGTCCGCCGACCGCCCGCTTGATCAGCGGGATCTGCGGTGGGTGGACGTCCACGCCCTCGCCGCGTTCCGGGTCGTTCCTGCGGTTGTCGAGCATGCCGACGAACCCGGCCTCCGCGACCCGCTGCGGATGGCCGGGCAGTCCGGCGAGAAGCCTCTCCAGCTTGAACGGGTCGATCACGCCCAGCAGTTCGCGGCAGCCCGACCCCGGCCGGAACTCCTCGACCAGCCGTGGGATCTCGGAGTCCAGTTCCCGCTGGAGCCTGCCGAGTGCGTCGTCCATGTCGCCGAGCCGGTTCCGCAGGGCCTGCATGATGGCCCTGGTGCCCTTGGGCAGCGGGTCGGGCGGCACCACTTCCGGCGCCTCCCGCAACCACAGCCGGCCGATGGCGGAGCGGTCGAACAGGTCGCGGACCCGTTCGGTGCCGTCGTCGGCCGGCTTGCGCGCCTCCTCGTCCATCGCCCGCACGGCCTGCGCCAGCAGCCGGCCCGCCACTATCTCGGCCAGGTCGTCGACCGGCACGGTCAGTGAGGCGGCCAGGCTGGTCGACATGGACCGGTGGCCGATGCCCGACCTGGACGGCTTGGAGCGCTCCACGCTCTTGTTGACGAAGCTGGCCGCGAAGGACTGGTAGTCGCCCTCGGTGCGGCCCTGGCCGCTGTCGTCGCCGAGTTCCGTGCCGATGAGGGACATCACCATCGCGGTGATGGAGCGGCGCAGGTCCTCCGGCTCGATGCCGGCGGTGCGGCTGAACAGGAACGCGGTCTGCACCGTCGACGGGCGCAGCGTGACGAGGCCTTCGCCCGGGTAGCGGACGCCGAGTGATCCCTGCTCCTCCACGTCGCCGAAGTCGGACCGGGCACTGGGCACGTTCTGGTCGTCGACCAGGCGGGAGAGGTCGACCAGGGCGCGGGACGAGTTCAGTTCGGCCTCACGGCCGCCGCCGGCCTCCGGCGGGAACGCGGAGGGCATGACGACGAGCGGATAGATCTTGACGCCCTTGACCTTGGACCGGCGGAACTCGTGCCCGATGAGATGGATGAAGTCGTAGAAGATGCCGGCTCCGGTGCCGCCGGCCACGGAGAACGCCACGAACACGTCGCAGCCGCGGATCTGTCCGCCGCCCATCTCCCGCAGGTCGCCCTGCGAGTTGCTGATCGCGCCGATCGCCTCACGCAACTGCCGCAGCACCGGCTCGAGTCCGCTGCGCAGCGTCGCGAACAGCGCCGACCTGCCCACGGTCGGCAACTGCCCGGCGCCGGTGTGCAGGGGCGCGACCCGGGGCTGCCGCTCCTGGGGCGGCAGCCAGTGGTGGGTCTCCTCGTGCAGCGCGACCCGCAGCATCCGGGCCACCTCGGGCGAGCTGTCGTAGTCGCTGGGCAGCAGGTCGTGGATGATCCGTGAGGTACGGGCGTGGGCTGCGCTCTCCCCCGCCTTGAGGCCGGCGGGCTGGAGCCGGTCCAGCTCGGACTCGCTGAAGTCCGCGTAGACGAACTGCAGACAGTCCGGCAGCTGGAACGGCAGCCTGCGGCCGTCGGTGACCAGCTTGTTGCCGTCGGGCCCGCACAGCTCCCGGCGCAGTCCGCGCTCCAGGTCCGCGCCGATCCTGGCACCCGTGCCGCCCAGACCGACGTAGAGCATGGGCTGGTAGATCTTCATGTCTGTCTCCCCTTGCGCCGCCGTGGACGGGCGCTCGTGGCCGAGAGGTGGGTCAGAAGTTGGGGTCGGGAGGGGTGGTTCCCCGTCGCGGCGGGGCGGCGGAGGGTTCGCCCCGGGTCCGTCCGCCGCGGGGGCCGGTGCGATCGGAGGAGCCCTGCGGCCTCGGGGCCCGCGGTCCCGGCACACGACGGCGGCCGAAGGGGCCGCCGCCCTGGCCCCGGCCCTGCCCGTCCCGGCCGGACCTGCCCGTTCCGGAGGCGGTACGCGCGTCGCCGACGACGAGTTCGAACCCGTCGGCAAGGCCGGCCGGCTGGCCCTGCCCGATGGCCCGCTCCGGTCCGCCGGGCGGCTTGAGCAGGAGTTGTCCGGCCGCCGTGCGCCGCAGGCGGTACGCCTGGGAGCCTCCGCCGCGCCGTAGCGCGGGTGCCCCGCCGCCGGAGCGGCCGACGCCGAAGAGGAACTCCCCGCCGGGGCTCTGGCCGGCTCTGACGGTCAGCGTGTCGGGGCGCTGTCCCTCCGCCCGCAGTTCGAGCCGTACCCCGGAGAGGTCCCGTCGCCTGGCCCCTGCCCGCAGCCGCACGGCGACCACGGCGGCCAGCGCGCACAGCAGGAGCGCCGCGCCGGTGAAGGCCCACCACCACCTGTCCCACAGAGTGGGTTCGGCGGTGACGCGCACCCCGAGGAAGACGTTGTCCACGACCCGGCCTCCGTCGCCGAGGTCGGTCACCGTGATCCGTCCGGACAGCTCGCCCAGGGGAACGTCCGGGCCGAGCGTGACGGTGAACGGGGTGGAACTGCCGCCGGGTGCGGCGTTCACCGTCGCCGGGCTGATGCGCAGCGCCGATCCGGGCGGCTGGTCGGCGAGGGAGAGCCGCAGGGTGTGCGGTCCGGAGTCGTTGTTGGTGACGTCCAGGGTGCCGCTGACCGTCTGGCCGGGGTGGACGTCGCCGCGGTCGACGCTCAGCCCGGCGGTGAGCACCGGGGGGCCCTGCGAAACGCGGGCGTGCAGGGGCCGGCGGTCGCTGGTGATGCCGGGTGCGGTCATCTCGGTGGTGAGCCGCAGTTCCCCGGAGGCGGTGGCGGGGACGGTGAACCGTCCGGCGTAGCGGGCGTCCTTCGCGCTCTCGTCGGGCTTCTTGCCGCCGTCCGCCAGCGGTACGACGACGGGGTCGAACCCCGCGCCGGTCATCCGGGCGGAGACCCGGATGCCGTTGAGCTGCTCGGGGTCGGTGATGACCACGCCCCGCCGGGTCTGCATACGGACCTCGACGACGGCCTCCTCCCCCGGGCGGGGCGAGGCTGGGCTGAGCGTCACCGCGGAACGGAGCCTGCCCTGCCAGATGGCGCGCACGGCGACCTCGCGGTCGCGGTGGCCCTCCGGCGCCTCGATACGGATCCGCCACTTGCCCGGCAGCGGGTTCTTCACCCGCAGCGCCTCGACCGGCCCGTCCTGTCCGCTGGTCTCGAACGCGGAACCGTCGAACTCGCCCTGGGTCGGCACCCGCCGGCCCTTGGGGTCGTAGTAGGTGACGGTGACCTTGGGGTCGTGCTTGCTGACCGTGAGGGAGCCGTCGGTGGCGATGGGCGGGATGGTGACGGACAGGTCGGCGGGCGGTTTGCCGACCGTGCCGTGCGCCACGCGGGCGCAGCGGGCCGCGGCGAAGGTCTCCTGGAGCGCCTTGTCGATCTGCGCCGAGCTGTCGACGACGCGCATCTTCGGGGCGGCGTCGGGCACGTCGGCGCAGCCGTTGCGGAATCCGCCCTCGGCCATCCTGGTCAGCGCGGCCCGGTCGATGCTGTCGCCGAAGCCGAGCGGCCAGATCTGCACGGACTCCCGCCGCGCCCTGGCCAGTTCCTCCGTGAGGCGCTTCGCGCCGTTGGCCTGGCGGTTCGCCCCGTCGGTGCCGTACTCGGGGCTGTCGGAGACGTCGAGGCGGCCGTCGGTGAGCAGGAAGACGACCTTGGGGGTCTCCTTGTCGCTCTTCTCCGCCAGCCGGTCGACGGCCTGCCGCACGGCCGCGGGGAAGTCGGTGCCGGGTCCCGTCTTCTTGTCGTCGCGGTGGGCCAGTTGCTGCACGCAGTCGCTCAGCCGCTGCCGCCCCGCGGTGTCGGCCGTGGTGAGGGCGCATACTTCGCTGACCGGTGACTGGCCCGGTTTCTCCGAGCTGCCGAAGCCGATGACGGCGGCGCGTGAACGGGCGGAGATCTCGCCCTGGGTGATCAGCGAGGCGGCTTCCACCTCACGTGCCAGGTCCTCGTCGGACAGGCTCTCCGACTGGTCCACGACGACCGCGAAGTCGATCGGGTCGGGCCCGTCGGACGCCGGCGCGGCCGCCCTGCCCGGCGGGCCGGCGGCCTGTCCCGGCGCCGCGGCCGGAAGTATCAGGAGTGCGCAGACCAGCACCGGCACACCCGTCTTGCGGAACATTCTCATCGTCTCTCACCACAGCTCGCCGAAGAGGACCAGCAGCGCGCCGAAGGTCAGCGTGCAGACCCCCATGCGCAACCACCGGTATTTGGCGGCCAGGACCGCCCCGTGCACCCGTGCCTGGCCGACCAGCCAGCGCACGACGTCCTCGCCCGACTCCGAGAGCCGGACGAGCAGTTCATCGGTCGGCGTGCCGACCGCGAGATCGCGAAGAAAGGTGGTGTCCGCGCCGGTCCGCGTGCGCGGCAGTATCACGCCGACGAGCATCAGCACGCCCGCCGCGTAGAGCAGCAGCCCGGCGGTCACGGTGGCTGCCGCCGCGCGGGACGCCGGCAGCGGGAGTTCGTTGCGCGAGAAGGCTACGGCCAGTGCGGCGACCGCTCCGGAGAGCAGGATCGCCGCCTTGGCGTCGGCCCGGCCGATGTCCTCGCGTACGGAGTTGAGCAGCCGCTCGGCGACGAACCGTACGTCGCCGCCGGGGTCGGCACCGGCGGAGGCGCTGCCGCGGGTGGGGCCGACGGTGCCGGTTGCGGGTACGGGTGCGGGACCCGCGCCGGGTACGGGTGCGGGACCCGCACCGGGGGCGGGCCCCGGAGAGGCACCGGCACCCGCGCCGGCCCCCCGGCCCGGGGGTGCGCCGCCGTTCACTCGTCCCCCCAGTCGTCGAAGTCCGCGCTCGGCGGGGGGCCGCCCGATCCGGTCGCCGGCCGCCCGTCGCGATCCCGCTCCGCGGACGACTGCACCCGGGTGGGCTCGTAGACGTGCCCCTCGTCGGGGGCCGGGCCGGCGGCGTCCTCCGGCTCCTCGTCCCAGAACGGCCGCCTCGGCTCCGGGGTCTCCTCCCGCCGGGAGGACAGCGCGGGCCGGCCCCCCTCGGGGGACGTGAGCACCCGGTCGGTGACCCTGCCGGTCACCCTGCTGCTGTTGTCCCTCAGATACCGGAGCACCTCGTACATCTGCTCGCCCACGTCGTGCCGCTCCAGCATTCCCGCGTCGAGCAGCCGGTTGAACAGGTGCAGATAGTCGGCCTGGCCCTCCCGTTTCTCCTGCCGGATCGCCTGGCGGATCTCCCACACCTTGTCGGGGTTGCTCGCCATCAGATGGGTGATCTCGGCCTCCTCGCCGCGCCGCAGGACCTCCTCCAGCTGGGCGGCGCGCTCCGCGACGCGTTCGCGCTCGTACCGGTCCTTCCGCCGGTCCGCCTCGGCCTGCGCACGGTCCTTCTCCATCTCGAAGGCGACGTCGTCGCGCTCGGCGACCCGGTCCCTGACCTGGTCGCTGAGGTCGATGAAGACATGCACCCGGGTACGCAGGCCGAGATCGGCGCCCAGGTCCATCCGGCCGGCCCGCAGTTCGGCCTGGACGGCCTCCTCCGCGCGCTGCGCCTCCGTCAGCCGGAACCGGCGGGACACCTGGCGCAGCCCGTACAGCAGGTCGCCGTGCAGCATCTCGCGTACGTCCCAGACGGCCTTCTCGACCACCAGCCGCGGGTCGTCCACCTCCCACTGCACCTCGGCGCGCGTCTTGAACGACTGGGCGTCGCCGGCTGCGGGGAGGGCGAGGTCGAAGGCGGTGACATGGCGTCCGAGGATGACCTCGAAGACGGCACGGGGCCCTCCGAACCAGGGCTTGTCGTGGTCCTCCCTGCGGCTCGGCCACAGCACGCTGTGGCCGCCGTTGGGGTACAGGTACACGGCCGCAACCTGGCCGCTGCGCCGCGTGTACGGCAGGACGCACTCCCGCAGCAGCGGCCCCTTGCGCGGCTCGGCGGCACCGTCCCGCTCGTCGGCGCCTGCACGCTCGTCGGGCCGGAACGGCTGCTGCGCGGGCGGTTCTCCGGCGCCTGACGGGGTCATCGCTCAGCTCCTTCCGCCGCCGCTTCCCACAGCAGGCGGGCGGCGTTCTTGTCCAAGGGGTCGTCCTCGTCCCGGACCAGCCGGGCCAGCAGGTGCCGCACCCGGTCGCGGTCCCTGCGCTCCACGGTGATCAACGGGAGGAAGCCGCGGACCACCTCCAGTTGTGCGGGGTCGTCCGCGCACTGGCGCAGGACCCGCCCGAGTGCTTCGAGCGCCACCTCGCCGGAGCGGGCGGTGCCGAGGGTGAGGCTCACCAGGTCGGCGAGCTTGCCGACCAGGGGTTCGTGGGTGGCGAGCAGGGCCACGAGCAGCGGCCGGCGGGCGTGCTCCTCCAGCGCCTCGGTCTCGTCGAGTCCCCACAGATACGTGGTGCGCGTGGTCAGCGTGCCCAGCACGCTCAGCAGCACCAGGTCGGCGAGTTCCCGCTGTCCGCCGCGCAGCCACGCGCCGAGACGGGAGACGACCGTCGCCGGTTCCGCGCCGGCCAGCAGCCGGGTGACGCTGAACGCCGCGTTGGACAGCGTCGTCACGTCGCCGGCCCGGACCGCCTTCGCCAGCGCGTCGAGGGAGGCGCGGACGGAACCGGCGGCCATGCCGTACCCGTGGGCCAGCAGCGCCGTCGTCACCAGCGCCTCGTCCTCGGACGTGGCCCACTCCTTCAGCAGCGCGCCGACCGCGGGCCGTACGGACGCGTCCCTGGACGCCTCCGCGAGGGCGGTCGCGGCCGACATCTGCTGGACGGGGCTGTCCACCGCGGCCATCGGGCCGATCAGTTCGCCCGCCCCGTGGACCCAGTCCCAGGAGCAGAGGACTCCGGCGGCGACGGAGGCCCGCACCCACACCTGGGGCCGCGGGTCGTCGCACAGGGTGCGCAGCCAGCGCACCACCGGACCGCGCGCGTTGTGGTAGCCGTTCCACACCTCGCGCAGGACGGCGGTCGCGAGGGCCTCGCCCTGGAAGCGGATGGCGCGTACCGGGATCTGGGCGTCACCGAGGTCGAACTCCGCGTCCTCCACGACAGCCCGGGCCAGCGCGGGGCGGTCGTCGGCGTGGGTGCCGAACAGCCGCCGCCCGACGGGCTGTTCGGGGTCCAGGGTGACGGACATCTCCCAGGCGAGCTGCTCGGCGGCCTCGGCGGCCAGGCCGTAGGGCGATCCGTTGAACACGGCGACGGCGATGCGGAAAGCCGCGGCGCCCAGCGCGGGACCCGCCTCGGGGAGGGTGCCGGGACGGTCCGCGCCGGCGAACCACGCACGGGCCTGTGCCCGTACGAAGGTGGTGCAGCCGTCGAGGAGTTCGTCGTCGCCCAGTTCGCCGCGCCAGTGGCGGGCGAGCAGCTCAGCGAGACCGGCGGCCTCCTTGGGACGCAGTTCGTCGAGGCCGAGAGCGCCCTTCAGGTCCTCGCGGCGCGCCAGTTGGCGGCAGGCGTCGAGGGCCTCCGGCGGTTCACCGAGCAGCTGGATGCGCAGGTGGCGGTGGAGGACGTCCTCGGTCCCCGGCGGGCGGAGCTGCATCCCGTAACGGCCGCGCAGCAGCCGGTCGGCCAGGTCCCCGCTCTCCACGAGGACGACACCGAACGCCTTGGCGGTCAGCAGCTGCCTGCTGAAGCGGTCCAGGTGCAGTTCCGTGAGCCGGCCGGGGTGACGTCCCTCGTCCCGGCCGTCGCCGCGGGTGCTCCGGCCGCCCTCCCGCTGCAGCTCGTCGGACGGGAGTTCCAGAAGGTGCCCGTGCTCCTCCTTGAGCATGTCGCCGGAGATCCGGTGCACGGCCTCACTGGGGTCCAGCCGGGTGACCTGGTTGTCGGTGAGCTCGGAGAGCAGGGCGAGGGCCGTGGCCGTGCGGCCGCTCCCCCGTTCCCCGCACAGGACCAGCAGCCCGCATTCGCGCAGCCTCGTCCGCATCCGGCCGTATCCGGGGGTCTCGCAGTAGACCCCGGCGAGCCGGCGCAGTTCCTCCGCGGGCACGGGTCCGTCGAGCATGGCCGGGCCGGGGCCGGCGCCGAACTGGTTGATGAAGTAGTTGCCGTGGAAGTACTGGCCGTCGTCGCCGAAGGTGACGAACCGCTCCGCCTGCCGCGGTGCGAAGGTCCGGCGTGCCGCGTGGGCGGTGCCGGAACCGCCGGTGCCGCCGGCGGATCCCATGGGGCTGCGGCCCGCCGTGGCGAAGGGGTTGGGCGGTTCAGGAGCCGGTTCCGCGGCGTCCTGCGCGGCGGCTTCCGCGTCCGGTTCCGCGGGCTTCCGGTCGGGCGCGGGGGCCGGCTTCTGCTCGTCCGCCGGGGCGTCGGGCGGCGGGGCCTCTTCGTGGTCGCTGCTCATGCGGCACCGTCCCCGTCGGGGGCGGCCGGGCCGCGGCTCTTGCGGATGCCGGTCACCTGACCGTGGAACACGTTGTTCTCGAACGCCGCCACGTCGCCCTGGGCGTTGATGTGGGTGACGGTCGTGCCGGCGGTGTCCGTGCCGCCTGCTCCCCTCGCCGCGTCCGGCGTGCCGGCGGGGCCTGCCGTCCTTGCCCGGTCTGCCGTGCCGGCGGGGCCTGCGGGGCCCTTCGTGCCTGTGGTGCGCGGCTGCGGCGGGTCCGGAGGCGGTGGGCCGTCCCCCTGTACCGGCCCACCGCCCGTCTCGGTCCCCGGTCCGTCCGCGCCGCCCGTACTCCGGTGCACGGTGCCGGGCCCTGACGCGGGCCGGTCGTCGGGCAGCGGGGGCGCGGGTAACCGGGGGATGTGGAACCAGGCGGTCTCGTCGGTCTCCTTGATCCGGACCCGCGCACTGCGGTACGTCTCCGGCTCGACGTAACGGCCGCCCTCCGCCACCACGTTGGCGTAGAGCCAGTCGGAGACGACCACCAGCAGATCGCTGCCGGGGGCGCGTTCCATCGTCCGCCTGGCGACCGGGCTGTCACAGAGCCGTGCCGCCACGTCCACGGCACGCCCCACCAGCCCCCTGCCGTCGTCGAGCACCGGGCCGGCGTTCATCCCGATCCGCAGCCGCAGGCGGTCGGCGCTGCCCGCGTTGTGCTCGCGCAGGCTCTGGAACAGCGTGTCGAGCCAGGTGCCGACCATCAGCGTCGGCGGTACGCCGGGGTCGAGCGCGGCGAGGATCCCGTCTCCGCGGTCCTCCTGGTGGACACGGTCCACCTCGACGCCCACGGAGGCGTACGCCTCGGCGAAGGCCCCGTACATGGCGGCCCGCATGCGCCTTTTCGCGTCGAGGCCCAAGCGCCCCGAGCCGCAGGCGTCCCCGAAGACCACCAGTCTGTTCACGGCTGCTGCACTGCTCACTCGGACCCCCTGGGTGCTGTCGTCTCGGGAACAAGACTCGGTGCGTCGTGCGACGGGCGATGTAGCCGTTTACACAAGTGGCGGGCTTTTCTTCGCCGGTCCGCGCTGCGGCGGTTGCTCGCGGCCCTGTGCGAGGAGCCGCAGCAGGTCCATGTCGGTGACGATCAGCCGCCGGTGGGCGGTGCGGACCACGCCTTGCTCCCGCAGCAGCCGCAGCACCTTGGCGACCGCTTCCCTGGTGGCCCCTATCGCCGCCGCCAGGTCGTGCTGCGGCAGGGGCAGGTCGATGACGGTGCCGTCGCCGTCGGTGCGGCCGACCCGTCCGCCGAGTTCGACCAGGCGGGCGGCGAGGCGCTGGAGCACGGAGCCGGACGCCAGCGAGCGGCGCTCCACGTCCGAGCTCCGCAGCCGGGCGGTGAGCTGACGCATGATCAGCGCCGTGGCCTGCGGCCTGGCGGCGAGGAAGCTGCGGAATCGCTCGCCGGAGACGGCCACGGTGCGCACCTGGCCGAGCGCCGTCACCGTGGCGCTGCGCGGGCCACGGTCCACGGCCGCGAGGTCGCCGACGACCTCGCCGGCCCCGCGCAGGGCGAGGATGAGACGGCCGCCGCGGTCGGTGCCCACGGAGACCACGGCCCAGCCGGAGAGCACCAGGAGCACGAAGGTGCTGGTGTCACGCTCCTCGATCATGACGTCACCGGACGCGTAGACGCGCGGCGCTCCGAGTGCGGTGAGCGTGGCACGGTCCTGTGGGGTGAGGGCGTCGAGGAACGAACGGCCCCCTCCGAACAGACTCATCGACTCGCCCCCCGCAGCGGATGTGCTGGCCCTTCGGGGGACCACGTCCTTCGCCGGCGTTCCTTCCCGCGCAGTGGGCTCACAAGGCACTCGGTGCCACAGAGTTGACCAACCGTCACACTGCGTCGGGGCAATGACGCTATGGGCCGGTCATTGGTCGGTCAATATGACCTCGATGGAGCTCGGGGGCACGAGGGGGCGCACTCATCAACGTGCGGGCGCATGATCCTCAGCCGTACCTCGTGAACGAGCCCCCCAGGTACGAACGGACTCGGGCGCCCGCCGGGCGCCCGAGTCCGTCACACAGCCGTCGCGGCCGGATCGGCCGCGCTCGCCGCCGGGCCGAGGGAGCAGCGGCTCACAGCCGCGGGTCCACCGGTTCCGACTCCAGAGCCAGCACGGCGAACACGGCTTCGTGGACCCGCCACAGCGGCTCCCCCTCGCCCAGCCGGTCCAGCGCCTCGAGGCCCAGGGCGTACTCACGCAGGGCGAGAGAGCGCTTGTGGTTCAGGAACCTCTCCCTCAATCGCTCCAGGTTGCCCGGCCGGGTGTACTCGGGACCGTAGATGATCCGCAGGTACTCACGGCCGCGGACCTTGATGCCCGGCTGCACGAGACGTCCCTTCCCGTCCCGCGCGAGCGCCTGGAGCGGCTTGACGACCATGCCCTCGCCGCCCCGCCCGGTCATCTCCAGCCACCAGTCGACACCGGAGCGCACCGACGCCTCGTCGCCCGTGTCGACGATCAGCCGCCTGGTGACCTGGAGCAGACCGGTGGCATCGTGCTCCACCAGCTTGTCCAGCCAGGCCAGTTGTTCGTCGTGCGGGACCGCGGCGAGCGAGCGGCCCTCGGCCGCGAGGATCTGGAAGGGCGCGAGACGCACCCCCTCCAGTCCGTCGGTGCTCCAGCAGTAGCGCCGGTACGCCTCGGTGAACGCGGCCGCGTCGGCGGTGCGCTCGCGCTGCCGGTCCAGCAGCCCCTCCACGGCGGCACCGCGTGCGGCGGCGGCCTCCAGGGCGGCGGTCGCTTTCGGCAGCACGGCCCCGGAGGCGGCGCCGACCGCGGCGTACTGCGAGCGCAGCAGCCCGGACGCCTTGAGCGACCAGGGCATCAGCTCCGCGTCCAGCAGCAGCCAGCGGGTGTCGAGTTCGTCCCACAGCCCGGCCTCGGTGACGGCCGTGCGCAGGCGTCCGAGGATCTCCTCCGTGACCGCCGGGTCGTCGAAGAACGGCCGCCCGGTGCGGGTGTGCAGCGCTCCGGTGGGACCTTCGACGCCGAACCGTTCACGCGCCGCGTCCGCGTCACGGCAGACCAGGGCCACCGCCCGAGAGCCCATGTGCTTCTCCTCGCACACGACCCTGGCGATGCCGTCGGACCGGTACTGGGCGAACGCCTCCACCGGGTGCTCCAGGTAGCCGTCCTCCCTGGAGGTTGCCGTCGGGGCCATCGTGGGCGGCAGATACGTGAGAAGCCGCGGGTCGACGGCGAAGCGGCTCATCACCTCGAGCGCCGCCGCCGCGTTCTCCTCGCGCACACCGATGCGCGCCATGTGCCGGGTCTCGACCACCCGCCTGCCCTGCACGTCGGCGAGGTCCAGCGGCCGGCCCTCACGCCCGCCCGGCGCCTCCGTGACGAGCGGCCTGACCGGCTCGTACCAGACCTTCTCGGCCGGGACGTCGACCAGTTCGCGTTCGGGCCAGCGCAGTGCGGTCATCCTGCCGCCGAAGACGGCGCCGGTGTCGAGACAGATCGTGTTGTTGATCCATGAGGTGCTGGGGACCGGTGTGTGGCCGTAGACCACGGCGGCGCGGCCCCGGTAGTCCTCCGCCCACGGGTAGCGGACGGGCAGTCCGAACTCGTCCGTCTCCCCCGTGGTGTCGCCGTACAGGGCGTGCGAACGCACCCGCCCCGACGTGCGGCCGTGGTACTTCTCGGGCAGGCCCGCGTGGCAGACGACGAGCCTGCCCTCGTCGAGCACGTAGTGGCTGACGAGGCCGTCGATGAACTCCCTCACCTGCTCGCGGAACGCGTCGTCCTCCTTGCCCAGCTGCTCGATGGTCTCCGCGAGGCCGTGGGTGTGCTGGACGTTGCGGCCCTTCAGCCAGCGGCCGAGCTTGTTCTCGTGGTTGCCGGGCACACACAGGGCGTTGCCGGCGGCGACCATCGCCATCACCCGCCGCAGCACGCCGGGGCTGTCGGGACCGCGGTCGACGAGGTCACCCACGAAGACGGCGGTACGGCCCTCGGGGTGTGCGCCGTCCACGTAGCCGAGCTTGCCGAGCAGGGTCTCCAGCTCGGAGCTGCAACCGTGGATGTCGCCGATGATGTCGAACGGGCCGGTGAGGTGGCGGAGGTCGTTGTAGCGGCGTTCGAGGACGATCTCGGCGCTCTCCACCTCCTCCACGCTGCGCAGGACGTGCACCTTGCGGAAGCCCTCGCGCTCCAGGCCGCGCAGCGAACGGCGCAGCTCACGGCGGTGGCGGGCGATGACATGGCGGGGCATGCCGGCCCGGTCGGGCCGGCCGGCGTTGCGCTCCGCGCACACGTCCTCGGGCATGTCGAGCACGATCGCGATCGGCAGGACGTCGTGCTGCCTGGCCAGCTGCACCAGCTGCCGGCGGCTCTCCGCCTGGACGCTCGTCGCGTCGACGACGGTGAGCCGGCCGGCCGAGAGCCGCTTGCCCACGATGTAGTGCAGGACGTCGAACGCGTCGCCGCTGGCGCTCTGGTCGTTCTCGTCGTCGGCGACGAGTCCCCGGCAGAAGTCGGAGGAGATGACCTCGGTGGGCTTGAAGTGCCGGCGCGCGAAGGTCGACTTGCCGGAGCCGGTGGCCCCGACGAGGACGACGAGCGACAGGTCGGTCACCGGGAGCCGGCGGCCGGGCGTGGTCGTGCCTTCGGAGAGTGTCGTGCTGGTCATGCGGCCTTCGCCTCCTTCTCGGTCATCTCGAACACCGCCATCTGCGTGGGCGGGCCCACTTCGGGGTCGTCGGGCCCGACGGGCACGAGCCGTACGCCGTAGCCGTGGCGCTCCGCCACGCCCTCGGCCCAGTCGCGGAACTCCTGCCGGGTCCACTCGAAGCGGTGGTCGCCGTGGCGCACATGCCCGGCGGGCAGGCTCTCCCAGCGGACGTTGTACTCGACGTTCGGTGTGGTCACCAGCACCGTCCGCGGCCGGGCGGAGCCGAACACCGCGTACTCCAGGGCCGGCAGCCGCGGCAGGTCGAGGTGCTCGATGACCTCGCTGAGCACGGCGGCGTCGTATCCCGTCAGCCGCTTGTCGGTGTAGGTGAGCGAGCCCTGCATCAGCTTGACGCGGGACGCCTGCCGCTCGCCCATGCGGTCCAGCTTGAGGCGTCGGCCGGCGACGGTCAGCGCCCGCACCGACACGTCGACGCCGACGATCTCGGTGAACCGCGTGTCCTTCAGCAGGGCCTGCACCAACTGGCCCTGGCCGCAGCCGAGGTCGAGCACCCTGCTCGCGCCGGCGGCGTGCAGCGCCGCCAGGACGGCGGCCCTGCGCTGCTCGGCGAGCGGTACGGGGCGCTCCTCCGTGTCGGTGGTCTCGTCGACCGCGTTGTCGACGTCCTCGACGGCGAGGTCGTCGGCCTCGGCCAGCCGCACCAGTTCGAGACGCTCCATGGCCTGACGGGTCAGTCCCCAGCGGCGCGACAGGTAGCGGCTGGTGATCAGCTTCTGTTCGGGGTGATCGGCGAGCCAGCCCTCACCCGCGCGCAGCAGCTTGTCGACCTCGTCGGGCGCGACCCAGTAGTGCTTGGCGTCGTCGAGGACCGGCAGCAGCACATAGAGCTGGCGCAACGCGTCGGCGAGCCGCAGCTCCCCTTCGAGCACCAGCTGCACGTAGCGGGAGTCGCCCCACTCGGGGAACCGCTCGTCGAGCGCGACCGGTTCGGCCTCGACCGTGCTCCAGCCGAGCGGCCCGAAGAGCTTGCGGACCAGCTCGGCGCCGCCGCGGGCCGGCAGGGCGGGCACCTCGACACGCAGCGGCATCGGGGCCTCCGCCCGTCCGGGCAATGCGGCGCAGACGCCGCGCACGGCGCTCTTGAACACGGTGGTCAGGGCGACGGCCAGCAGCGACGACGCCGCGTAGGGGCGGTCGTTGACGTACTGGGCGAGTGCCGAGTCGGGTGCGCCGCCGCGGCCCTTGCCCTTGCCGCGCCGCACCAGCGCCACCGGATCCACCTCCAGGAGCAGTGCGGCCGTGCACCGCTCGGCGGACGCCTCGGGGTAGAAGACGTGCGCCGTGCCGTGCGAGGTGGAGAACGCCTGCGCCTTGTCGGGATGCTTGTGCAGCAGATATCCCAGGTCGGTCGCGGGGCGTTCAACGGTGCCGGTGGTACTGATCGTCAGGAACACGCGTTTGAGTATCGTCCGCATCGGCGGCCCCGACCAGGGGTTTTCGTCAGGGGGACGGCCCGTGTCCGGCACGCCACCGGGCGTGTCCGCCGCTCTCTCAGGGGCGCAGCAGCCGCGCGAGCTCCGCGATCTCGCGGGGTCCGACCCGGCAGCAGCCTCCGGCCAGGCGTGCCCCGGCCTCGCGCCATTCCCGCACCCTGCCCGGGTCGTACCCCGAACCGCCCTGCCAGGACCAGGAGACGGCGTCCCACCGTTCGCCGCTGTTCGGGTACACGACGGCCGGCTTGCCGGTGACCTCCGAGGCGAGCGCGGCCGCGTCCGTGGTCTCGCGCGGGTCGCAGCAGTTGACGCCCACGGCGATGACCTGGTCACGGCCTGCGGCGAGCGCGAAGGCCTCGGCGAGCGGCTGGCCGGCGCGCGTGCGGCCGTCCGCGACCGTGTACGACAGCCACACCGGCACGCCGCACCCTTCGGCGGCGTCGAGCAGCGCACGCGCCTCGTCCGTGTCGGGCACGGTCTCCAGGGCGAGCACGTCCGGGCCGGCGGCGGCGAGCGCCTCGATCCGCGGCCGGTGGAACCGCTCCAGCTCGCGCACGCCGAGCCCGTACCGGCCGCGGTACTCGCTGCCGTCCGCGAGCATGGCGCCGTACGGTCCGACGGACGCGGCGACCCACACCTCATGGCCGGCGGCGTCCGCCGCGGACCTGGCCAGGCCGACGCTGCGGCCCAGCAGTCCGGCCGCCTGCTCCCGGCCGAGTCCCCGCCGGGCGAACCCCTCGAACGTGGCCTGGTAGCTGGAGGTGATCAGCACCTGGGCTCCCGCCCGTACGTACGCCGTGTGCGCGGCCTCGATCTGCTCCGGGTCGTCGGCGAGCAGCCGCGCCGACCAGAGGCTGCCGGTCAGGTCGCAGCCCTGTGCCTGGAGCTGGTTGGACAGACCGCCGTCCAGGACGACGGGGCCTTCCTCGAGGGCGGCGGCGAGCGTACGGGCGGGTTTCACGGTGTTCCCTTCGGTCAGCTCAGCTGCGAGCTGACCTGCGACGAGATCAGTTCCAGGTGGTCGAGATCGTCGAGGTCGAGCATCTGGAGGTAGAGACGGGACGAGCCGGTGGCGGCATAGCGCCCGATCTTGTCGACGACCTCCGCGGGCGAGCCCGCCAGTCCGTTCGCCTTCAGCTCGTCCACCTCGCGGCCGATCGCCGCCGCGCGACGGGCCACCTCCGCGTCGTCCTTGCCGACGCAGACCACCAGCGCGTTGGAGTAGACGAGGTCGCCGGGGGCCCGGCCGGCCTTCTCCGCGGCTGCGCGGACCCGGCCGAACTGCCGCTCGGTGTCCTCGATCGACGCGAAGGGCAGGTTGAACTCGTCCGCGTACTGGGCGGCGAGGCGGGGCGTGCGGGTCGCTCCGTGGCCGCCGATCAGCACGGGAATCTTCTGCTGGGCGGGCTTGGGCAGCGCGGGCGAGTCGGACAGCTGGTAGTGCGTGCCGTCGTAGGAGAAGGTCTTGCCCACCTCCGTGGCCCACAGTCCGGTGACGATCGCGAGCTGCTCCTCGAGCCTGGCGAACTTCTCCTTCGGGAAGGGGATGCCGTACGCCTTGTGCTCGTCCTCGAACCAGCCGGCGCCGAGGCCCAGTTCGACCCGGCCGCCCGACATCTGGTCGACCTGGGCGACCTGGATCGCCAGCACACCGGGCAGTCGGAAGGTGCCGGCCGTCATCAGGGTGCCGAGGCGGATGCGCTTGGTCTCACGGGCCAGTCCGGCCAGGGTGATCCAGGCGTCCGTCGGTCCGGGCAGTCCGTCGGAGGAGCCCATGCTCAGGTAGTGGTCGGAGCGGAAGAAGGCGTCGAAGCCGAGGTCCTCGGTGGCTTTGGCGACGGCCAGCAGGGTGTCGTAGCTCGCGCCTTGCTGGGGCTCGGTGAAGATTCGAAGATCCATGGCTCCATCCTGCACCCTGGACTCCCGGCCCGTCGCGGCCGAAGGCTCCCGGTGGCCGTCAGGGCCCGGCGCGGCCGCGGACGGTTTCGGGAGGCCGGTCCGGTTCGCGTTCGGCGAGCCGGCGCAGCATGCCGCGCACCCGGTCGCTCGACTCGTCGGCGGCGTCTATCGTCTCGATGCACTGCCAGTAGAGCCCCTCGTCGTCCGTGGCGCAGGCGACGCCGACGAGTGCGATGCCGACGTCACCGAGCAGCACGTTCAGACCGAGTAACGTGGCCTCCGGATCAGCCACTTCGGTCAGTCCCGTGGCCCGGACGGTGCCGCTGCGCACCATCGGATGGTCCAGCACGCCGCATCCGCGACCGCCGATCTCGCTCAGCCCTCTGGCCTCGCCGCGCAGTTCCGGCGGGCCGACGAGCGCCAGCCGTGCGCCGATCGCCTGCGCGAGCGCCTGGGCCTGCCAGGCCTCCGCGACGATCTCCGGCACCGCGCGGCTCTGGGCCAGCGCATGACGGCACATCCTGACGAGCCGTTCCGCATCCATGTACGCACCCCCGTTCGTACGAAATTCTGCCCACTGAGTTCATTACCCAGAGTGAAGCCCGTTGAGCCGGAAAGCCAGGGGAATTCGGAAATCTGTGGACAGCAAGGCCGTTGTGGATAACTCGACAACTCCGGAGAGTGACGAAGTAGCGTTGTGTGCCCGGTGGTACCCGGATGTTCGTCCCCGGTTCTCACTTCGGCGGGAAACGGATCTCGTTGCGGTCGATCTTCTCCGACAGAGCCTGAAGAGCGTCGATCCCCAGCACCTCGCAGAACTGCAGCAGGTACGCCAGCACGTCCGCGACCTCGTCCCGCACCCGGTGCGCCCCCTCCGGCTCCTCCATCACCCTCGCCGATTCCTCCGGCGTCAACCACTGGAAGATCTCGACCAGTTCGGCCGCCTCGACGCTCAGCGCCACGGCCAGGTTCTTCGGCGTGTGGTAGGGCTCCCAGCCGCGCGCCGCCGCGAACCCGGCCAGTCTGCGCTGCAGCCCCTCGACATCCAGCCCGTCGTCTCTCGTCACGGCACCAGGTCTACCACCGTCACGCCGTCGACCCCCCGCGCGCACGATGCGTCCGTGACGGTCCCCACCAGCCTGATGTGCCCCCGCGCGCACATCTCCGCCCCCAGCGCCACCAGTTGACGGGTCTGTTCGGGGTCGAGGCTGCGGTCGAAGCCGTCGGCGAGCACCGTGAGCGACTGGTAGGCCACGGGCACCTCCGCCACCTGGTCCATGGCGAGCACGCCCGGCCCGGTGAGCAGTACCAGGGCGAGCCCCAGAAACCTGAGCTCCCCTTCACCGAGCCGCCCCACCGGTGTCGAGCCCAGCGCACCGCCGCGCGCCAGCAGGGCACGTACCCGCCCGCCCGCCAGTTCCTCGACCGCGACGTCGGCCACCGCTCCCGCGCACCCCGTCCGCGCCGCCGACGCGAGCCTCGCGTGCCGCTTGGCGCATTCACTGCGGGTGCGGTGCAGTACCTCCGCCAGGTTGTCGCAGCCGCGGCGGAGCCGCCCCGCCCCCGCCGGCACGGGCTGACGCATCCGCTCCGGCCGGGGGTCGCAGGCGAACACCGACCGCAGTGCCACCACGACCTGTTCGGCCGCGGCGAGCACCTGCAACTGCGCCTCGGTGCTCCCCGCGACGCGCAGCGGCAGCAGCGCGGTGCCGAGCCTGTCGTCGGGCAGCGGACCACGGGTGACGGTCGCGGAGCCGGCGGTGTGCCAGGCCGCTTCCACGACGGACCGTGCGGGGTCGCGCAGTGCCGTGGTCAGCAGGGTCCGGCCGCCGGCGGTGAGCCGTTCGCCCGCCACCCGCAGGCTCGGCTCGGTCTGCACGGCCAGGTCGAGCAGGACCGGGCCGGCCGGGCCGTCGACCGTGCAGCCGATACGGAAACCGCGCCGCCCCTGCCTGTCGGCGACGGCCCGCTCCGGGACGCACTCCGCCGGGTCGGGGAACGCGGTGGCCAGGTCGCGGCCGGCGCCCAGGAGCGCCAGCGCCTCGTACGCCTGGAGCGCGTTCGACTTGCCGCTGCCGCTCGGCCCCGCGAAGAGCGTCATGGGGCCGAGCGGGAAGGCGGCGGCGCGGTGCGATCTGAAGGCGGAGAGCCGTAACTGTGTGACGGCGGGCCGGGCGTTGCTCCCGCGGCCGGGCGACGTGTCCGGATCCACGCCCGGCGGGCGGCTCATGACCGGCTCTCTCGCGTCCATGACCTGCGTCTTCGTGTCCATGATCGGGACGGTACGCAGCCCTGGACACGCCGAACCGTTCCGCCTGAGGGACCTTCCTACGAATGAGGTACGGCGGCGGCCGTGGCCCCCTCGACCTCGGTGCCGACGGGCGCGAGCAGGAAGACGTTCCGGTCGACCCGGTGCATCTGGCACCCGAGTCCGAACACCACACCGCTGCTGAAGTCGAGGATCCGCTTGGCGACGTCGGTGTCGGCCCCGGTGAGGTCCAGCAGCACCGGCATCCCCGCGACGAGGTACTCGGCGACCTCGCGCGCGTCACCGAAGACCTGTACGCGCAGGACGATGAAACGACGGTGCTCGGCGGCCTCGTACTCCCGTGGGACCGTGACGTGGTCGACCCGCGACGGCCACTCGTTGCGGCCGCGCAGCGGGACCACCTGGGCCAGGCCCTCCCACTGCTCGTCGGTGACGTCGTACCTCTCGTACCTACTCATGGGTCCATCCTCACCCCCCTCACCCGTTCGGCCCAACAGCGACACGGGTGGAGGAACAGGAAGCCGTGCCCGGGAACACAGCGATCCCCTGGCCCGGGGGTTCCGGGCCAGGGGATCGGCGGCACAGGCTCAGCCGCGTTCGAAGACGGCGACCGTGCGTGCCGGGACCGTGAAGGTGCCCGAACCCTTCTCGTAGGCGGCCGACTTGACGGTCTCGTCCGCGCCGGCGCGCTGGACCGGGTGGAGGGCGTAGTCCTCACCAGCCAGTGCCGCGACCCGCTGGGTCTGCTGCCGCGGACCGGCGTTGAACACCACGACCAGGTCGTCGAGCCGCATCGTGATCACGCCCGGGGTCTCCTCCTTGCCCGACAGCGGGAAGGACAGCGCCGACTGGACCTGCCCGGCGGTGGACAGGCCGAACGCCGGCTCCCCGGTGCGGATCCTCAGCAGGTCACGGTAGGCCGCGGAGGCGCCGTTGATCTCGGCGCAGCCCACGGTCAGCGACGGGTCGGTGAGCAGCGGCTTCGCGAAGCCCCACTTGGGCTTGTTGTCGGCCTCCGGCGGCAGTCCGCGGCCGAATCCGTTGCCGTCGCGGCAGTCCCAGTGGATGGCGTTGAACCAGTCACCGCTGTCGTACGAGTTGCGGTCCAGCGACTTGGACCGCAGCAGGTCCGAGCCCGCCTGCGAGAGCGAGGGTCCCTGCGACAGGGCCGAGGTCGCCATCGCGAGCACCTGCATCCGGGCCCGGTCGGCCGGTGACGTGCCGGCCGGGAGCTTGAACGCCAGGGCGTCGTACAGCGACTCGTTGTCGTGGGCGTCGGAGTAGGCCAGGGCGTCACCGGGCACGGCGGCGTAGCCGGCCGGGGCGCCGTTGTAGTCGACCTCGGAGCCCTTGACGGTGCGGCCGCTGGTGTCGGTGAAGGAGTAGGACGCGAGGTTGCCGGACAGACCGACCTTGATCAGGTCCTGGTAGTGCAGCAGCCGCGCCTTCTGCTCGGCCTCGCTGCCGTTCGCCTTGGACGTGTTGGGGTCGGTGTAGAGACCGGAGGCGAAGCCCTGCACACCCGGGTCCTCGTCGAACGGTCCGCCGCCGCGGACGGCGTCGCGCGCCCGGTCGGAGAAGGTGGCGATGCCGGTGCCCGCCATGTTCTTCTGCGTGGCCTGGACGAACCGGGCGTCGTCGGCGACCTCGCCGAAGTTCCAGCCCTCCCCGTAAAGGATGATCTTCTTGCCGTCCACGCCGTCCCGCTCGAGCGTCAGCTCGTCGAGCGCGGCGCGCACCGCCAGGATGTTCTCCTTCGGGTGGTGTCCCATCAGGTCGAAGCGGAAGCCGTCCACCTTGTAGTTCCGCGCCCAGGTGACGATGGAGTCGACGACGAGCTTGCCCATCATCGCGTTCTCCGGCGCGGTGTTGGCGCAGCAGGTGGAGGTGGCGACGCTGCCGTCGGCCAGCAGCCGCTGGTAGTAGCCGGGCACGATCTTGTCCAGTACGGACTTGTCCGACTGTCCCGCGGCCACGGTGTGGTTGTAGACCACGTCCATGACGGTGCGCAGGCCGTCCTCGTTCAGCGCCTTGACCATCTGCCGGAACTCGACCGTGCGCTTCGTACCGTCCGGATCGGTGGCGTACGAGCCCTCGGGGACGGTGTAGTGCAGCGGGTCGTAGCCCCAGTTGAACGCGTCCTTCGCGGCCGCCGCGGCGACGCACGCCTGCTGCTCGTCCGAGTCGGGTGCGTAGATCTTCAGGTCGCACTCGGGCTGCCGCTGGTCCGACTTCTTCTCGGGGATGGTGCCGATGTCGAAGGCGGGCAGCAGATGCACGTACGAGGTCCCGGCGCCGGCGAGTTCGCGCAGGTGCTTCGAGCCCTTGCTGTCCTTGTCGGCGAAGGCGAGGTAGGTGCCCTTGTTCTCGGCGGTGGCGTCCGCGATCGAGAAGTCGCGGATGTGCAGCTCCTGGATCTGCGCGTCCTTCAGGGGCACGGCGGCGGGCTTCTTCAGCGCCGACCAGCCCTTGGGCGCCAATGACCTGTCGGACAGGTCGACGACGACGCTCTTCTCCGAGTCCGCGGTCAGCGCCAGCGAGTACGGGTCGGTGACCTTGTTGGTGACGACCTTCTGGACGGTGGGGGCCCAGACCTTCACGTTGTACCGGTACGTGTCCCCCTTCCAGCTCTTCCTGCCCTTGACCGACCAGACGCCGCTGGTCCCGTCGCGGCGCATCGCGACGGTCTTCCCCTCGAGTTCGAGGGAGACGTGCTGGGCGGTGGGCGCCCAGAGCCGCAGCGTCGGCACGCCGTGGCGGTCGAAGGTGGCACCGAGATCGGCCTTGGTGGCGCCGGCGGCGTACAGGTCGTCGAGCACTCCCGCGATCTGCACCCCGGTGGCCGTGACCGCGGCTCCGTTCGCGGCGTACTGGGCCGCCACGAGCTGGCTCTTCAGCGCTTCCCGGACACGGTCGCGGTCGCGCGGGTCGACCGTGTGGGCGGTGTACTTCGACAGGTGCGGGAACTTCTCCTTCTGCGCGTCGGTGAGCTCGGTCTTCGCGAGGCGCAGCACGCGGCGGTCACCGGTGAGGGTGCCGTCCTTGACCGCGATCGAACCGTCGCGCGAGTAGAGCAGGGCGCTGGAGGCCGCGGCGTCGCTGCCGTTCCAGGCGACCGTGTTCTCGTCGATCCAGACCGCCTGCGCCTTGGTGAGGTCCAGTGCCGCTCCGCCGCCCTTGGGCTGCGGAAGCAGGTACTTCTCCTGGCCGGCGAGCAGCCACGCCTCGTGGCCGTTCGCCTTGAGGTCGAGCGACTGGTCGGACGGCAGGTCCTTCTCGTCGCCCTTGTGCAGGATGTAGCTGAGTGACGTGGCACCGGCGGCGAGCGGCACCTCGTAGACCGCGCCGTACGCGTCGGTCCGCACCGGCTCCAGCGGCTTCGACCAGTCGGTCGGGTTCGCGGCCCCGGTCCAGGTGTGCAGGCCCCAGCCCGCGTATTCGCCGTCGGCGCGCTTGTAGTGCAGGACGGCCTTGGTGGTGTCCTGCGGCGGGTAGGCGCCTTCCGGCGCCGCGTTCCGCACCTCCGGCCTGCCCTGCTCGATCCAGACCTCGCCCGTCTTCGACAGGTCGATCACGCGGTCGGCGTCGGTGTCCTTCACGCCGTCCTTGTTCACGGCGATGAAGCCGACGGAGGAGGCACCGGGCTTGAGCTTGACGTAGGCGAAGGCGCCATAGGCGTCACGGCCGGTGAACGGCTTGCCCGCGGGCCAGGTGGTGCCTTCGCCCTCGGCGATGTCGCCCCAGGTGTACAGGCCCCAGTCGTCGTAGTCGCCGTCGGCGCGCTTGTAGTGGACGATCGCGTAGTCGCGCTGGGTGGCGCTCGGCGGCTGCTCGACGGCCGGGGCGCCGCTGGTGGTGGAGGCCGTGGCACTCGCGGTACGGCCCGCGCTGTCGACGACGACGGCCTTGTAGCGCAGGGCCGTTCCGGCCGGGGCCGTGATGTGCTGGGTGACCTTGTAGGGGGCGTGGTCGGCGGAGCCGAGGACCTGCCACTTGCCGTTGCCGGCCTGGGCGGCGAACACGACTCGGTTCAGCTGCCCGCCGTCGACGTCCGCGGAGATCTCGACGGTTCCGGTGGCGCCGGCCGCGGGTGCCTCGAGCGTGATCGACGGCACGGCGGCGGGTGCGGCGAGCGGTCCGCCCGCCTCGAGGACGACGGAGGAGAGCGCCGGGACGGTCACCTCGATCTTCTGGTCGGCCCCGCTGCGGACGGTGCCGTCGGCGCCGTGGATCGCGGTGAAGTCCATGGCGGCCGAACCGGTCGGCACCTGGACGGTCTTCGCCTCCGTGGCGTTGTTGACCGCCACGACGTACTCGGTCGCCGCCCGGGCGTCGGTGCGGGAGAAGGCGTACACCGAGTCCTGCGCGTACCGCTGCTGCTGGATGCCGTCACGCAGCGCGGGGTGCGCCTTGGTGAGCTTCGCGAGCGCGGCGATCTGCCGGTAGAGCGGGTGCGAGGTGTCGTACGCGTCCTCGGCGTGGGTACGGCCGGTGCCGATCTGGTCGTCGTCCAGGAAGTCGGCGGTCTTCGAGGCGAACAGCGTCTGACGCGCGTCCTTGTCGCCGCCGGCCCCGGTGAATCCCTGCTCGTCGCCGTAGTAGACGACGGGGTTGCCGCGGCTGAGGAACATCAGCTCGTTGGCGAGCCGGTAGCGCTTCAGCAGCTCCGCGTCGTCGGCGTCCTTGTTGTCCTGCGCCAGGAAGGTGCCGAAGCGGCCCATGTCGTGGTTGCCGAGGAAGGGCACCGACTCGTAGGCGTTGGCCTTGTCCGTGGTGTAGCGGTAGTCCTGCCCGAAGAGGTTCGCCAGCTTCTCGGCGGGCCCGCCCTGCGAGGCGAAGGCGCGGGCCGCGTCCTGGAACGGGAAGTCGAGCGTGGCGTCGAGACGGCCCTGGGTGACGTACTTCGAGGTGATGGCCGGGTCCGCGGAGTAGACCTCGCCGAACATGAAGAAGTCGTCACGGCCGCGCTTCGCGGCGTACTCGTCCAGCGAGGTCGCCCACTGTGTCCAGAACTCGGTGTTGACGTGCTTGACCGTGTCGATGCGGAAGCCGTCGATGTCGAAGTCGCGGACCCAGCGCTGGTAGATCTTCTCCATGCCCTCGACGACCTCGGGACGTTCGGTCCACAGGTCGTCCAGGCCGACGAAGTCGCCGTGCTCGGAGGACTCGCCGGCGAAGGTCGAGTCACCGCGGTTGTGGTACATCTCCGGGTCGTTGAGCCAGGAGGGGACCTTGAGGTTCTTCTTGGCGTCCGGCACGACGGGGGTGCGCGGGAAGGAGTCCTCGTCGGTGCGCGGGAAGCGCCTGGTGCCGTCGGCGTGGTCGCTGTCGTCGAACGGCACGCCGTCCTCGGTCAGATAGGGGAAGGCGCCCTTGGAGAGGTAGCCGTACGACTTCTCCTTGTAGTCCACGACGTCGGCGGTGTGGTTGGTGATGACGTCGAAGAAGACCTTCATGCCCTTGGCGTGGGCCTTGTCGATCAGCTTCTCCAGGTCGGCGTTGGTGCCGAAGTGCGGGTCGACCTGGGTGAAGTCGGTGATCCAGTAACCGTGGTAGCCGGCGCCCGCGTCCTTCCCCTCGCCCTGCACGGGCTGGTTCTTGAAGATGGGCGCCATCCAGATGGCGGTGGTGCCGAGACCCTTGATGTAGTCCAGCTTCTCGGTGAGCCCCTTGAGGTCGCCGCCCTGGTAGAAGCCCTTGTCGGTGGGGTCGTAGCCGGTGGTGAGGCGCGAACCGGTCAGTCCGCCGCGGTCGTTGTTCCGGTCGCCGTTCGCGAAGCGGTCGGGCAGGACGAAGTAGAACTGCTCGCGGGTGAGGTCGTGGCGGGCGGGCTCTGCGGCGAGCGATCTGTCCGACGGCGGCTTCGGCGGTTCGGGCGCCGCGGCCGCCGGAAGGGCGGTCACGAGCGCCGCGACCGTCGCCGTCGCCGCGGCGGCGGCCACGATGTGGCGCAGCGGGACACGGGGGCGTATCAAGGCGGGTCTCTCCTGGATGAGGGTGGTTGTGGTACGAGTGCGGTGCCCCGCGCCCGGGGAGGGACGCGGGGCAGCACGGGGAAGGCGTCAGTTGCGCCAGGTGTCGTTCAGCGTGACCTTGCCGGAGGACGGGACGGTGGCGGTGCGGTTGGCGCCGCTCTCCCAGGTGACGTTGCCTGCTCCGTCCTTGCGGATGTACTTGTACTCGAAGGACGTGCCGGCGGCGAGGTTCACGTCCGCCTTCCAGACGGGGTAGGCCGACGGGTCGAGCTTGACCGCGCCGGCGGGGTTCCAGTTGCCGAGCGCCGGCTGGTTGCCGGTGACGTAGATGTTCTGGCCGACGACCGTGGTGGCGTTGACGGCGAAGGACGCGCCCGCGCTCACCGGTCCGGGATCGGTCGAGCCGCCGCCGCAGTCCCGCGCGCCGGCGTGCAGTGCGAGGGCGGTGCCCGCGCCGAGGGTGGCCGTGAACTGGCCGGAGCCGTTGACGGCGACGCCCTTGCCGCTCTGCACGTCGCAGTAGGTGCCGGACGGCAGGGAGGTCTGGAAGGTGCGGGTGAGCGCGGCGCCCTCCTGGTTGATGGCCACGTACGCCTTGTCGCCCCGCCCGAAGGCGATCTGGTCGGCGCCGTTGTCCCACCAGTTCGTGACGCCCTGGCCGCGGGCGGTGTTGCGGAAGCCGACCATCGAGGAGATCTCGCGCCAGGAGTGCTGGCACTTCCATCCGTCGCTGTAGCAGCTGCTCACCGCTCCGCCGTTCGGCGGGCCGGCGTCGTGATCGGTGAACTCGTAACCGGAGTGGACGTCGGGCGAACCGTACGGCCAGGCGAGCATGAAGACATGGGCCAGTGTGTAGTTGGCCCCGTCCTTGTAGGTGAGGGTGTCGCCGCCGCGCTCCGTGTCGTGGTTGGCGACGAAGACGGCGGACTTCCCGGACTCCATGAAGCCCCAGCCCTCGCCGAAGTTCTTCAGGTGGGCGAGGCTCCCGCTGGTGAAGACCTGCTTGAGGCCGCGTCCGTAGCGGAACTCCTGGACGTCGCCGCTGCCGAGGTACTCGCTCGGGGAGACGGCCTCGCCCGCGCCGTGGATGGCCTCGTGCTTCCAGTAGATGCCCGGGTTCGTGAGCTTGCCCTTGATGGCGGCCAGGTCGTCGGCCGGCATGTGCTTGGAGGCGTCGATGCGGAAGCCGTCGACGCCGAGCGACAGCAGGTCGTTGAGGTATCCGGCGATCCTGCCGCGGACGTACTCCTCGCCGGTGTCCAGGTCCGCCAGCCCGACGAGCTCGCAGTTCTGCACGTTCCCGCGGTCCTGGTAGTTGGTGATCTGCGAGGTGCAGTTGTCCATGTCGGGCGAGGAGTACAGGCCCGGGTAGTTGTACTTCGTGTACGCGGATCCGCCGGTCCCGGTGCCGGAACCGGCGGACATGTGGTTGATGACGGAGTCGGCCACGACCTTGACGCCGGCCGCGTGGCAGGTGTTCACCATGCTCTGGAAGGCGGCCCGGTCACCGAGACGTCCGGCGATGCGGTAGCTGACGGGCTGGTAAGAGGTCCACCACTGGCTGCCCTGGATGTGCTCCTGGGGCGGCGACACCTGCACGAATCCGTAGCCGGCGGGGCCGAGGGAGTCGGTACAGGCGCGGGCGACGGCGTCGAACTTCCACTCGAACATCACCGCGGTGACGTCCTTGTCGCCGGGTGGGGCGGCCTGGGCGGTGCTGGGGGCCGTGACGGCGACGGCGGCTCCTGCCACAACGGCGAGTGCCGCGGCCACGGTTCTGTTGGCCATGATTCCTCCTGGGGCTCACAGAAGGTGCGGATGCGAGGGGTCAGCCTCGTGCGGCAACGCGCCGTGCCCGCAAGGCCTTGGGGATTTCTTGCTGCAAGAAGTCTGAAACTCGTTGCGGACGAGACCGTAGGGCCCGCCCGGCCGCCGGTCAACCCTTCGGGCATACTCCGGTGACATGCTTGAAAACCCGCTGTTTCCTGGCCGCAAACTCTTTCGCAAGCCATTGCAACGGTGTTACGTTCAACCATGACTCCGGTCCGGCCCTTGAGTCGGGCCGTGGCGAGTCCGGGCAAGGGCTGTCGGCGGTCACCCCAGCGGGTGCCTTCCACCGGCCTTGCCCAGGCCGGGGGTTCCGGTGAGGACCGGGGCCCTGCACGCCCGGCCGGCCGGGGGTTCCGGTCAGTGCCGGGGCCCTACGCGCCCGGCCGGCCGGGCCGGTCACCGGCCGGCAGCCGGAGCGCTCAACAGGCCGTGGAGTCACGGGCGTCGGGCCACCCGCCCCGCTCACCGGCCGACACCCACAAGCTGGAGGCCCGGGGCCGCCGAAATACCCCGCCGCGCCCCGACCAGGGGCAGGCCCCGGGCCTCCCGAACAGCCGCACGGCGACGCGGCGTTCGCACGAGCGCCGGCGCCTCGGCCCGCCGTCCCCCGGGACGTGGGACCCGGCGCCGTGCCCTCACCGCCGACCTGTTCGTCCGACCGGCGCCGCCTCCGCGCCGCCCCGCACCACGAGTTGCTGCCGCGGCCGACCCCGGCACCAGGCCCGTCACCGACGCTCTCTGGGCCGACCGGCGCCGTTCAGCGCCACGCACCACGAGTTGCTGCCGCAGCCGCCCCCGCACCACGCCCGTCACCGACGCTCGCTCACCCGACCGGCGTCTGCCGGCGCCTGCGCGGCGCCGCCGTCAGCGCCGCGGCGCACCCGTCGAGCCGCGCACCACGAGTTCCGGCTGGAAGACGAACTCCGTGCGCTGCACGGGGTTTCCGTCGATCTCCTCGACCAGCGCGTCGACCGCCGCCGTCGCCATGGCCTGAACCGGCTGACGCACCGTCGTGAGCGGCGGGTCCGTGAAGGCGATGAGGGGCGAGTCGTCGAAGCCGACGACCGAGACGTCCCCGGGCACCTCGAGCCCCCGCGCCCGCACCGCCCTGACGGCGCCCAGCGCCATCAGGTCGCTGCCGCAGACGATGCCGGTGCACCCCTGGTCGAGCAGCAGACCGGCGGCCGCCTGGCCGCCCTCGACGGAGAACAGCGTGCGCTGGATGAACCCCTGCGCCTCGTCCTCGTTCAGCCCCAGCATCGCCTGGAGGGCCTCGGTGAAGCCCTCCGCCTTGCGCAGCGAGGGCACGTAGCGGGTGGGACCGATGGCCAGACCGATGCGCTCGTGGCCGAGTTCGACGAGGTGCCGCACGGCCATCCGTGCCGCGGACCGGTCGTCCGGCGAGACGAACGGCGCCTCCACGGCCTCGTTGTAGCCGTTGATCAGGACGAACGGGATGCCACGGCCCGCCAGTTTGAGATAGCGGGAAGGGTCCGCCGTCGTATCGGCGTGCAGCCCCGAGAGGAACACGATGCCCGTGACGCCGCGTTCCTCGAGCTGCTCGACCAGCTCGTCCTCCGTCGACCCGCCGGGCATCTGCGTGCACAGCACGGGTGTGTAGCCGTGCCCCGCCAGCACCTGTTCGATGACCTGCGCGAACGCCGGGAAGATGGGGTTCGTCAGCTCGGGGATGATCAGGCCGACGAGCCCGGCGCTGCGTTGCCGCAGGCGCACGGGCCGCTCGTAACCGAGCACGTCGAGGGCGGCCAGCACCTTGTGCCGGGTGGCGGCGGCGACGCCTGCCTTCCCGTTCAGCACCCGGCTGACCGTGGCTTCGCTGACCTGCGCCTGGAGGGCGAGGTCGGCGAGCCTCGGGGCGCCGTTTCCGTCGCCCCGAGGCAGCGGGATCGTCACACCGCCCACCAGACGGTGGTGTCGGCGGGCAGCTCCGCCATGTCGTCCACGATCATCACCGTCTCGTTGGCGAGCAGGGTGCGGCCGGGCACCGGGACGCGGACCGTCGCGCCGGTGGTGTTGGCGGTGCAGACGAAGCCGTCGCGGCGGAAGGCGAGCACACCCTCAGGGGACTCCAGCCACTCCACGGCCGCCCCGGCGCCGAGGCCCGGGTGCTCACGGCGCACCGCGAGCGCGCTGCGGTAGAGCTCGAGCGTGGAGCCGGGATCGCCGGTCTGCGCCTCGACGCTCAGGCCGCCCCAGGAGGCGGGCTGCGGCAGCCAGCTGCCGCCGTTGCCGAAGCCGTACGAGGAGCCTTCCACGGTCCACGGGATCGGCACCCGGCAGCCGTCGCGGAATCCGTCCTGGCCGGCAGCGCGGAAGAACGACGGGTCCTGGCGCACCTCGTCCGGGAGGTCGGTGACGTCGGGCAGGCCCAGCTCCTCGCCCTGGTAGATGTAGGCGGAGCCGGGCAGGGCCAGCATCAGCAGCGTCGCGGCGCGGGCCCGGCGCAGACCGAGCTCGCGGTCCCCGGCCGTGCGGAGCTGGGTGCCGAGGCCCGCCGGGTTGGCGAAGCGGGTGGCGTGCCGGGTGACGTCGTGGTTGGACAGCACCCAGGTGGCGGGGGCGTCGACGGGGCGCATCGCGGCGAGCGAGCTGTCGATGACGGCGCGCAGCTCGGCGGCGTCCCAGGGGGTGCCGAGGTACTGGAAGTTGAACGCCTGGTGGAGCTCGTCGGGGCGCACGTAGTTGGCGGTGCGCTCCACGGTCGGCGTCCACGCCTCCGCGACGGCGATGCGGTCGCCCGGGTACTCGTCGAGGATGGTGCGCCAACTGCGGTAGATCTCGTGCACACCGTCCTGGTCGAAGAACGGCATGACATCGTTTCCGAGCAGCTTGACCTGGTCGGTGCCGCCGAGGTCCGGCAGGCCCTCGGCCTTGACCAGGCCGTGGGCGACGTCGACGCGGAATCCGTCCACGCCCATGTCGAGCCAGAAGCGCAGGATCGAGCGGAACTCGTCGGCGACGGCCGGGTTGTCCCAGTTGAAGTCGGGCTGCTCCGGGGCGAAGAGGTGCAGGTACCACTCGCCGTCCTCGGTACGCGTCCAGGCCGGGCCGCCGAAGATGGACTCCCAGTCGTTGGGCGGGAGTTCGCCGTTCGCCCCCTTGCCGGGGCGGAAGTGGTAGCGGGCCCGCAGCGGGGACCCCGGTCCCTCGCGCAGCGCGCGCTTGAACCACTCGTGCTGGTCGGAGGAGTGGTTGGGGACGAGGTCCACGATGATGCGCAGACCCAGTTCGTGGGCGTCGCGGATCAGCGCGTCGGCGTCGAGGAGCGTGCCGAACATCGGGTCGATGGCACGGTAGTCGGCGACGTCGTAACCGGCGTCGGCCTGCGGGGACGCGTAGAAGGGGCTGAGCCAGACGGCGTCGACACCGAGGTCCTTCAGGTACGGCAGTCTGCTGCGCACGCCTTCGAGATCGCCCATGCCGTCGCCGTTCCCGTCGGCGAAGCTGCGCGGATAGACCTGGTAGATCACCGCGTCGCGCCACCAGCCCGTGTGCGTGCCGGACGTGGGGGCGGCGGGGGCAGCAAGGTGCTGGGTCATGTCATCCCTGGAGGTGATGGGGTGGGGTGCGACGCCGGCCCGGGGATCAGGCACGGACCGGCGTCGCCGCTTCATACGAGTGGTCAGCCCTTGACGGCACCGGCGGACATACCGGTCACCAGATGCCGCTGGGCGAAGAGGAACACGAGCGCGGCCGGGATGGCGATGAGCACGGAGGCCGCCGCCATCGGGCCCCACTGGGCGCCGTACTGGTTGACGAACTTCTGCAGACCGCCCGCGAGCGTCAGGTTCTCGTCGCCGACCATGAAGGCGGAGGCGTAGGCCACCTCGCCCCACGCGGTGATGAACGAGTAGAACGCGGTGACCGCGATGCCGGGCTTGGCGAGCGGCAGGATCAGCCGCCAGAACGTCCCGAACGGGGTGAGTCCGTCGACCTGGCCAGACTCGTCGATCTCCATCGGGATGGTGTCGAAGAAGCCCTTCATCATCCACGCGCAGAACGGGACGGCGATGGTCAGGTACGTGACGACCAGGCCCACCGGCTGGTTGAGCAGCCCCATCGTGGCCATGATGTTGTAGATCGGCACGATCAGGACCGCGACCGGGAACATCTGGGTGATGAGCAGGGTCCACATCAGTCCGCGCTTGCCGGGGAACCGGAAGCGGCTGACCGCGTAGCCGGTGGTCGCGGAGACGAAGACGCCGAGGACGGTGGTGAGGCCCGCGATCAGCAGCGAGTTGCCGAACCAGGTGAGGAATTCGGTGTTCTCGAGCAGGTCGGTGTAGTTCGCGAGGGTCGTTTCCTTCACGAAGTCCGTGGTGATCGCGTACTTCGCCGGCTTGAGGGACGTCAGGAAGACCCACAGCACCGGGAAGACGGCGATCACGGAGGCCACGACGAGGGTGGCGTGCAGACCGACGGAGGCCAGCGGCGAACGGCGGCCGCGTCGGGAGGTGTTCACGGCGGTGGTCACCAGACTTCTCCCTGCTTGCGGAGGACTCGCCGGTAGACCGCGGCGAAGAGCATCAACAGGACGAGGATCAGTACGCCCCACGTGGACGACTGGGCGAAGTCCCGCGGGCTGATCTCGAAGGCGAACTTGTACGCCTGGGTGACCAGGATCTGCGTCGCCTCGCCGGGCCCGCCCCGGGTGAGCAGGAAGATCACCGGGAACATGTTGAACGTCCAGATGGTGCTCAGCAGGATCACGGTGGTGCTCACGGAACGCAGTCCGGGCAGGGTGATGTTGCGGAACCGCTGCCAGGCGCTCGCGCCGTCCATCTCGGCGGCCTCGTACAGCTCGCCGGGGATGGACTGGAGGCCGCCGAGGAGGGCGACCATCATGAACGGCACACCGAGCCAGACGTTGACGGCGATCACCGAGAACTTGGCCCAGGTCGGGTCGTTCAGCCACGGCACGGCGTCGATGCCGCCGCCCGCGAGGATCTTGTTGAGAAGTCCGTTGTCCTGGTTGTAGAGGAAGCGCCAGGCGAAGACGGAGACGAAGCCGGGCACCGCCCAGGGCAGGATCAGCAGCATCCGGTAGAGGGAGCGGCCGGCGATCCTGCGGTTGAGCATGTTGGCGAGGCCGAGGCCGAGGACGAAGGTGACCGAGACGCAGGCCACCGTCCACACCAGCGTCCAGCCGAGCGTGCCGAGGAACTGGTCGCCGGTCAGGGCCTCCGTGTAGTTGTCCAGGCCCACGAACTCGTAGGTCGCGGGGATCTCGTTGACGCCGATACTCCGGGCGACGTTCCGCTCGTTCGCGTCCGTCAGCGACAGGTAGATGCCGCGGAACAGCGGGTAGCCGATGATCACGGCGATCACGACGGTCACCGGGGCGACCATCGCCCAGGCGTACCAGTGCGTGGAGAGGGAACGCTTGAGCTTCGTCTCGGGCTTGCCAGTACCGCGGCTCCGGCCGCGGGCGACATCGCCCGCGGCCTTCGCCATCGACTGGCTGCTGGTGTCCACAGCCATCAGCCGGCCAACCTTCCTGTTACTTCCAGTCCTTCAGGAGCTTGCGGTAGGCGTCGCCCGCCGCCTTCGCGCCCTTCTCGGGGGTGGTCTGGCCGGTGAGGACCTTGGTGTACTCGGTCACGAGGGGGGCGAAGAGGCTGCCGGTCTCGGGGATCCAGGGGCGCTCGACGGCCTTGTCGACGACCGGGCGGAAGAAGTTGACGATCTCGTTGCTGGCGACACCGGGCTGCGAGTAGACCGAGGTGCGGGTCGGGAGCAGGTTGAGCTCCTTGGCGACCTGGGCCTGCGTCTCGGCGGAGGTCATGTACTCGGTGAAGGCGTACGAGGCGTCCAGGTTCTTGGAGCCCGCGTAGACCGCGAGGTTGTGGCCGCCCTGCGGGGCGCCCTGACCGGCCGAGCCGGCGGGCACGGGGGCGACACCGAGGTTGGCCTTGTCGGTGAACTGCGGGCCTGCGTAGGTGTCGGCGACGGCCCACGGGCCGTTGATCATCATGGCGACCTTGCCTTCCTTGAAGGCGGTCTGCATGTTGTTCCAGCCGTCGGTGGCGTCGGTCTTCGCGGCACCGGAGGTGACCAGGTCCTTGACGACCTTCATCGCCTTGACGCCGGCCTCGTTGTCGACCGTGATGCTCTTGTTCTTCGCGTCGACCAGGTCGCCGCCCTCGCCGTAGAGGAAGGAGAGGAACCAGTAGGCGTCGTCGCCGCGCAGGTAGAGGCCGGTCTTGCCGGTCTTGTCCTTGATGGCGGCGGAGACGGTCTTCAGCTCGTCGATGGTCTTGGGGACCTCGACACCGGCCTCCTTGAAGATCTTCTTGTTGTAGAAGATGCCCATGGAGTCGATGACCTGCGGCGCGGCGTAGGTCTTGCCGTTGTACTTGGTGGAGGCCGCGGCCTGCTTGAGGAAGTCGTCCTCGTCCTTCAGCGCGGCGGTGCCGTCGAGCGGCGCGAGGTAGCCGAGGTCGGCGAACTCGGGGGTCCAGGCGACCTCGGAGCGGATGACGTCGGGGGCGCCGGAGCCGGACTGGGCGGCGTTCTTGAACTTGTTCTGCGCCTCACCGAACGGCACGTTGACGTACTTGACGGTGACCTTCGGGTGCTTCTTGGTGAAGCCCTCGGCGATCTTCTTGAAGACCTTGTCCTCGCTGCCGACCGTCGAGGTGTCCCACCAGGTGACCGTGCCGCTGAGCTCGCCCGAGCTCTTGTTACCGGTGTCGCCGCTGTCGTCCCCGCCGCACGCCGTCGCCGACACGGCCAGTGCCGAGACCAGAGCGATGGCCGCTATGCCACGCCGCATGTGAACTCCTTCAACTGATCCCGGAAGGGCGGAGGCGAAGAGCTGCCTCCCGCCGTCCGCTCCCTCGCGGTGCCGGGTTGCCAGGAACGTAACAGGGCTGAAAACCATCGGAAAGACCTTGCGGCAAATTTCTGCAAGGACGGGTGATCGTTACATCCGCGTGTCCGGAGAGTTGCCGAAGGATCGCTTGACACCCTCCCCGGGACCGGACCACGCCCAGGGTGCGGCCATGGGCGGGCCCCTCGCAAGCACTCCGCAAGGCTTTGCAGCGATGTGACGGGTTTCATGCCTCCGGGCGCCCCGCCGACGGCGCCGGCCGCGACATGAGGCGATGAACCTGCCGATTCCCGCACCTGGTGGGCAATCCGACGTACGCCCGGTACAGTCCACTCCCATGACCGCGCGGCTCGCCGACATCGCAGCCCAGGCGGGGGTCAGTGAAGCCACAGTCAGCCGCGTGCTCAACGGCAAGCCCGGCGTGGCCGCGGCCACCCGCGAATCCGTCCTTGCCGCCCTCGACGTACTCGGCTACGAACGTCCGGTACGGCTGCGGCAGCGCAGCGCGGGACTGGTCGGGCTGATAACCCCCGAGCTGGACAACCCGATCTTCCCCGCCCTCGCCCAGGTCATCGGCCAGGCCCTGACCCGCCAGGGATACACCCCGGTGCTCGCGACCCAGACCCCCGGTGGGTCCACGGAGGACGAGCTCACCGAGATGCTCGTGGACCGCGGCGTCTCCGGCATCATCTTCGTCTCCGGACTGCACGCCGACACCACGGCCGACATGCAGCGCTACGACCAGCTGCGGGCCAAGGGCGTCCCGTACGTCCTGGTCAACGGCTTCTCGCCGAAGGTGCAGGCCCCCTTCGTCTCCCCCGACGACCGGGCCGCGATGCACCTCGCCGTGACCCACCTGGCCTCGCTCGGGCACACCCGGATCGGCCTCGCGCTCGGCCCCAGGCGGTTCGTGCCGGTGCTGCGCAAGATCGAGGGCTTCCAGCTCGCCATGGAGGAGCGGCTCGGGCTGTCGCCCGAGGAGTCGCAGGAGCTGATCCAGCACTCCCTCTACACCCTCGAGGGCGGCCAGGCCGCCGCGGCCGCGCTGATCGCCAAGGGCTGCACCGCGATCGCCTGCGCCAGCGACATGATGGCGCTCGGCGCCATCAGGGCGGCGCGGCAGCAGGGGCTCCACGTGCCGAGGGACATCTCGGTGGTCGGTTTCGACGACTCGCCGCTCATAGCGTTCACCGACCCGCCGCTGACCACCATCCGCCAGCCCGTCCAGGCGATGGGGCAGGCGTCGGTGCGCGCACTCCTGGAGGAGATAGGGGGCACACCCGCCCCGCACAGTGAGTTCGTGTTCATGCCGGAGCTGGTGGTCCGCGGTTCGACCGCCTCCGCGGCCAAGCGGACCCCGGACCGGGACGGAGCCGGCGCGTGAGCGGTCCCTCCTACGACGTCCTGGTCGTCGGCGGCACCGGCGTGGACACGATCGTCCGCGTCGACGCTCTGGAAGTACCGCCGGGCGACTCCCTGTTCGTTCCCCCGGTGCGCGACTACGTGGGCCACACCGGCAACGGGGTGGCGCTGGGCTGGCGGGCACTGGGGCTCGCCACCAAGTTCATCGACTTCCTGGGCGACGACGTCCAGGGCCGGACGGTGCTCGCCGCGTACGAGGAGCACGGCCTCGACTTCAGCCATGTCGTCTCCCCGCACGGCACACCCCGCGGCATCAACCTGGTCGACCCGCAGGGCCGCCGCTTCTCCTTCTACGACGGCCGCCACCCCGCCGACCTGCGGCTCCCGCGCGCCTTCTACCTGCCCTACCTGGAGCGCGCCCGGCACGTCCATCTGTCCATCGTCGGCCACAACCGCGACATGTACGAGGACATCCACCGGCTCGGGATCACCAGCTCCACCGACCTGCACGACTGGGACGGCCGCAATCCGCACCACCGCGACTACGCCCTCGCCTCCGACTACGTCTTCCTGAGCGCCGCCGCGCTGCACGACAGGCTCGGAACGGTGATGCGGGACATCGTCGACGAGGGCCGCGCGCGGATCGTCGTGGCGACCGACGGCGCACAGGGCTGCCATCTGCTGGTGCGCGGGGAGGACGAGGTCCGCCACTTCCCCGCCGTACGCCCGGAACGGCCCGTCGTCGACAGCAACGGGGCCGGGGACGCGTTCGTCACCGCGTTCCTGCACACGCTGTTCGAGGGCGGTGACGTGGAGCGGTGCGTGCTCGCCGGTTCCGTCTCCGGGGCCTTCGCCTGCGGCTCGGCCGGCACGCACACCGAGTTCATCGGCCTGCCCGAACTGCGCGCCGCGTGCGCGAGAGCGGCGTTCCCCGACTGAACGGGCCGGCCCTGAACGGCCGCGCCGCCGGAGACATGCGCCGGGGCCCGCAGGGCGCCCCACGCGCCCCACAGGCCCCGGCTCCCCTGCGTGTCAGCTCTTGACCGCCCCCGAGGTGATGCCGCCGACGATGTGCTTGCCCAGGAGGGCGAAGACCAGCAGCAGCGGCACGGTGGCGATGAACGCGCCGGTCAGCACGATCGCGTGGTTGACGGTGTGGTTGCCGGAGCCGAGCCCGGCGAGGGCCACCTGGAGGGTGGGAGCGCCGTCCGGCGTGAGGGCGATGAACGGCCAGAAGAAGTCGTTCCACGCCTGCACGAAGATCAGCATGCCGAGGACGGCCATCGCCGGCCGGGCGATGGGGAAGACGACGTGCCAGATGATGCGCAGGCTGTGCGCGCCGTCCATCCTGGCCGCCTCGATGAGCTCCACGGGCAGCGCCTCGAGCAGGTACTGCCGCATGAAGAACACGCCGAAGGCGGCGACCAGGCTGGGCAGGATCACCGACTGCAGCTGGTTGACCCAGCCGAACTCGGTGATCAGCTGGTAGAGCGGGATGACGCTGAGCTGCGGCGGCACCGTCATCGTCGCCACCACGATCGCCAGGAGCACGTTGCGCCCCTTGAACCGCAGCTTGGCGAAGGCGAACCCGGCGAGCGTCGCGAACAGCACCGTGCTCGTCGCGACCGCGCCGGCGACGATCGTCGTGTTGATCAGCGCCTCCCCCATGTCCACCTGGTTCCAGGCGATGGAGAGGTTGTTGAACAGCTCCCGGCCCGGCAGCAGCGGGCTCGGGGCCTGCACGACGCGCTCGCCGGTGTGGGAGGCGGCGACCAGGTTCCAGTACAGCGGGAAGAGGGAGACGACCGCGGCGAACACCAGCAGCGCGTACGTCAGCGGACCACCGTGGTGCTGACGGCCGGCCTTCTGGCCGAGCCGCCGCCTGCGGCCCCCGGTCGTGGCGGACGCGGCGGGCGCCGCGGTCCTGTTCAGCACATGGCTCATGAGCGTGCCGCTCCGTTCTTCTTCTGCGCGTTCGACCGGCTGAGCAGGCGCTGCACGAGTCCGATGGCCAGCAGCAGGAGCAGCATCACCCAGGCGATGGCGGAGGCCTGGCCGAGCGCGCCGGTGACCCAGCCCTTCTCGTACATCAGCAGACTCAGCGTCTGGTACTGGTTGCCGCTGCCGCCGCCGATGCCGAGGCTGCCGCCGAAGATCAGCGGCTCGCCGAACAGCTGGGTGGCGCCGATGGTGGAGACGACGATGGTGAACAGGATCGTCGGCTTGATCGAGGGGATCGTGATGCTGATGAACTGCCGGAAGCGGGACGCCCCGTCGAGTGCGGCCGCCTCGTAGAGGTCGTTCGGCACGGCCTGCATCGCGGCCAGGTAGATGAGGGCGTTGTAGCCGGTCCAGCGCCAGGTGACGATCGTGGAGATGGCGATCTGGGCCGGCCACTTCTCCGTCTCCCAGTTGACCGGGTCGATGCCCACGTAACCGAGCAGCTGGTTGATCATCCCGTAGTCGGTGTTGAACAGCTGGGCGAAGACGAGCGCGGCGGCCGCGATCGAGGTGGCGTACGGGGCGAGGATCGCCACGCGGTAGAAACCGCGGCCGCGGATGCGGTAGTTGAGCAGATGCGCCAGGCCGAGCGCCATCAGCAGCTGCGGCACGGTGGAGATCACACCGATGGTGAAGGTGTTCGCCAGGGCGTTCCAGAAGAAGTCGCTCTCCACGAGCCTGGAGTAGTTGTCCAGGCCCCGCCATTCGGCCTCGCCGCCCAGCTCGACCTTCTGGAGCGACAGCCAGCCGGTGTAGAGGAGCGGGAAGAGACCGAAGGCGGCGAAGACGAGGAAGAACGGCGCGACGTAGACGTAAGGGGTCGCCTTGAGGTCGAGGCGGTACAGGCGGCTGCGCCAGCCGGACGGGTCCCGGTGCTTAGGGGCCCTGGGCGCGCCGGAGGGGGCGTCGATCACAGCGGCGCCCTTGTCGGGCTGGAGGGAGGTGGCCATCAGGCGCCCTTTCCCTGGTGAGTGGTGACGGAACGGCGGATGGCTTCGACGGCACCCGCGAAGGGGCCGCCGGCTGCCGCGCGGGGCAGCCGGCGGAAGGCGGCGACTACTGGTCGATCTTGTCGTCGACCAGCTTCTTCACGTTGTTCCAGGCCTTCTCGGGCGAGGTGCCACGCGTCTCGATGTCGAGGATTCCGTTGTCCGTCAGGAAGGTCTTCACCTGTCCGTCCCAGCGGCCGATCGGGGCGGGGTTGATCTGCTGGGCGGCCTCGGAGTAGATCTTGCCGACCGGTACGCCGGGGAAGTACTCCGGCTGGGCGTTCTGCACGGCCTCGGACTTCAGGCCGTCGGTGGTCGAGGGGATGTTGCCGTTCACGGCGAAGACCTTGGCCTGCTGCTCGGGCGCGGTCAGCCAGGCGGCGAGCTTCGCGGCCTCGGCGGTGTGCTTGCCCGCCTTGGGCACGGCGAGGAAGGAACCGCCCCAGTTCGCCGGGACGGGCGCCTGGGCGATGTCCCACTTGCCCTTGTTGGCGGGGCCGGCCTGGTCCTTGATGATGCCGGTCATCCAGGAAGGACAGGCGACGGTGGCGAACTTGGAGTTCTTGAAGGCCGCGTTCCAGGTGCCCTTCTCGTCGAACTGCCGCAGCTTGGCGGTGAGTCCGCCCTGTGCGGCCTTGACGGCGGTGTCCCAGGCCTTCATCACGCCGAGGCTGCTCTCCCAGCGCAGCTTGCCGTCCTCACCGGAGTACTGGTCCGGCTGGCTGGAGACGACGGCGTTGAACAGTCCGCTCGCCGAGTCGTGGAACGCGGTGCCCGCCGGCGCCTTGGCCTTGTACTTCTCGCCCTGCTCGAGGAACTTGGCCCAGTCGCCCGCCCACAGCTTGCCGACCTCTTCACGGTCGGTGGGCAGCCCCGCCTGCTGGAAGAGATCCTTGCGGTAGCAGATGCCCATCGGGCCGATGTCCGTGCCCAGCGCGATGGTCGCGCCGTTCGGGGCGGTGGCCTGCTTGACCTTCCAGTCGAGGAACTTCGAGGTGTCGACACCCTCGGCCTTGCCCAGGTCGACGAACTTCCCGGCCATCGCCTCGCCGGTGGCCTCCGCGATGTAACCGACCTCGATGGCCTGGATGTCGGCGAGTCCGCTGCCCTGCGAGAGCCGCAGCTTCATCGCGTCCCAGTACTTCTGGCCGTCGGCGACGTTCGTCTCTTCGATCTTGATGCCGGGGTTCAGCTTCTCGTACTCGGCGTAGAGCTTGGCGCCGGTCTTGTTGTCGAACCCGAACGATCCGAAGGTGCCCACCCGGAGGGTGATCGTCCCGCCGCCCGCGCCGTCGTCGCCCTCGTCGCCCCCGGAGCCGCCGCATCCGGTCACGAGAAGGCCGAGGGACAGCAGGCCCGCGGTGGTGAGGGTGACTGCGCGGCGTCTGCGCGGGACGTCACCGGAAGTTATGCGCATTCGAGGCTCCTACGACTGTTTTCGGCTGGTGGCGGGCCCAGAGCGACAGAGTGGGGCTGACGACGAACAGGACCGGTCACAAGAGGGGAAGTGAGGAAGCTGTGCAAGGGCAGGCCGGAGTGGGCCGGCGGGCAAGTGGGAGCGCTCCCACTACTGCTTGGTTCGAAAGCTTCGCGGCGGCGACACCCTCTGTCAAGGTCGGGCAGCAGAGCTTTATTGCTCCGAGATGTCCCCGGCGTGAGAATCTCCCCCTTTCAGCGCGGCCAAAGACTCCCAAGCGCCGCAAAAGGGCCGCCCTGCACGACCATCGCCCGCAGTCCGGCCGCCCACCTCCGGCGCTCCTCGACAAGCCGGAGCGGATGGATCAATAATGGGAGCGCTCCCGAACTCTCTGTCACCATGGTCTCCAGGGAGAATCGACGGATACCGCACCATCCCCTCCGGAGGTCACGCATGGCAGCACGGGGCCGTTTCGGCCAGCCCACACTCGAGCAGGTCGCCGCCCTGGCCGGCGTCGGGCGGGGCACCGTCTCCCGAGTGATCAACAAGTCGCCCGGTGTCCGCGACTCGACCCGGCACGCCGTGGAGCAGGCCATCGCCGAGCTGGGATACATCCCCAATCACGCCGCCCGCGCCCTCGCCGGCAGCCGCACCGACGCCGTGGCCCTGGTCATCCCGGAGACCGAGAAGCGGTTCTTCACCGAGCCCTACTTCTCCGAGATCATCCACGGCGTCGGGATGGGCCTCGCGGACACGGAGCTCCAGCTGCTGCTGACCCTGGTGCGCACGGAGCGTGAACGCGCCCGCTTCCTCCAGTACGCGAAGGCCCGCAGGATCGACGGCGTACTGCTCGTCTCCGTGCACCGCGACGATCCCCTGCCGGACCTGCTCTCCGAGATGGACATGCCGACCGTCCTGGGCGGCCGCCGCAGCAGTGACGAAACGGTCTCCTACGTCGACTCCGACAACGCCGGAGGGGCCCGGATCGCCGTCCGCCACCTGGCCTCCACCGGCCGCCGCAAGATCGTCACCATCACCGGCCGCGCGGACATGTACGTGGCGCAGTGCCGGCTGCGCGGCTACGAGGAGGCCGTCCGCGGAGCGTGCGAGGACTTCGACCCGTCCTGGGTGGCAGCGGGCGACTTCACCGAGGAGAGCGGCCGCCACGCCATGGCGGAGCTGCTGCGGCTCCACCCGGACCTCGACGCCGTGTTCGCCGCCTCCGACGTGATGGCCGCCGGCGCCCTGCACACGCTGCGCGCCGCGGGGCGCAGGGTGCCCGACGACGTGGCCGTCATCGGCTTCGACGACTCCCCGCTCGCCCAGCACACCGACCCGCAGCTGACCACCGTCCGGCAGCCGGTCGAGGAGATGGGCCGCACCATGGTCGGCGTTCTCCTCGACCAGATGGCCGCCCCCGGCGCGGCCTGGCGGAACGTGGTGGTGCGTACCGAGCTGGTGCGCCGGGACACGGCCTGACCGGCCGACCCGCCGGCAGGGCGTGTCGACGCTTCTTGCGGGCGGGGCCCGTGCCGGTCAGCGGCCGTGGACCTGGAACTCGTGGACCTGGAACTCGTGGGCCTGGAACTCGTGGCGCGAGACGCCGCACGGGGTGGCCCGGGTCCGGACCAGCAGCCTGACGCGGCGCCCCTGTCCCGCGACGGCCGGCCGCTGTGCGCCGCCCGCCGACGAGGTCGTCGCGTGCAGCTCCCTGGAGGTGCCGGAGCCGGGGTCGTCGGATACCTGCACCGTGAACGATCCGGCGTACGCCGCCTCCGGCACCTCCCGCGCCGGAACGGCTGAGGCGTCGTGGTCGCGCGTGCGGCGCACCGGGCATCGTGCGGGCCTCCTGGGCGGGGACGGAAGCGAACGCGTGCGGGTGGTTCAGGTGGCTCCTTCGTGACACAGGAGCGGGAGCGCTCCCAACAAAAGCCCCTCGCCGGCCGAGTCAGGGCGACCGGAGGCGCGTGAGCGGGAGCGCTCCCACACGAGCGCCGCAGCCCTCGCCCGAAACCCGGACCTTCACGGCCGGACGCGAAAAGAGGGCCGGCACCACCTAAGCGGCGCCGCGGACCAATGAAGCGGCTTCCGGGGCCCGTGTCAATGACCGCGGCAGAACCCCGCACTCTTGACAACCCGCTCCCGCTGACCGAATCTCATGGGAGCGCTCCCATTCCGGCTGACATCAGCTCTGGTCTTCCGCCTGCCCCGCCGCAGAGCTGCCGGTCGCCGGAGCGGGAGCGCTCTTCAGCAGCTCCACCCAGTTCGTGCCGGTGGCCGCGGGCGCCCCGCGGCCACCGGCGATCGACCGATCAGAGGATGACGATGACCGCAGAGAACGATCCGGTTCCCGCAGGGCTGACGCCCCCGCCGGCCGCATCGGCCTTCCCACCGGGATTCCTGTGGGGAGTGGCCACGTCCGCGTACCAGATCGAAGGCGCGGTGGGCCAGGACGGCCGTGGAGCGTCGATCTGGGACACGTTCTCCCGCACGCCGGGCAAGGTGGCGAACGGCCACAACGGCGACGTGGCCGCCGACCACTACGCGCGCTACGAGCAGGACGTCGCCCTGATGTCCGAACTGGGCATGGGTGGTTACCGGTTCTCCGTGGCCTGGCCGCGCATCCAGCCGGACGGGCGCGGCCCGGCCGACGCCCGGGGCCTGGACTTCTACAGCAGGCTGGTCGACTCCCTGCTGGAGAAGAACATCCGGCCGGCCCTCACGCTCTACCACTGGGACCTCCCCCAGGCACTCGAGGACGAGGGCGGCTGGCGGAACCGCGACACGGCCTTCCGCTTCGCCGAGTACGCGCAACTGGTGAGCGAGGCGCTCGGCGACCGCGTGAAGCTCTGGGGCACGCTCAACGAGCCGTGGTGCGCGGCGTTCCTCGGCTACGGCAACGGCATCCACGCGCCCGGCGCGGTCGACCCGGCCGGCTCCCTGATCGCCGCCCACCACCTGCTGCTCGGCCACGGCCTCGCGGTCCCCGCGGTGCGCGCCGCGGCACCCGACGCCGAGGTCGGGATCACGCTCAACTTCTATCCCGTGGACGCCGATACGCAGAGCAGCGCCGACCTGGACGCCGCGCACCGCATCGACCTGCTCCAGAACCGCCTGTTCCTCGACCCGGTGGTGGAGGGCGCGTACCCGGCGGACGTGCGGGAGCACTTCGAGCGGGTGTGCGGCACCGGCCACATCGAGCCGGAGGACGAGAAGATCATCGGGGCGCCGGTCGACTTCCTCGGCGTCAACTACTACACGTCCTACCGGGTCGCCGGCGGCGGCGAGCCGTCCGGCCCGTCCCCCTGGCCCGGCGCGGAGGACGTGCGCTTCCTCGACCGCGGTCTGCCGAGGACCGGTATCGGCTGGGAGATCGACTCGGACGGCCTGCGCCGCCAGCTGGTCCGGATCAGCCAGGACCATCCCGGCCTGCCCATGTACATCACCGAGAACGGCGCGGCGTTCGACGACACCGTCGACGCCGACGGCGGGATCGACGACGCGGACCGGATCGCCTACATCGACGGCCACCTGCGGGCGGTGCACCAGGCCATCGGGGAAGGGGCCGACGTCCGGGGCTACTTCCTGTGGTCGCTGCTCGACAACTTCGAGTGGGCCGAGGGCTACGGGATGCGGTTCGGCATCGTGCGGGTGGACTTCGAGACGCAGCAGCGCACTCCGAAGAAGAGCGCCCTCTGGTACGGGAACGTCGCCGTCGCAGGCGGCCTCCCCCACTGACCGCCGTTCCCGTGCCGCGGCACGGGAACGGCCCGCCACACCACGGCCCGCGACACCCGGGCCGGCGACACCGCGGCCCCTCGACACCACGGCCGCAGCACCACGGCACGGCACCCACGACGAGGCCGCTCCCGCATGAGGGGGCGGGAGCGGTCCTCATGGTCGCCGGGACCGGTACGGCACGGGTCCCCGCCTCAGGGCCTGCGCCAGGAGTCGTCCTGGAGGTGCGATCCGGCCATGGGGCCCATCCGCAGCATCCCGCCGTCGACCGACCACGACGCTCCGGTGACGTAACCCGCGTCCCGGCCCGCGAGGAAGGCGATGACCGCCGCGACCTCCCGGGCGTCGCCGGGGCGGCGCAGCGGGATGCCCGGCCGCTCCGCGGCCCGGACGTCCGCGTCCTCCTGGCCGGTCATGGGAGTGGCGATCTCTCCGGGCGCGACCGAGTTGACGGTGATGCCGTGTTCGGCGAGTTCGAGAGCCATCACCTGGGTGAGCAGCCCGAGACCGCCCTTGGCCGCGCAGTAGGGGGCGGCGCCGACCCTCGGCTGGTGCTCGTGGACCGAGGTGACGTTGACGATCCTGCCCCCGTCCCCCTGGTCGATCATCCGGCGGGCGGCCCGCTGACCGCACAGGAACGGCCCGACGAGGTCCACGTCGACGACCTGGCGGACCGTGTCCAGGTCCAGGTCGAGAAACGGTGTGGCGGTGCCGGTGCCGGCGTTGTTGACGAGCACGTCCACCCGGCCCAGTTCACCGGCGAGCCGGTCGATCACATCGGCGGCGCCGGGCAGGACCGTGAGGTCCATCCGGGCGACGGCGGCACGCCGGCCGTGGCCGCGTACCTCCTCGGCCGTCGCCTCCGCCCCCTCCTGGTCGGTGTGGAACGTGATCCCGACGTCCATGCCCGCCGCGGCCAGCCGCACCGCGGTGGCCCGCCCGATGCCCGAGTCGGCGCCGGTGATGACGGCGACCCGCCGGGCGTCCGGCGAAGAGGAGGCCGGTGCTCCTGGGGTCACGGCCATGAGGGCTCCTTGCGCGGCACGACGACCAGCTCGGAGACCGCGCTCGTGTCCGGCACGGACAGGGCGTACAGGACGGTGTCGGCGACGATGTCGGGGCTCTGGAGCATGGTCAGGTCGGCGTCCGGGAAGCGGTCGAGGATGAACGGGGTCGCCATGCCGCCGGCGATGATGCCGGTGACGCCGATCCCGGGACAGTCGCGCTGCGCCTCCTGGAACAGGGTGTGGGTGAAGGCGCGCAGCCCGGACTTGCCCGCCGCGTACGGTCCCGCCTCCGTCCAGGTGCGGTTGGCGGCGGTGGAGAGGATGTTGACGATGTGACCGCCGCCACGCGCCACCATGCGGCGGTAGGTCTCGAGGCAGAGGAACATCGGGCCGAGCAGGTTGGTGCTGATCACCCGGCTCACCTCCTCGGCCGTCAGGTGCTCGATCGGCTTGCAGACGTCGACGGCCGCGTTGTTGACGAGGAGGTCGACCCGGCCACCGTCCTCGTCCAGCTCGCGGAACACGTCCGCGACCGCGGCGGAGTCCCGTACGTCCAGCGCCACGAACTCCGCCTTGCCGCCCTGCCGGGCCAGGTCCTCGCACAGATCCTCCGCAAGGTCCCTGCGTACGTCCGCGACCAGGACGCTCGCCCCCGCGCCGGCCAGTCGGCGGCTGATCGCCGCGCCGAGGCCTCTCGCGCCGCCCGTCACCAGGGCCTGCCTGCCTTGAAGGTCGACCTGCACTCCGCTGCTCAATGCTCTGCCTTCCGTCCGCGCCCGTTCGGATGCCGCTCGGCGTGCGGCTGACGCGGCATCGGCTCCGGTGGGTACCCCGCCGCACCGCATCCACTCCACTGTGACCCGCGCAACTGTGACCGGCACTCGCACGACGGCCCGCGCGGCCCTTCACAAGGGCCTGTGAGCAAGCACACCAGAAGTGCCCGATCCCAATGCCCCCAAGGGTTATGGCCGGTCGCGGACACCGTCGGCGAGGGCGCTGGAACCGCTTCTCGAGAGCCGTCTGCCACGATGGTCTGCGCCCTGCCAGGGAGCGCCTTCGCCGTCAACGGACGGGCGGGAGGACCGTCTTCCGTGGTGGGGCGCCGTCAAGATCCGGTGGAGCGACCGCGCAGTGCAGCCGGTGTTCCGAGCTTCCGCCGCATTCCGCCACATGGGTCCCTCGGGGACTCGTCACCCGAGTGTTCACGGTGCCTTCTTCTTCCTCCCCTTCCTCCGCCCTGTCCGCCTCCCCGGCGCCTTCCGGCCGCCTCGCGCAGCGCCTGCTGGGCGACCGTTCGCCGTGGCGCTGCCTCAAGTACCCCAGCATGCGCTGGTGGTCCGTCGCGAACTTCGTGTCGAACGCCGGTACGTGGATGCAGCTCACCGTGCAGAACCTGCTGGTGCTGCAGATCACGGGGTCGGCCGCCGCGACCGGACTCTCGATGTCCGTGCAGGCCGCGCCCGGGCTGCTGATGAGCCTCGCCGGCGGCGCCGCCGTCGACCGCTGGCCCCGCAAGCTGACCGCGGCGGTGAGCCAGGCGCTGCTCGGCGCCGTGGCGTTCACGACGGCGTTCCTCGTGGCGATGGACCAGCTGAACCTGGGTGTCCTGATGGCGCTCGCCGCTGTCACGGGCGTCATCGCCACCGTCGACGGCCCGGCGTGCGCGCTGCTCGGCAACGACCTCGTCAGGACGGAGGACGTCCCCTCGGCGATCGGCGTCGGCTCGCTGGTGCACAACGCGGGCCGGCTGGCGGGCGCGGCACTCGCCGGTGTGACCGTCGGCTTCCTCGGCACGGCGGCCGCCTATGCGGCCAACGGGGTCTCCTTCCTGTTCGTGACCGCCGTCATACCGTTCCTGCGCCCCGTGGCCGGAGCGGTCCGCGCCCGATCGGAGCGCCCGGCCGAGAAGGCCGCCGCCACGGAGGATCCGGGCGAGGACATGAGCATGCGCGAGGGCCTGAGGTACTTCATGCGCAGGCCGCGGCTGGTCGCGCTCGCCGGTATCACCGGGCTGAGCGCCGTCTTCGGACGGAACTACCAGCTCACGCTCGCCGTGCTCGTGGTCGGGCCGCTGGCCGGCGGCGCCGGGGCCTTCGGCACCGTGTCCACCGTGCTCGCCGTCGGCGGCATCCTGGGCGCCGTGCTCGGAGCCCGGCTGCGCAAGCCGTCCGTGCGGCTGGTGGGCGCCCTCGCGGCGGCCGGCGGCGTCCTGCAGATCGTCGCGGGTCTCTCGCCGTCGCTCGCGATACTGCTGGTCATCGTGCTGCCGATGGCCCTCGTGGAGTCGGTCTCCGACACCGCGGGCACCACCGTGCTCCAGACCGATCCGCCGCCGCACATGCGGGGCCGGGTGCTGGGCGTCTGGGGCAGTGTCCGTACGCTCTGGGGCCTCGCGGGTCCCCCGGCGCTCGGGCTGCTGATGGAGCTGGCCGGTGCGCGCGGCGCCCTGGTGACCGGCGGACTGCTGATCGCGGGTGCGATCGGCGCGGGCTACGTGCTCAGGGAACGCCGGGTCACCGCGAAGCCGGTGGTCGTACGGACCGGGGAGCCGGTGCTGACCGGTCAGCCCGGTCTGAGCACGGCCGCCTGATCCGCCCGCGGCCCCGCCCCGGGCAGCGGCAGGCCGCGTACGGCGTCGAGCACCTCCTCGACGGTGATGCGCAGCAGCCGCTCGTCGGGCCGGTCGCCGTGGGCGTCGCCGGGGCGCGGCGGGTCGTCGGCGTCCGGGTGCCAGAGCACCCGGTGGCGCGGCCGGGCGGGCGGGCCCCACAGCCGGGGCGCCACCGGGCCGAAGAGAGTGACGGACGGTGTGCCGAGGGCCGCCGCCAGATGGGCGAGCCCGGTGTCCCCCACCACGACGCAGCGTGCCTCCGCGACCAGTGCCATGAGCACGTCGAACGGGACGTCGCCGCCCGCACCGCCGAGCACGGCCCCCTCGGGCAGCCCGGCCAGGCCTGCCACCGAGGCGGCCAGCCGGGCCTCCGCCGCCCCGGCCGTCACCACGACACGGTGCCCGGCACGGTGCAGCTCACGTGCCACGGCGGCGAACCGCTCCATGGGCCAGCGGCGGGCCGCGGCGTCGGCGCCCGGATGCACGACCACGGCTCCCGGCGCGGGCGAGCGGGTGGCGGGCGGCGGCACGGACAGGTCCTCGGGGTCGGCCGGCAGGCCGTGTCCCTCGAGCAGCCGGCACCAGCGCTCCCGCTCGTGCTCGTCGTCCCGCCACACCGGGCCGCCCGCCCGCCCGTACGCGTAGAGGTCGCGAGGGCCCAGCCCGGCGAGCAGGCCGCGGCTGGCCGGGCCGTTCCCGTGCAGGTCCACGGCGATGTCCGGCGGGGGGCCGTCCCAGTCCAGCTCCGCCGGTACGGCCCTGCCGGGCGCGGACGCGGGCAGCAGCCGGTCGACGAGCCCCGTCGCCGCGGCGGCCGTCGCCAGCCGGGCGGGCGCGGCCAGCACGATGTCGTGTCCGGGCAGCCCGCGCCGCAGGGCCCGCAGGGCGGGTACGGCGGCCAGCAGATCGCCGAGGCCGAGTGCCCGCAGCACCAGGACGCGGGGACGCGGGCTCGTCGGAGTGCTGGGGCTCTCGCCGGTGCGGCTGCTCATCTCGTCTCCTTCGGCACCCCGGGGCGTGCGGCTGATCACGTGCGCAGGTCTCGTCTCCCTCGGCACCCCGGGCCGTTGCGGCAGACGAAGTGCGCAGGACCGGTTCTCCTTCGGCGCCGGGCCGTGCGGCTGCTCAACTCGTCCCCCCTACGGCCCCGCGCCGTACGGCGGACGAGGGCGCAGGCCGGGCCGGCGCGGTGCCGTTCGTGGTCGATCAGCGTGGCGGCGTGCGGACCGGCTTCGCCGACTCGGCCGCGCGGTGGGCGAGCAGCGTGGTGGAGCGGCCGTCGAGGTAGGGCAGGACGACCGCCTGCCCGCCCCAGGCGCGCACCACGTCGGCCTCCGGCAGGTCCTCCACGGAGTAGTCGCCGCCCTTGACCCACACATCGGGCCGCAGCCTGCTGAGCAGTGCGATCGGCGTGTCCTCCTCGAAGACGGCGACGGCGTCGACGCTGCCCAGGCCGGCGAGCACCCGCACCCGGTCCTCCACCGGGTTGAGCGGGCGCCCCGGGCCCTTGCGGCGCGTGATCGACGCGTCGGAGTTGACGCACACGATCAGGCAGTCGCCGATGCGCCGGGCGCTCTCCAGCAGCCCCACGTGTCCGGCGTGCAGCAGGTCGAAGCAGCCGCCGGTGGCGACCACGGTGCCGCCGCGCGCGCGGACGCTGTCCACGAGCGCGAACGGGTCCGTCGGCGCCGTCGGCGGGGTCCGGCCTGCGAACGCCGTCCGCCACAGCTTCGGATTGCCGGCGCCGCCGGCCGCCACGAAGGCCGCCGCGCGGGCCACGCCGCGCTGCACCGCCTCCTCCGGGAGCGCGCCGTCCGCCAGGGCGGTGGCGGTGGCCGCGGCGAAGCAGTCCCCCGCGCCGCAGGGGTCGCCGTCGGCCCGGTAGGGGGCGGGGACGAGCATGGGGGTGCCACCGCCCGGCCGGGTCAGCAGGACGCCGCGTTCGCCCAGGGTGACGGCGACGGTCGCCGCCGTCCAGCGGTCCGCCAGCCGCGAGCCGCGTTCGGCGAAGTCGCGCAGCGAGGGCTCCTCGTCGGCGGGAGAGCCGGTGAGGGAGCGGACCTCGGCGGCGTTCGGGGTGACGATCCGGGCACCGGGGACCGGGGCGGCGCCACGGGGGTGCGGGTCCCAGACCAGCTGGGTGCGGTGGGCGGTCTCCGCCAGCTGCTCGCGGACGGCGTCGGCGGTGTGCCTGCCGTAGTCGGCGACGAGCACGGCGTCGGCCTGTGCCAGCGCCTCGCCCACCGAACCGTCGGGGCTGCCGGGTGTGCCGCCGCCGCGGTCGATGCGTACGAGGGGCCGTCCGCCCGCCAGCACACGGGTCTTGACCGGCAGGGTTCCGCTCAGCGGCAGTTCGACCAGCCGGACGCGGCCCGTCAGCGCCCGGCGTACCGCCTCGCTCGCCGGGTCGTCGCCGAGTGCGGTGACCAGGACCACCTCGCGGCCGTCCTGGGCGGCCAGGGCGGCGGCGAGACCGGCCCCGCCGGGCCTTCGGTGCTTCCCGCGCACGTCGACGACGGGGGCGGGCGCGTCCGGCGCCAGGCGCTCGGCGACGCCTTCGATGTCCTCGTCGAGGAGCACGTCCCCGACGACCACCAGTGGCCCCCTGCCGGTCATGACAACCTCCGGCGGGCGGCGGCGGCCTGGGTGGCGGCCGCGCCCGGCGCGTGCCGCAGGGTCTTCGCGGGCGGCACCGGCGCGGCCGTCGCCTCGTCGAAGGACTCGCACAGCAGGTGTACGGCGACGAGGTGAGCCTCCTGCACGGTGGCGGCGGAGTCGGTGTCGATGCACAGGGCGTCGTCGGCGAGGTCCGCCAGCGGATTGGGCCGGGGGCCGGTCATGGCCCACACCAGCAGTCCGGCGGCCCGTCCGGTCTCCGCCGCGCCGGTCAGGTTGGCGCTGCGGCCCGAGGTGGACAGCAGCAGCAGGACGTCGCCGGGGCGGCCGTGCGCGGCGACCTGTCGGGCGTAGACGTGCTCGAAGCCGTAGTCGTTGCCGATCGCCGTGATGCTGGAGGTCTCCGCGTGCAGGGCGATCGCGGAGTGGGCGGGGCGTTCGTCGCGGTAGCGGCCGACCAGTTCGGCGGTCAGATGCTGGGCCTGGGCGGCGCTGCCGCCGTTGCCGGCGGCCAGCAGTCGGCCACCGACGGGCAGGACTGCGGCGAGGTGGTGGCCCCATCGGGCGACCTGGTCGATGCCCTCCCGGCGGAACCGGCCGAGGGCGTCCTGGAGCGACCGGCAGTGCCGGTGCGCGGCCTCCGTGGCAAGTGGTTCGCTCATGCTGGCCGGGTCGTGCGCGCGTCCCTGGGGACGGCGGCCGTACCCGCACCTCCTTCGGGCGTCGGTCTCTTCGGACGTCGGTGGCGCCGGGTCCGGACGGCACCTGCGGTGCGGGCGGTCCGGTGCGCGGCGGCCAGGGCTGTCAGACCACCCTTGTCGTCCCGGTCACCCGGGCGAGGGCCGGCCGGGCGGCCAGGACCCCCAGGTAGGCGGCTTCGGTGCCGGCGGCGATCCGTGCCCAGCCGAACCGGCTCAGCACCCGGCGGCGGCCGGCCTCGCCGCAGGCCTCCCGCAGGCGGGGGTCCGCGAGCAGTCCGGCCACCGCACGGGCGAGCGCCTCCGGGTCACGGGGCGGCACGAGCCGTCCGGTGGCCGGGTCGGCGACGGTGTCGAGCTGGCCGCCGACGGCGGTGGCGACGACCGGCCTGCCGCAGGCCATGGCCTCCAGCGGCACGATGCCGAAGGGCTCGTAGTCGCCGGGGCAGAGCACCACGTCGGCGGAGCGGATCAGCGGCGCCACCTCCTCGCTCGGGACGCCTCCGGTGAAGTGGACCCGGTCGGCCACACCGAGGCCGTGGGCCAGGTCGCGCAGCCGGCGCACCTCGTGGTCCTCGTCGAGCCGGCCGGGCGGGGGGCCGCCGACCACCAGCAGTTCCACGCCGGGCAATTTGGTCAGCGCGGTGATGGAGACCGCCGCTCCCTTGCGGGGGACCAGCCGGCCGAGCTGGATCAGCCGGTGGGCGTGGGCACCGCGGGCGGCGGCCGGTCCGTGCGGGGTGAACTGGTCGGTGTCGACGCCGCACGGCACGACGCCGACGCGCTCCGGCGGGATGCCCATGGCCGCCAGTTCCGCGACCTCGTCGCGGCAGGTGGCCAGGATCCGGTCGCAGCCGGCGCCGACCTCCTTCTCGCAGGCGATCCGTGCCGGCGGGCTGGTGTCCGCGTGCCGCTGGTGCCTGCGCTTGACCGTGCCGAGGGCGTGGAAGGTGTGCACCAGCGGCAGCCTCAGCTCGCGGGTGGCGTACAGGGCGGCCATCCCCGACATCCAGAAGTGCGAGTGCACCAGATCGGGCGGATCGCTCTGCCAGTCACGCACCAGGTGACGGCCGAACCCCAGCATGTGCGGCAGGAGTTCGTCCTTGGGTATCTCCTCCGGCGGGCCCGCCGGCACATGGCGCACCTCGACGCCGCTGCGCAGCCGCACCCGGTCCGGCAGTTCCCGTGCGTCCCGCCGGGTGTAGACGGTGACCCGGTGGCCGCGGTCGGCGAGCGCGCCCGCCAGCCGGGCGACGTGGACGTTCTGCCCGCCGGCGTCCACTCCGCCGAGTACGGCGAGCGGGCTGGCGTGCTCCGAGACGAGCGCGATCGACAGCGCTTCGGTTCCGATGGCATCGCTGTAGGTCATGCGCGCACCTCCGTCATCAGTCGCTCCCAGTCGTCCAGGAAGCGTTTGAGTCCGTAACGCTGCAGCGCCGCCTGTCGGGCGCGGGCGCCGTCGGCCGCCGCCGCCTCCGGTTCCTCGAGGTACCGGCGTACGGCGCGGGCGAGGACGTCGGGCCGGGTGGACAGCGTCCCGGTGCCGGGCGGCACCGCCTCGACGGCCTCCGTGGTGGCGAGGGCGACGACCGGCATCCCCAGATGCATCGCCTCCAGCAGCGAGAGACCGAGGGAGGTCCAGCGCACCGGGTGCAGATACAGACGGCGTTCGGCCATCGCGCCGTGCAGTTCCCGCTGCGGCAGGTCGGCCGTGCGGCAGCGGTCGGGCGGCAGGCCGAGATGTTCCGCCAGGCCGTCGGTGCGCATGCCGAACACATCGAGCGGGGCGGCTTCCGCGAACCCGGTCAGCAGGTCGGTCCCCGTCCAGCGGCCGCGTCGTACGGGCTCGTTGACCACGACGGCCGCACGTGCCAGACGCCCGGTGTACAGGTGTCCGGGGTCGACGATGCCGTGCTCGACGACCGCGGTCCTGGTCGAACCGTTGTCCCAGAACAGCCGGTTGAAGTGCGTGACATGAACGAGCGTCAGGTCGTCGCGGTCGGCGAACGGGTGCCGGGTGACGGGTACGTCGCCGTCCGGCGCGTTGTGCTCGAGGTAGACGGCCGGTATGTCGCGGCCTGGCCGGCGTCCGCCGAGCCACCGCTCGGCGAGCTCCATCTCGTGCGGCCGCTGCAGCACGACGAGATCGACCTGCGCGTCGCGCAGCTGCTCCGGCGTCGTCTCCCGCACCGTGTCCGGCCAGTCGAAGGTACGGGCCCGCCCGAGCCCGTCCGGATCGCGGCCGGGTGTGACCGGAACGAGATACGTGTGTGGGCCCTGCACGAACGCCGTCGTCCAGGAACCGTGCACATGCCACAGCAGAATGTTCATCGTCGTGCTCCTCGCTCCTTGTCCGTGGCGCCGAGGGCCGCCACCGCGGCGAGCACCTCCGCGTTGCCGACCCCGTCGAGGCAGGGGTGCCCGGCCACGGGACACTTCCGGGCGCGGCTGCCCGCGCACGGTGCCCGCTGGTCGCCCAGCAGTACGTGCGGGACGTTGTAGGGGCGCCAGCGGTCGGCCGGCACCACGGGTGCGAACAGGCAGGCCACCGGCGTGCCGACCGCGGCCGCGAGGTGACCCGGGCCGGTGTTGCCGACCACGGCCACCCGCGCCCCGGCGAGCACGCCCGCCAGTTGGGGGAGGGACGTCATCCCGCCCAGGTCCAGCGCGTGGTCCGCCGCGACCTGGGCGGTCAGGTCCTTCTCCGCCCGGCCTCCCGTCACCACGACGCGGTGGCCGGCGGCGGAGAGCGCGGCGGCGGCCTCCGCCGCCCGCTCCGCGCTCCAGGCCCGGGCGGGGACGGCGGCGCCGGGGTGCAGCACCACGTACGGTTCCGGCCCGGTCAGATGCGCGGTCCCGGGCGGCGCGCTGACGCGCAGGGAGCCGTCGTCGCCGGGCGGCAGGGCGAAGCCCGAGTCCAGGGCGAGGTCCAGCGCGGCACGGGCCTCGTGGCGGCGCGGCCTGCGGTGGTGCCTCAGGTCCAGCAGCGCACCGGGGTAGTCCTCGCAGTCGGCCGCGGTCCAGCCGACGCCCGCGAGCTTCAGGAGCAGCGCGATCGGCAGGGGGCTCTGATGGTGGGAGACGAGGATCAGTGCCCGGTCGTAGCGGCCGGCCCGCAGCCTCTCCACCAGTTCCCGCGTCACCTCGTACGACACGGGCGCCGGCTCCAGTCCCACCCAGGGGGCGTCGTGGACCAGCACCTCGTCGACGCCGGGCAGCAGTTGCGCGGCGTGGACGCCGAGCGGTCCGCAGAGCAGCGCGGTGTGCGAGGAACCGGCGGCGACGGCGCGCACGGCGGGTCCGGCCAGCAGCACGTCCCCCGCGCTGTCGAGCCGCACGACCAGCGTCCTGGGCCTGCTCACGGCCACTCCTCGCGTACGAAGGCCGGCAGGCACGTCGAGAGCGCCGTGCCCCCGCTCCCGCCGCCTCGCCCGCCGCCGGCGGCCCGGTCCGGCACACGCGTCGGCGCCGTCGCCGTGCCGAGGGCCGCCGCCACGGCGGGCACCGGTGTCCCGCCGACAGGAAGGAGGCGGGTCAGCCGGTCACGCCGCTGCGCGGGCCCGGCGGTCCGGTCCGCCTCCGCCGGCGGCCGGGCGGCGCCCCGTGACGTCACCGCACGGTCCGGGCGGTCGGCCCCGGCCTGTGCCGCCGGCTTGCCGCACCGTGCGGCCGGGTCCAGGACGAGCCGTACCGCGCGCAGCAGGTCGGGCGCGGTCTCGGGCGCCGCCGCGATCTCCTCGGGCCGAGTGGCCGCTGTGGGCACCAGGACCCCTCGCGCGCCGGCGGCGAGCGCGGCCGTCACGTCGGAGCCGATGTCGCCGATGACGACGGTGCGCGAGGGGCACACGCCGAGGCGTTCGCACGCGGCGAGGACGAGTCCGGGCGCGGGCTTGCGGCACCGGCAGCCGTCGTCCGGCCCGTGCGGGCAGACGGCCCACACGGCGAACGGCCCGAGCAGCGCGTCGATCCGCCGCTGCACCGCCGACACCTGGCGGAAGGTCAGCTTTCCTCTGGCCACGCCCGACTGGTTGCTGACGACGCCCATCGGCATGCCCAGCGCGCGCAGGGCGGCCAGGGCCTCCCAGGCGGACGGCATCGGCACGACACGCGTCGGATCGCCGTTGTAGGGGACGTCGACGACGAGTGTGCCGTCGCGGTCGAAGAGGACCGCGTCGGGCAGGTCGGCGGCGTCCGGCGGCAACGGGGTGCCGCGCGACGCCGGCGGGCCGTGGAAGAGCCACGGGCCGGTGCCGTGCCGCTCCGGTCCCTCGTGGGGGCGGGCCTCCGAGGAGTGGCTCATGGCAGCACCCGCTCCCGCACCGCCCGACCGGGCGCCTCCGGGACCACGGCCGGCACGGGCCGCGGCAGGGGGCGCGTCCGGCGGTGGCGCAGGTGTGCGCCGAGCCAGTGCCAGGTGGCGACGGGCGGCACGACCGCGCTGGTCAGCGCCATCGAGATGATCTCGTCGCGGGTCCGCGGGCCCGGCGCGATCCGGGCCCAGGCGAACTCGGCGGTGCCGGCGAGCCAGAGCGCTGCGCAGGCGGTGGCCGCGACGGGCCTGGCCAGTGCCGCGCACGTCAGCGCGGCCGCCGCCGAGGCCGTCACGGCGAGGTGGCGGGGCAGGCGCCCCCGTGGCGCGTCCGCCCGCCGCCACCAGTCGCGGCCGTGCAGCCGGTTCATCAGCACGTCGTCGGCGTTGCCCGCCTGTACGCGTACGGAGACCCAGCGGCCGGCCGGCCGGACCGGATGGGTCGTGGTGCGGGTGCCGGCGGCCAGTTCCCAGCCGGCCGCCCGGACGCGCAGCGCGAGGTCGGCGTCCTCCCGGTAGGCGCGCGGGAAGCGTTCGTCGAAGCCGCCGACGGACTCCAGCACCTCGCGCCGGTAGGCCATGTCGGCGGTGATCCAGCGGGCGGTGGCGAGGCCCGCGGTGTTGCGCTCCCAGTCGGTGGGCGGGCGGTCCGTGGGCAGCGGGACCTCGATCCGGGCGGTGACGCCGCCGGTGCGGGGCCCGGCCGCCGCGAGATCGCGGGCCAGGTCGTCGCACCAGGTGGGTCCGGGCACCACGTCGTCATCGAGGAAGACGATCCAGGGGACGGGGCCGGCCACCCGCAGACCGGTGTTGCGGGCCGCGGCCGGTCCCCGGGCGCGGCCCGGCACCACGGAGGTGACCGGCCGCAGCGTCGCGGGGATCTCGACCGGGAGGGGGGTGCGGGGGGCGCCGCGGCGGTCGTCGACGAGGACCACCCGCACCGGCCCGGGGCCGGCGGCGGCGGACAGGGCCCGGAGGCAGCCGGTGAGACTGGGCCTGCCGACGGTCGGTATCACCACGGTGTACCGCAGCGGCTCGTCTCCATGGGCGGTCATCGCAGGGCTCCCGTTCCGAGGTCGTCGGTGTCGTCGCCGCGGCGGAAGAAGTCGCCGCGCCGGATGGCGTACGGTCCGATGGCCAGCAGGTCGACGGGTGAGGAGCCGAAGCATTCGAGGGCGTCGCGCGGGTCGTCGACCATGGGCCGCCCGGCGGTGTTCAGGCTGGTGTTGACGACGACCGGCAGTCCGGTGAGCCGCTCGAACTCGCCGAGCATCCGGGCCACCAGCGGTTCACGCGACCGGTCGACGGTCTGGATGCGGGCCGTTCCGTCGACATGGACGACGGCGGGGATGCGTTCCCGCCACGCCGGGGCCACGTCGTGCACGAAGAGCATGTACGGGCTGGGCATCGGCCCTTCGAAGATCTCCGCGGCCCGTTCGGCGAGCACCATCGGGGCGACCGGCCGGAACTGCTCACGGCCCTTGACGTCGTTGAGGCGTTCGAGGTTGCCCGCGTGGCCGGGATGGGCGAGCAGCGAGCGGTGGCCGAGGGCCCTGGGTCCGTATTCGGAACGCCCCTGGAACCAGGCCACGATCGCGTTGTCGGCGAGCGCCTCCGCCACGGTCGCGGCGATGTCGGCGGGGCGGTCGAAGGGCACGGCGGCGGTCTTCAGCCAGGCGCCGAGTTCCGCGTCGGACCAGTCGCGGCCGAGGTCCGCGCCGTGCATCGGCTCCGGGTCGTCCCCCGCGCCGGCCGACAGCAGCAGGGCGCCGCCGAGGGCGGTGCCCGCGTCGCCGGCGGCGGGCTGCACCCAGACCCGGGAGAACGGGCCTTCGCGGGCGATACGGGAGTTGGCCACGCAGTTGAGGGCGACGCCGCCGGCGAGGGTGAGCAGGCTGTCATGGGTCTGCCCGTGCAGGTGGCGCACCAGGTCGAGCATGGTCTCCTCGAGGACCGCCTGGGCGCTCGCGGCCACGTCGGCGTGCTCCTGGGTCCACGGCTCCTCCGGACCACGCGGCGCGCAGAACTGCTGCCAGGGCACGCCGGTCGCCCGGAAGCCGCCGTCGCCGGTGGGGTGCACGTACGTGCGCAGTTCGCCGAGCATGCGGGGCGTGCCGTGGGAGGCGAGGGCCATCACCTTGAACTCGTCACTGGAGCGCAGGAATCCGAGGTGCTCGGTCAGCTCCTCGTAGACGAGTCCGAGCGAGTGGGGCAGTTCCTGTGCGTTCAGGGCCTCCAGCCGGCCGTGTATCCGGCGGGCGGCGAGGTGCGAGGCCCGTTCGCCGCGGCCGTCGAGGACGAGCACCGACGAACTGTCGGCGTCGGGTGCGGCGAAGGCGCCGGAGGCGGCGTGTGCCATGTGGTGCGGCACGAAGCGGACGATGTCGGGGTCGAGGCCGGGCAGCGCGGTCTGCAGGAAGCCGGGGGCCTCCCGTGCGTAGGCGAGGCGCAGGTGGTCCCAGGGGTCGTCGAGGCCCATGGCGTCGGTCGGCCTGGCGAGCGACGGGTCGAACGAGTACGCCACCGCGTCGAGGTCCTGGGGCCGCAGCCCGGCGCGCTTGAGACACCAGGCGGCGGCCTGTTCCGGCAGTTCCCAGGCGGAGAAGGGCAGCGGCCGCTTACCGTGCTTGCGCCGGGAGAAGCGTTCCTCCTCGGCCGCCGCGACGGTCCTGCCGTCGATGACGAGTGCGGCGGCGGGGTCGTGGAACAGGGCGTTGATTCCGAGAATGCGCATGTCAGTCACAGGCCTTTCGACGAGGCGCGTCCAGGGTCCGGGCGGTCGTGGCGCGCCGTCAGTCCATGTGGTCGCGGAACCAGGCGATGGTGCGGCGCAGGCCCTGCTCGGCGCTCACGGACGGCTCCCACTCGAGCTTGTCACGGGCCAGCGTGATGTCGGGGCAGCGCACGGCCGGATCGTCCGTGGGCCGCTCGATGAAGCGGATCTCGGAGCTGGATCCGGTGAGTTCGATGATCAGGCGGGCGAGGTCGAGCATGGTGATCTCGGTCGGATTGCCGATGTTCACCGGGCCCCGCAGTCCGTGGGCGGCGGCCGCCAGAATGCCGCGCACGGTGTCGTCGACGTAGCAGAGGGACCGCGTCTGACGGCCGTCGCCGCTCACCGTCAGGGGCTCGCCGGCCAGCGCCTGGCGGACGAACGTCGGAACCGCCCGGCCGTCGTGGCCGCGCATCCGGGGCCCGTAGGTGTTGAAGAGCCGCACGATGCCGGTGTCGGTGCCGTCGGCGTCCGCGTGGGCGGTGGTCAGCGCCTCACCGAAACGCTTGGCCTCGTCGTACACGCTGCGCGGGCCGACCGGGTTGACGTTGCCCCAGTAGCGCTCGTTCTGCGGATGCTGCTGGGGGTCGCCGTAGACCTCCGAGGTGGACGCCAGCAGGAAGCGGGCGCCAAAACCGTGGGCGAGTGCCAGGGCGTTGCGGGTGCCGAGGCTGCCCGCGTCGAGCGTGTGCAGCGGCAGCCGGAGGTAGTCGGCCGGGGAGGCCGGGGAGGCGAAGTGCAGCACCAGGTCCGCGGGGCGGTCGACGGTGAACGGTTCACTGACGCTGGCCCGCACGAGCTGGAACCCTGGGCGGTCGCACAGCGCGGATATGTTCTCCGGGCGGCCGGTGCTGAAGTCGTCGACGCAGGTCACAGCGGTGCCGGAGTCGAGCAGAGCCGTGCACAGGTGCGAACCGACGAAGCCCGCGCCACCGGTGACGACGGCGTGCTTCCAACTGCGCGAGAAGGCGGCGTTCATCGATTACCTCCGTACGTCCCGTGCGTCCTGCCGGGTCCTCCGGCCTGCGACCAGCGTCGGCCGCTCCGGGTGGCCGGGCCGCTTCACGTACTGCATTCGAGTGAGCTACGGAATGTGTTCACCGGGCGGAAGTCGCTCCGCCCGGTGAATGTCCGGCGCCTGGGTACCCGTCGCCGCATGACCTATTCGAACCCTCTGGCCGTTGTCACGGGGGCGTCCAGTGGCATCGGCTTCGAACTGGCGAAACAGCTGGCCGAGCGCGGTTACGACCTGATCGTCAACGCCGAGGACGACGCACGGCTGCACGAGGCTGCCGAGCGGATACGCGCCGCCGGCACGACGGTGCAGGCGGTCCGTGCGGACCTGCGTGACCACGACGAGACGGAGCGGCTCCACGAGGCCGTCTCGAGGACCGGGCGCCCGGTCGCGGTCGCCGCGCTCAACGCGGGCGTCGGACGCGGCGGCGCGTTCCTCGACACCGACCTCGCCGACGAGCTCTCCATCGTGGACCTCAACGTCAGATCGACCGTCCACCTGGCCAAACGCCTGCTGCGGGACATGGCCGACGCCGACGAGGGACGGCTTCTCATCACGTCGTCCGTCGCCTCGACCATGCCGGGCTCCTTCCAGGCCGTCTACAACGCCTCGAAGTCCTTCCTCCAGTCCTTCGCGCAGGCCCTTCAGAACGAACTGCGCGACACCGGTGTCACCGTCACGTCGCTGATGCCGGGCCCCACGGAGACGGACTTCTTCCGCCGTGCCGGCATGGGTGACACCAAGGTCGGACAGCAGCCCAAGGACGATCCGGCGCAGGTGGCGAAGCAGGGCCTGGACGCGCTGATGGCCGGTACGGACAAGACACTCGCCGGCTCGGTGAGGACCAGGGCACAGGGACTCGCGGCCAAGGTGCTGCCGGACCGGCTCAAGGCCGCGGCGCACCGCGGCATGGCCGAACCCGGCTCCGGCGACCGGCCGCGGAAAGCGGACGAGGAGGCATGATGAAAGCACTGACCTGGCACGGAAAGCGCGACGTACGCGTGGAGACCGTCCCTGATCCCGAGATCCGCGACTCGACCGACGTGATCGTCAAGGTGACGACGTCCGGCCTCTGCGGTTCCGACCTGCATCTGTACGAGCTGTTCGGGCCGTTCATCGACCCGGGCGACATCCTCGGGCACGAACCGATGGGCGTGGTGGAGGAAGTGGGCTCGGAGGTCACCGCGGTACGGCCGGGCGACCGTGTCGTGGTCCCCTTCAACGTCTCGTGCGGCACCTGCTTCATGTGCGCGCAGGGCCTGCAGTCCCAGTGCGAGACCACCCAGGTCAGGGAACACGGCATGGGAGCCTCGCTGTTCGGCTACACCAAGCTCTACGGGCAGGTGCCCGGCGGGCAGGCACAGTACCTGCGGGTCCCGTTCGGCAACACGCTGCCCATCAAGGTCCCCGACGGCCCGCCGGACGACAGGTTCGTCTATCTGTCCGACGTGCTGCCCACGTCGTGGCAGGCGGTCGAGTACGCGGCGGTGCCGCCCGGCGGATCCGTGGTGGTGCTGGGGCTCGGGCCGATCGGAGACATGTGCACCCGCATCGCGGCGCACCGCGGCGCCGGCCTGGTGATGGGTATCGACCTGGTGCCGGAACGGCTCGAGCGGGCCAGGGCGCACGGCGTGCGCACGTTCGACCTCGACGAGTACGGCGCGAAGGTCGCGGACGCGGTCCGTGACCTGACCGACGGCCGGGGGGCGGACGCGGTCATCGACGCGGTCGGCATGGAGGCCCACGGCGCGCCGGTGGCGAAGGCGGGGCAGCAGCTGACGACCCTGCTGCCCGGTGCGGTCGCCGCCCGGATGATGAAGCGCGTCGGCGTCGACAGCCTCTCCGCCCTGCACCTGGCCATCGACCTGGTACGCCGCGGCGGCACCGTGTCCCTCTCCGGGGTGTACGGCGGGATGGCGGACCCGATGCCGATGATGACCATGTTCGACAAGCAGGTGCAGCTGCGGATGGGGCAGGCCAACGTGTGGCGGTGGGTGGACGATCTGCTGCCGCTCGTCACCGACGGCGATCCGCTCGGCACCGAGCAGTTCGCCACCCACCGCGTGCCGCTGGAGAAGGCTCCGGAGGCCTACGAGATGTTCCAGAAGAAGCAGGAGGGAGCCGTCAAGGTGCTCTTCTCGCCCTGATTCCGCGGCCGGCCGGGCGGGCGGTCACACGAGGCCCTGGGCGAGCATCGCGTCGGCGACCCGCTCGAAGCCGGCGATGTTGGCGCCGGTCACGTAGTCGCCGGGAGCGCCATAGCGCTCGGCGGTCTCGTGGCAGGTGCGGTGGATGTCCCGCATGATCGCCGCGAGTTCGTCCTCGACGCGGTCCGCGGACCAGGTTTCGCGGGCCGCGTTCTGGCGCATCTCCAGGGCGCTGACCGCGACGCCGCCCGCGTTGGCCGCCTTGCCGGGGCCGAAGGCCACGCCGGCCTCCTGCAGCACACGGACCGCTTCCGGAGTGGTGGGCATGTTCGCGCCTTCGGCGACTGCCTTGACCCCGTTGCGCACCAGGGTGACGGCGTCCTGTTCCGCCAGCTCGTTCTGGGTGGCGGAGGGGAAGGCGAGGTCGGCGGGCACGTCCCAGACCCGGCCGCCGCGCACATAGCGGGCGGAGGCGCCGCGGCGCTCGGCGTACTCGCTGACGCGGGCCCGCTCGACTTCCTTGACCTGCCTGAGCAGTTCGAGGTCGATGCCCTTCTCGTCGACGACGTAGCCGGCCGAGTCCGAGCAGGTCAGCGGATGGGCGCCGCTGCGCAGGAGCTTCTCGATGGTGTGGACGGCGACGTTGCCGGAGCCGGAGACGACGGCGGCCTGGCCCTCGAGGTCCTCGCCGCGCAGGCCCAGCATCTCGGCCGCGAACAGCACACTGCCGTAGCCGGTGGCCTCGGTGCGGACGGCCGAGCCGCCCCAGCTCTGTCCCTTGCCGGTGAGGACGCCTGCCTCCCAGCGGTTGGTGATGCGGCGGTACTGGCCGAAGAGGTAGCCGATCTCACGGGTGCCGACGCCGATGTCGCCCGCGGGCACGTCGGTCTGCTCGCCGATGTGCCGGTGGAGTTCGGTCATGAACGACTGGCAGAACCGCATGACCTCGGCGTCCGACCGGCCGTGCGGGTCGAAGTCGCTGCCGCCCTTGCCGCCGCCGATACCGAGGCCGGTCAGGGCGTTCTTGAACACCTGCTCGAAGCCGAGGAACTTCACCACGCCGAGGTTCACCGACCGGTGGAAGCGCAGGCCGCCCTTGTACGGGCCGAGGGCGCTGTTGAACTCGACCCTGAACCCCCGGTTGATGTGGACGGCGCCACGGTCGTCCTGCCAGGGCACCCGGAAGATGATCTGCCGCTCCGGCTCGCAGAGCCGCTCCACGATCCGCGCCTGCGCGTACTCGGGACGCGCGGCGAGCACGGGTGCCAGGGTGTCCAGCACCTCCCGTGCCGCCTGGTGGAACTCCGGCTGTGCCGGGTTGCGTTCCTCGAGTTCGGCGCGGAGCGAAGCCAGTCGGTCCTTCGGGGATGACAGTGCCACAGTGTGTGTCCCTTCTGCCTGACGTCGGGTGACGGCCGTGCGCGGCGGCCTTCCGGGGGCCGCCGCTGCGACTGGTACGGCCGGACACCTGCCCGCCGTTCACCTTCCGCCCCGATCGACCTCCCGCCGGGCCCGCCGACGCTGCCGAACCCGGCCCCCAGTGTGTCGGACGCACAAGCTCCCGCTGTGGCGGGGGGACGCCCGTCAGGGCGTGGCGCGGCGGAGAGAGCGAACGGGAGCGGTCCGCCCTGGCAGGGCGGACCGCTCCCGTTTCCGTGCGCCGGCGGCCTCAGCCGCGACGCAGCACCGCAGCCAGAGCCTCGTACAGCGCGGTCTCGGCGTCCGGGACCGCGTTCTGGGCGCGCCAGGCCACGAACCCGTCCGGGCGGACCAGCACCGCGCCTTCGGACGTGGTGCCGTGGATCTCCGCCCAGTCGGCGCCGGCCTCCGCCACGAGGTCCGCCTCCGCTCCCTGACCGACGCGGTACGCCTCCAGCCCGACCGACAGGCCGGACGCGACGAGTTCCGCCGCCGTGAGCCAGTCCTTGCCTCCGGGACCGGTCAGCAGGACGAACGACTTCTCGTAAAGGTCCAGCGTGGACAGCCTGTTGTGGTCGCCGGGCCGGTGGAGCCACATGTGCGGGGCCCGGGTGCCGGGGGCCCCGGAGAAGTCGATCCGGTCGGGCACGGGAGGCAGTTCGGGGTCGGTGCCGAGGACCGCCCCGCGCGGGTAGCGGTAGCCCAGGACGACGGGGAGCAGCCCACCGCGCGGTCCGCCGGCCACCGCCGCCGGGCTCGGCCGGTACCCGGGGTGGCTGTGTTCGACCGACCGCGAGGAGGCGCGGGCGCTGGTGGCCAGTGCCACCGGCAGGCGTTCCTCCTCGTAGGTGCCGAGCAGGTCCGGCCCCGCCGAGCCGTCGAGGACGGCCGCGATCTTCCAGGCGAGGTTGTGCGCGTCCTGGATGCCGGTGTTGGAGCCGAAGGCGCCGGTCGGCGACATCTCGTGGGCGGAGTCCCCCGCCAGGAAGACCCTGCCCCGCCCGTAGTGCTCTGCGACCCGTTCCGCGGCGTGCCAGGGCGCCTTTCCGGTGACCTCGACGTCGAGGTCCGGCACGCCGGTCGCCGCGCGAACGAGGTCGGCGCAGCGCTCGTCCGTGAAGTCCTCGAGCGGCTCGCCGCGGTCGTACTCCCAGGGCGCGTGGAAGACCCAGAGCTCCTTGTTGTCCACCGGGAGCAGGGCGCCCTCCGCCTCGGGGCCGGTCAGGTAGCAGACCACGAAGCGGCGGTCGCCGACCACGCCGGCGAGTGCGCGCGAGCGGAAGCTGACGCTCACGTTGTGGAACAGGTCCCCGGGGCCGGCCTGCCCGATGCCGAGCCGCTCGCGCACCGGACTGCGCGGCCCGTCGGCGGCGATCAGATAGTCCGCGCGGACCGTGCTCTCGCGGCCGGTGCCCCGGTCGCGGACGACGGCGGTGACGCCGTCGTCGTCCTGCTCGAAGGAGACCAGCTCGGTGGAGAAGCGCACATCGCCACCCAGTTCGACGGCCGCCTCGAGGAGCACGGGCTCCAGGTCGTTCTGGCTGCACACGCACCATGCCGCGGGGCTGAGGCGGCCCGGCGCGCCGCCCTTCTCGTCGATCTGCTTGACCAGCCACTCGCCCGCGTCGGCGTCGCCGAGGTCCGGCGTCTGCAGGATGCCGTGGTTGTCCTCCAGCAGGGACGCCGCGGCCCGGATCCGCTCCGCCACCCCGGCCGAACGGAACACCTCCATCGTGCGCAGGTTGTTCCCGCGGCCGCGGGGGTGGACCGAGGTGGCCGCGTGCTTCTCGACGAGCATGTGCCCGACGCCGAGCCGGCCGAGGAACAGGGATGCGGACAGGCCCACGAGGGAACCGCCCACGATGAGGACCGGTACGCGGTGTTGTTCGGCTTTCTCTTCCATGAGTGCTCCAGCTCCAGCCGCCGGTAGGGATGTGGCGTTCTCCATGCCCGCGTTTCCTGCCCGCGCGAAAGGGGTTCGGCTCGGCCCTTCACTCGCGTGGTGCACACATCTCGCGCCACCCGTGTTACCGACACAGGATCGAAGCCGGACCACCACATCGCGTCACAGGTGGCCAGCCGTCCGCATACGCCGGATGCGTCGCTCGGATTTCCCGAGGCCCGGCGTCGTGCCGCAGGCGGCCTCACCGACAAGGAGATGCGTGGAACATGACAATGCTGTCCGAACGTGTGTCCCAGTCCGCATTCGACGGCTCCCGGCTCCGGGTCGTGCTGCTGCTTGACCTCCAGGACGGCGCCCAGCAGCGCTTTCTGACGGCCTACGAGCACATGCGCAACCAGGTGGCCGCCGTGCCCGGTCATCTCAGCGACCAGCTCTGCCAGTCGATCGAGAACCCGTCGCAGTGGCTGATCACCAGCGAATGGGAGAGCGCACCGCCCTTCCTCGCCTGGGTGAACAGCGAGGAGCACGTCGAGACCGTACGGCCGCTGCACGACTGCGTGCGCGACACACGGTCCCTGCGCTTCAGCGTCCTCAGAGAGACCGCGGGCGTGCATGCCCCCCAGGCCGCCGCCCAGCACGCCGGCGGGCTCCAGCCGTCCCCCCGGGTCGGCGACGGCGTGGTCCGCCACGCCCTCACCTTCACCGTCAAGCCCGGCAGCGAGCAGGCCGTGGCCAAGATCCTCGCCGGCTACACCTCGCCCCAGGCACAGGTCGACGACACCACCCGGCTCCGCCGCACCACGCTGTTCATGCACGGCAACCGCGTCGTGCGGACCGTCGAGGTGCAGGGCGACCTGCTCGCGGCGCTGCGGCACGTGGCCAGGCAGCCCGAGATCAGGGCGGTCGAAGAGGCCATCAACCCGTACCTGGAACAGGACCGCAACCTCGACGACCCGCAGTCGGCACGGCTGTTCTTCACCCGTGCCGCCCTGCCCGCGGTCCACCACCTCGCGCCCCCGGGCGAACAGCACGCGGAGAGGGAGCGCCACGCGCTGCTCTACCCGGCCAAGCCCGGGTGCGGGATGGCCCTCGCCCGGCTGCTGGCCGGACAGGACGAGGCAGCGGCCGACAGCGCCGGCTGCCCCGTCGACAGCAGCACCGTCTTCCAGCGCGACGACATCGTCGTACGCCTCGTCGACGTGCGCGGACCGCTCGACGCCGACCCGTCGGCCGTCATGGGCGCGCACGGCCTGCGCAAGGCCGGTGTGCTGGAGCGCCTGTTGGACACCGAGGCGCTCGGCATCGACGAGTCGCTCTCGGACGAGAAGGCGATGACCCGTCTGCTCGAGAGCGCCCAGATGCGCCTGATCACCGACCGCCGTGCCGTTTGAACCACGCACCCGGCCGCCGGCGGCCGTGCGACACCACCGAGTCACCGCGCCGCAAGGCCTTGTGGAGGAACCCGTCATGACCACAACCCATCGCATCGTCGACCTGAGCGAGACCCAGCCCAACCGCAGGCGCGGCGGCGATCTGCGCGCCATGCTCACCCCCACCGCGGTGGGTGCCACCAGCGGCTTCATGGGCCTGGCGCTCGTCGAGCCCGGCGACCGCATCGGCGAGCACTACCACCCGTACTCCGAGGAGTTCGTGTACGTCGTCGCCGGCGAACTCGAGGTCGACCTGGACGGCGAGCCGTTCGCCATCCGCCCCGACCAGGGCCTGCTCATCCCCCCTTATGTGCGGCACCGTTTCCGCAACGTGGGCAGCACCCAGGCCCGCATGGTCTTCCACCTCGGTCCGCTCGCGCCCCGGCCGGAGCTCGGCCACGTCGACACGGAGGACACCCCCGTGGCGGAGGGCACCGGCGCGCACCTTCCGCCTGAGCGAACGGGGTCGGTGTCGTGACCCGGCGTGTGGCGGTGACCGGCGTCGGCATCGTCGCACCCGGAGGTGTGGGCGCCCCGGCGTTCTGGGACCTGCTGTCGAGCGGCCGGACAGCGACCCGCGGGATCACCCTGTTCGACCCGACAGGGTTCCGCTCCCGTATAGCCGCCGAGGTCGACTTCGATCCGGCGGCCCACGGTCTCGGCGCCGCGGACGCCCAACGCGCCGACCGGTACGTGCAGTTCGCGCTGGTGGCCGCCCGTGAGGCGATGGCCGACGCCGGTCTCGACGCGGCGACGCTGGATCCCTGGCGGACCGCCGTGTCGATGGGCACCGCCGTGGGCGGCACCACCCGGCTCGAGCGGGACTACGTCAAGGTCAGCAGCACGGGCAGGCGCTGGGACGTGGACCACAGCGAGGCGGCGCCGCATCTCCACCGGGCGTTCTCCCCCAGCACGCTGGCCTCCGAAGTGGCCGAACAGAACGGCGTACAGGGCCCGGTGCAGACGGTCTCCACCGGCTGCACCTCCGGCCTCGACGCGATCGGCTACGCGTTCCACGCCATCGAGGAGGGCCGCGCCGACATCTGCGTCGCCGGCGCCTCCGACTCGCCGATCTCCCCGATCACGGTGGCCTGCTTCGACGCCATCAAGGCGACCTCCCCCAACAACGACGACCCGGCCCACGCGTCCCGCCCCTTCGACGCGAACCGCGACGGGTTCGTCATGGGAGAGGGCGGGGCGGTACTGATCCTCGAGGAACTCGAGCACGCCCGCGCCCGCGGTGCGCGGGTGTACTGCGAGATAGGCGGCTACGCCACCTTCGGCAACGCCCACCACATGACCGGCCTCACCCGTGAGGGCCTGGAGATGGCACGGGCGATCGACGACGCGATGAACCACGCCCGGCTCGACCGGACGGACATCGACTACGTCAACGCGCACGGATCCGGCACCCAGCAGAACGACCGGCACGAGACGGCGGCGGTCAAGCGGTCGCTGGGGGACCACGCGTACAAGGTGCCGATGAGCTCGATCAAGTCCATGGTGGGCCACTCCCTCGGCGCGATCGGCGCGATAGAACTCGTCGCCTGCGTGCTCGCACTGGCCAATCAGGTCGTGCCGCCCACCGCCAACTACGAGACCCCCGACCCCGAGTGCGACCTCGACTACGTGCCGCGCACCGCACGCCCCCTGAAGCTGCGCAGCGTGCTGTCGGTGGGAAGCGGCTTCGGCGGCTTCCAGTCCGCCGTCGTACTCACCCGACCAGGCGGGAGTGCATGATGAGCCCCGGCAACCGGCACACCAGGTCCGCCGTCGTCACCGGCATCGGTGTCGTCGCCCCCAACGGCGTGGGTGCGGAGACCTTCTGGAAGTCCACCGTCGAGGGCGTCAGCGCCCTGGACGGTGTCAGCAGGGAAGGCTGCGAGCACCTGCCGCTACGGGTCGCCGGCGAGGTACGCGGCTTCGACGCCGAGTCGATGGTCGAGCAGCGCTTCCTCGTCCAGACCGACCGGTTCTCCCACTTCGCGATGGCGGCGGCCGACCTGGCGCTGGCCGACGCGGGGATCGGTGAGGGCGCGCACGGCGGTACGCCCTACTCGGTCGGTGTGGTCACCGCCGCCGGATCGGGCGGCGGCGAATTCGGCCAGCGTGAGCTGCAGCGCCTGTGGGGACAGGGGCCGACGTACGTCGGCCCGTACCAGTCCATCGCCTGGTTCTACGCGGCGAGCACCGGGCAGATCTCCATCCGCGGCGGCTTCAAGGGCCCCTGCGGAGTCGTCGCCAGCGACGAGGCCGGCGGGCTCGACGCCATCGCGCACGCCGCCGGCGCCGTGCGCCGGGGCACCGACACGATCATCGTCGGCGCGGCGGAGGCACCGCTCGCCCCGTACTCGATCGTCTGCCAGCTGGGCTACCGGGAGCTGAGCACCTGCGAGGACCCGGACCGCGCCTACCGGCCCTTCACCCCGCAGGCATGCGGCTTCGTGCCCGGTGAGGGCGGTGCCATGCTCGTCGTCGAGGACGCGGAGACGGCCCGCCGCCGGGGCACCGCGATCCGCGCGACCGTCGCCGGCCACGCCGCGACGTTCACCGGGGCATCCCGGTGGGAGCGGTCACGGGAAGGGCTGGCGCGGGCGATCGGCGGGGCCCTGGAGGCCGCGGGCTGCTCGCCCGAGGAGATCGACGTCGTCTTCGCGGACGCGCTCGGCCTGCCGGAGGCCGACCGGGCAGAGGCCCTGGCGATCACGGACGCGCTGGGCGCGCACGGTTCCCGCGTGCCGGTGACCGCCCCCAAGACCGGTACAGGGCGGGCGTACTGCGGAGCGCCGCTGCTCGACACCGCCGCCGCGGTGCTCGCCCTGGAGCACGGTCTCGTACCGCCCACTCCCCATGTTCAGGACGTGTGCCACGACCTCGCCCTGGTGACCGGCACCGCCCGGCCCGCGGAGCTGCGCACGGCCCTGGTCCTGAGCCGGGGACTGATGGGTTCCAACTCGGCGCTCGTGCTGCGGCGCGGCGCCGGCCCCTCGTGAGACGGAGAACCTCGCCATGAAAGATCACCTGACCGTCGACGAACTGGCCTCCCTGATGAAGAAGGGGGCCGGGATCACCGTCGACCCCGACGAGATGGAGCAGCGGCCCGAGACGCCGTTCGAGGTCTACGGCCTCGACTCGCTCGGCCTGCTCGGCATCGTGGGCGAGCTGGAGAACCGGTACGGCCGGCCTCTGCCGCCCGACGCCGACCGCTGCAAGACGCCCCGTGAATTCCTCGACCTCGTCAACACCTCCCTGATGGCAGGAGCCTGAGATGCCCGGACACACCGAGAACGAAGTCACCATCGACGCCCCCCTCGACCTCGTGTGGGACGTCACCAACGACCTCGACCACTGGCCGCAGTTGTTCAGCGAGTACGCGTCCGTGGAGGTCATGGAGCGCGAGGGCAACCGGACCGTGTTCCGGCTGACCATGTACCCCGACGAGAACGGCCGGGTCTGGAGCTGGGTCTCCGAGCGCGTGGCCGACCGTTCCGCGCTCACGGTCACCGCCCGCCGTGTCGAGACGGGCCCCTTCCAGTACATGAACATCCGCTGGGAGTACGAGGAGACGCCGCGCGGTGTACGGATGCGGTGGACGCAGGACTTCGCGATGAAGCCGGACGCCCCCGTCGACGACGAGTGGATGACGGCCAACATCAACCGCAACTCGCCCATCCAGATGGACCTCATCCGGAACAAGATCGAGCAGCGCGCCCGGCTCGGCCGGGACTCCAAGGACGCCACGGCGACCGCCCCCGCGGTCTGACCGCCCGCCCGACCTGCCGACGGCATCCGAAGGGACACCCCCGATGCACCACGCCCTGATCGTCGCCCGGATGGCACCGGGCTCCGCCCCCGACATCGCCGAGGTGTTCACGGCCTCCGACAAGGGTGAGCTGCCGCACCTCGTGGGAGTGAAGCGGCGCAGCCTGTTCCAGTTCGGCGACGTCTACCTGCACCTCATCGAGTCGGAGCAGCCGGCCGGCCCGGCGATCGCCAAGCTGACGGAGCACCCGGAGTTCCGGGACATCAGCGACCGGCTGTCCGCGTTCGTCAGCCCGTACGACCCGCAGACCTGGCGGAGTCCGAAGGACGCCATGGCTCAGCAGTTCTACTCGTGGCAGAGCGACTGACCGGTCGGAAGCCGCACAGCCGTCGGGGCCCGGCGGGGGGCGCCGGGGGCGCGGCGGGG
>NZ_JBFAQK010000012.1:0-151324 GCF_040677245.1 Streptomyces kurssanovii
CGGCCCCCGGTCGGGCGCGCGACGGCGCTCGGCGCGGTACGGGCCCCTTCCGGCGTCCCGGTCGCTACGCGAACGGGTTGGCGTGCCCCGGGAGTTGCTGCCCCGGCCGCAGGAAGCGCCTGCGGCCGTGCTCGTCGGTGACGGCGGTGAAACCGCCGGCCGTCAGACGGTCGGCGACGCGCTGCCGCCGGACGTCGCTCAGCCGGAACGCGCCGACCAGGAAGGCGGCGAGGACGGCGCCCACGGCCATGCCCTCCACCCACTTGCCCATGAGCAGGAAGACGGCGGCGGCGACGCCGGTCATCGCGTAGGCGAACCGTTTCTGACCCTTGTCGGCGGCCTTCGCCATCACGTCGTACCCGATGCGGTCCTTCAGCAGGGCGACCGCCGCCTCGGCCTCGGGGACCGGGCTCAGCGTGCCGGGCCGCAGCCCGGGCACGGGCCCGCCCATCCCGGCGTCCGGGTAGGCCGCGATCGTCGCCGCCTCGCGGGCACGCGCCTCGGGCCTCGGGTCGCGGTACAGGTACACGGCCAGGACCTGCTTGTTGTGGCCCTCGCGCCGGGCCTCCCCGTACTCGAAGCCGTACTGCTCGACGACGTGCGCCTGCGCGGCCACCCGCTTGGCGACGGCCATCTCCTGTCGCAGCACGACGACGTCCTGCGTGGCGATCTGCCGCAGCAGCGACGCGATCCGTCTGTCGGAAGCGCCCATGTTCTTCTCCCACCCCATACGTGCGAATCCCCCGGCCGCCCGGTGGCGGCAGCGCAGCGTAAACCGCAGCGGAGTGGATCATTCCGGCGGGTCCCGTGCACGACCTTCGGTGCCACCACGTTCTTCGCCGGGAGCGGCGAGCCGCACGGGTGGGGTGCGCTCGGGGCTGCGGCCGCGTCGACCCGGCGATCCGCCACCGGCCGCACGGGTCGGTGCTCCTGGGCAGCAGCCGCGGCCTTCAGCGGCCGGCATGTCCGGCGGGCGGCCCGGAAAATGCGTTGCCCCGGCTGAGGAGCAGCGACTACCGTCACGCCGGCGCGACAGACGCGCGCTCTCGGGATGGGGAGGTTGATGAATATGGCTGCCGTCGGCCCTCATCAGCATGCCCTCATCCGGCCCGCGCGACAGCAGCGCGGCCGGGTCGTTCCGACGACCAGGAGAGACACGTGTCTTCCACTTCTTCACCCGCCCACGCCGACGTGGTCACCGAGCGCCTGATCCTTCGGTCCTGGACCACGAGCGAAGCCGCCGCAGTCCTCGACGACGCCCACTCCACGCACTGGGCAGACGACTTTCCCGCCGAAGGCGACCGCGTGGTCGCGGGCCTCTTCGACCAGCACCCCGTCTGGCTCGGCGCATACGGCCACCGTCTGATCATCGAGCGCGAGAGTGGCTTGGTGGTGGGCTCGATCGGCCTGTTCTGGCCGCCCAGTGAGGGCGTTCTCGAGATCGGGTACGGCATCGTGGCCTCTCGCCGCGGCCGGGGCTATGCCCCGGAGGCCACCAGGTCGCTGGCCGAGTTCGCCCTCGCCGTGCCCGAGGTCCACACCGTGTCCGCCAACGTGGAACTGTCCAACCCGCCCTCGGTCCGCGTACTGGAGAAGGCCGGCTTCCAGCGGCGGGCCGCCGAGGAGAACGAGGAGAACATGGCCCGGTTCACGCTCACGAGGCCGGACCACTCACAGCGGTGATCCCGAGGGCCCTGGAGGCGATGCCTCCAGGGCCCGTCGTGGTGGCGCGGCCACGGGACACCATGTTCCTGACAGCCCCGGACAGCGAGGGCCACGGATGACGAACGCCCCCGCCGGTCCCGGCGGGGGCGTTCGTCGTTCGCAGAGCAGCTTGCCTTACGGCAGGTTGCGGGCCATCACGATCCGCTGGACCTGGTTGGTGCCCTCGTAGATCTGCGTGATCTTGGCGTCGCGCATCATGCGCTCGACCGGGTAGTCACGGGTGTAGCCGTAACCGCCGAGGAGCTGGACCGCGTCCGTGGTGACCTCCATGGCCACATCGGAGGCGAAGCACTTGGCCGCCGCACCCTGGAAGGTGAGGTCGGCGTCGCCGCGCTCGGACTTCGCGGCGGCCGCGTACGTCAGCTGGCGGGCGGCCTCGATCTTCATGGCCATGTCCGCGAGCATGAACTGAACGCCCTGGAACTCGGCGATCGGCTTGCCGAACTGCTTGCGCTCCTTGACGTAGCCCTTGGCGTAGTCGAGGGCGCCCTGCGCGATGCCGAGCGCCTGGGCCGCGATGGTGATGCGGGTGTGGTCCAGGGTCTTCATCGCCGTGGCGAAGCCCGTGCCCTCCGCGCCGATCATGCGGTCGGCGGGGATGCGGACGTTGTCGAGGTAGACCTCGCGGGTCGGCGAGCCCTTGATGCCGAGCTTCTTCTCCGGGGCACCGAAGGAGACGCCCTCGTCGCCCTTCTCGACGACGAAGGCCGAGATGCCCTTGGAGCGCTTCTCCGGGTCGGTGACCGCCATCACCGTGTAGTACTCGGAGACGCCGGCGTTGGTGATCCAGCGCTTCACGCCGTTGAGGACGTAGAAGTCGCCGTCGCGGACCGCCTTCGTCTTCATGCCTGCCGCGTCGGAACCCGCGTCGGGCTCGGAGAGGCAGTACGAGAACATCGCGTCGCCCTTGGCGAGCGGGCCCAGGTACTTCTTCTTCAGCTCCTCGGAGCCGGAGAGGATCACCGGGAGCGAACCGAGCTTGTTCACGGCCGGGATGAGGGAGGAGGAGGCGCAGACACGGGCCACCTCCTCGATCACGATGACCGTGGCGAGCGCGTCGGCGCCGGCGCCGCCGTAGCTCTCCGGGACGTGCACGGCCTGGAGGTCGGAGGCGACGAGCGCGTCGAGGGCCTCCTGCGGGAAGCGGGCCTCCTCGTCCACCGCGGCGGCGAACGGCGCGATCTTCGCCTCGGCGAGGGAGCGGACCGTCTCACGGAGCATGTCGTGCTCCTCCGACGGGCGATACAGATCGAAGTCGGCCGATCCTGCCAAGACTCTCACTCCCCAAGGTGTTAACTACCGTTAAGTATTCCAATTTTAGACGCCGCTCCCCCGGCAGGCATACGTGAGCTTGGTGACAGCTCGGCCACAGCCCGCGAAGAGCGCTTTGGGGGGTGCCCCACGCCCCCGGATATGCTCGGCCCCGCACCGCCCTTGCCCGCGTCAGTACTGGAGCACCCCATGGCCCTCAAGATCACCGTGATCGGCACCGGATACCTCGGCGCCACCCACGCCGCGGCCATGGCGGAACTGGGCTTCGAGGTCCTCGGACTGGACGTGGTCCCGGAGAAGATCGACATGCTCTCCGCCGGCCGGGTGCCGATGTACGAGCCCGGTCTCGAGGAGCTGCTGCGGCGGCACGTCGCCGGGATCGAGGGCTCCAGCGGGCGGCTGCGCTTCACGACCTCCTACGAGGAGGCCGGTGAGTTCGGCGACGTCCACTTCGTGTGTGTGAACACCCCGCAGAAGCACGGTGAGTACGCGTGCGACATGAGCTACGTCGACTCCGCCTTCGCCTCACTGGCGCCGCACCTGAAGCGCCCGGCGCTCGTCGTCGGCAAGTCGACCGTGCCGGTCGGCTCCGCGGAACGACTCGGCCGGCTGCTCGCGGAGAAGGCGCCGGCGGGCCCGGACGTGGAGCTCGCGTGGAACCCGGAGTTCCTGCGTGAGGGCTTCGCCGTCGACGACACGCTGCACCCGGACCGGATCGTGGTCGGCGTGGAGAGCGAGAGCGCGGAGAAGCTGCTGCGGGAGGTGTACGCGACGCCGGTCGGCGAAGGCTCGCCGTTCGTGGTGACCGACTTCCCGACGGCGGAGCTGGTGAAGACCGCGGCGAACTCGTTCCTCGCGACGAAGATCTCCTTCATCAACGCGATGGCCGAGGTCTGCGAAGCGGCCGGCGGCGACGTGGTCAAGCTGGCGGAGGCGATCGGCTACGACGAGCGGATCGGCAAGAAGTTCCTGCGGGCCGGTGTCGGTTTCGGCGGCGGCTGCCTGCCGAAGGACATCCGCGCCTTCATGGCGCGCGCCGGTGAGCTGGGCGCGGACCAGGCGCTGACGTTCCTGCGCGAGGTCGACTCGATCAACATGCGCCGCCGTGGCCACATGGTGGAACTGGCACGTGAGACGGTCGGCGGCACGTCCTTCCTCGGCAAGCGGGTCGCGGTGCTCGGCGCCACGTTCAAGCCGGACTCGGACGACGTCCGTGACTCGCCGGCGCTGAACGTCGCCGGCCAGATCCACCTCCAGGGCGGACAGGTCACCGTCTACGACCCCAAGGGCATGGACAACGCCCGCCGCCTGTTCCCGACGCTGGGTTACGCGGACACGGCGCGCGAGGCGGTGCGCGGCGCGGACGTGGTGCTGCACCTCACGGAGTGGCGCGAGTTCCGCGAGCTGGACCCGGCGGAGCTGGCGGAGGTCGTGACCTCTCCGATCATCCTCGACGGCCGCAACGCCCTGGACCCGGTGGCGTGGCGCGAGGCGGGCTGGACGTACCGGGCGATGGGCCGCCCGCGGGCGTGACCCGCACGTCCGCCGGAACTCCCTGACGGGAGCCCCGGACCGGACCCCTGACCGTGCGCGCGGGCGGCAGGCCGAAGGCGCGTACCCGGAGCAGCGGATGCCGGGGATCGCGACGCGGCTTCAGACGGAGTCGGCCCGGCGGGCGCGGTAGCTGCGCATCTTGGCGCGGGCGCCGCAGACGGACATCGAACACCAGCGGCTGCGGCACGCCGGGCTGCGGTCGTAGTAGGCCCACCGGCAGTCCTCCGCCTCGCAGGCCTTGAGCCGGAGCCAGGTGTTGTCGGCCGTGGCGGCGGCGATGGCCTCCGCGACGCGGGTGAGGAGGGTCGGCGGACCCGTGGGGCACAGGGCGGCCTCACCCGACGGGGAGATCGCCACGCGCAGCGGGGCGCCGGCGAGGAGGGCGTCGAGGGCGCTCGGGCCGACGGCGCCGTGGCCGGCGTGGGCCAGGCAGGCGGCGCGCAGCGCCTCGCGGAGCTCGCGCGCGGCGGGCAGGTCGTCCGGGGCGAGGTCGAACCGGGCACGGCCGTCCGGCGTGTCGAGGCGGTCGGCGCCGGTCTCGATGTCCAGCGTGTTCACCAGCGCTTCGATCAGCGCGAGGCCGCCGGGTGCGGGCGCCCTTTCATTCATGCTTGCGACGTTACCCGTTATGCGGGAGCATGCGGTAACCGTTACCGGTTGAAGGCGTGTAGCGGTAACCACCGAGGAGGAAGCATGAGCATCGGCAAGGTCGGAGCCGTCGTACTGGACTGTCCGGATCCCGTCGCCCTCGCCCGCTTCTACGCCGAGCTCGTCGGCGGGACGGTCGAGGACGACGGCGACGGATGGGTGGACCTCAAGGGGGCCGACGGCGCGCAGCTCGCGTTCCAGGCCGCCCCCGGGCACGTACCGCCGAAGTGGCCGTCCGCCAAGGACTCGCAGCAGTTCCACATCGACGTGATGGTCGAGGACATGGACGCCGCCGAGAAGCGGGTGCTCGCGCTCGGCGCCACCACGCTCGACGCGGAGGACCGCAAGCGGTCGTTCCGGGTGTACGCCGACCCGGCGGGGCATCCGTTCTGCCTCTGCGCCTGCTGAGCCGCGCGGGGGTCAGAGGTCCAGCGCGCCGATCGCCGCCCGTGAGGGGGCCCGGCGCGGCTGGGCCGCGCGGGCGGCGAACTCGGCGCCACGCAGCACCCGGGCCATGTTCGACCACGTCAGGCCCATGACCTCCGGTTCGGGCCAGCCCCGCTCGAGCAGTTCCGCGATCAGCCTGGGCAGGCAGGAGATGTCGTTCAGGCCGGCCGCGTGCGGCAGGCCCGTGTCGTACGCGCCGCTGATCGCGACGGCCTCGGGCCCGGCGGTCTCCCGGACGTGTTCGAGCAGATCCGCGGTCGCGGGCAGCGTCCCCGCGGTGCACGGCACCATGCACACCCCGTGGTTGCCGCGCAGCGCGTGCAGCACGTCGTCGGGCAGCGGCTCTGCCTGGTGCGAGAAGACGACGGGTGCCCTGGTGATCCTCAGCGTGCGCCGCATCGTGTCGGCCGTGCAGCCGGAGAGGTCGACGAGGACACCGAGCCGGTTCATCTCACGGACCATCTCGTGACCGAACGGCGTCAGGCCGCCCTGCGTCCAGCGGGCGCCGGCGAGAGTGACGCTGCGGACGCCGAGCGCGTACACGGCGCGCAGCACGGCGAGCGAGTCGCCGAGGGCCTCACCGGCCATCGGACCGAGGAAGGCGGCGACCCGGCCGCAGTTACGGGAGTCGACGAGTTCGTCGGCGCCGAGCGCGAGACGCAGGCCCTCCGGGCATTCGGACACCGTGGCCCGTACCACGTCGATCAGTTCCATCGTGGCGCCGAGGGAGGGGCTCCCGGCGCTGCCGGAAGGTTCCTGGAGGGACCAGAACTGGGCGCCCACACCGCCGCTCCGCAGCCGGGGCACATCGGTCTCCAGCAGGCTCTCGCCGGCCTCGAGGTCGTACCAGTGCATGCTCCGGAGCACCGGGGCCAGACCGCTGTACCCGTCGATCACGGGGTGGGTGCGCAGGAGTTCCGCGGCGCGTACGAGCGGATCGCCGGGCGGCCCGGGGGACGGGCCGTGGTCCGGCGGCGCCGACGCCGCTGCTCCCGGTTCTCCGAGAACGTCGATGCCGTCGATGCCGTCGAGATCGTTCAGCTCGTCGAGGTCCTCCAGACCGACGGACTCGACGGTGGTGAGGGACGAGGAGTCGTGCAGATCTGCCATGTGCTGCTCCGGGGTCGCCGGCCGTATGCCGTTACGCCAACCGTGGCACGGGAGCGGTAAGGGGTCGCGGCGAGTGGTGCGTTCGGGGTACGCGGCCCGCGGCCGCGCACCCCGCACCGCTCAGAGCGCGTCGAGCTCGGTGATCGTCGCGATCGACGGGCCGCGGGTCGCCTGCAGGTCGGCGGCCACGTCCTCGGCCGCCCGCAGCACGCGGACGGCGTTCTGCCAGGTGAGCTTCGCCAGATCGGCGTCCGACCAGCCGCGGCGCAGCAGCTCCGCGACCAGGTTCGGGTAGCCGGCGACGTCGTCCAGGCCGGCCGGCGTGAAGGCCGTGCCGTCGAAGTCGCCGCCGATGCCGATGTGGTCGATGCCGGCGACGTCGCGCATGTGGTCGAGGTGGTCGGCGACCGTGGCGGCGGTCGCCACCGGCCGCGGGTTCGCCGCCTCGAACGCCTCGTGGATCTTCATCGCCCGGGGCGTGGTGTCCAGGTGGTGCAGCCCGTGCGCCCGCATGTTCTCGTCGGCCGCCCGGGTCCACTCGACGGCGGCGGGCAGGATGAACTTCGGTACGAACGTCGCCATCGCCACGCCCCCGTTGGCCGCCAGCAGGGCCAGCACCTCGTCGGGGATGTTGCGGGGGTGGTCGCACACGGCGCGCGCCGACGAGTGGGAGAAGATCACCGGCGCGACGGACGTGGCGAGCGCGTGGCGCATCGTCGTCTCCGCGACGTGGGAGAGGTCCACGAGCATGCCGAGGCGGTTCATCTCGCGCACGACCTCGTGGCCGAAGGCCGACAGGCCGCCGACAGCGGGTTCGTCGGTCGCGGAGTCGGCCCAGGCGATGTTGTCGTTGTGCGTGAGCGTCATGTAGCGCACGCCCAGCGCGTAGAGCGCGCGCAACGTCGCGAGCGAGTTGTTGATGGAGTGGCCACCCTCGGCGCCCATGAGCGAGGCGATCCTGCCCTCGTCGCGGGCGATCTCCATGTCCTCGGCGCTCAGCGCGCGGGCGAGGTCCGCGGGGTAGCGCTCGAGGAGCTGGTCGACGACGTCGATCTGCTCCAGGGTCGCGCTGACGGCCGTGTCGCCCGCCATGTCGCTGCGCACGTAGACGGACCAGAACTGCGCGCCGACCCCGCCGGCGCGCAGCCGGGGGATGTCGGTGTGGAGCCGGCCCCGCTGGTCGGCCGCGATGTCCAGGCGGTCGAGGTCGTAGCGGACGTGTTCCCGCAGCGCCCAGGGAAGGTCGTTGTGACCGTCGACGACGGGGTGGGCGGCGAGCAGTTCGCGGGCCCGCTGGAGGAGTTCCGTGGGGGTGTCCATTGCCTGTTGCTTCCCCGCGTCCTACTTTCCGAAGCCGAAGGACTCCGCGCCCGCGACCTTGGCCCGCAGCCGCTTGCCCTTGTCGGTGGCCTGGTCGTTGAGCTCCTGCTGGAACTCCCGCATACGGGCCAGCAGTTCGGCGTCCTGCGTGGCCAGGATGCGGGCGGCGAGCAGTCCGGCGTTCCGCGCGCCGCCGACCGAGACGGTGGCGACGGGCACACCGGCCGGCATCTGCACGATGGACAGCAGCGAGTCCATGCCGTCGAGGTACTTCAGGGGGACGGGGACGCCGATGACCGGCAGCGGGGTGACCGAGGCCAGCATGCCCGGCAGGTGTGCCGCTCCCCCCGCCCCGGCGATGATCGCCTTGAGTCCGCGGCCGGCCGCCTCCTCGCCGTACGCGATCATCTCGCGCGGCATGCGGTGCGCGGAGACGACGTCGACCTCGTAGCGGATCTCGAACTCGTCGAGCGCCTGCGCCGCCGCCTCCATGACGGGCCAGTCGGAGTCGGACCCCATGACAATGCCAACGACCGGGCTCTTGCTGTTCACTCGGCGATCGTCCCTCTCAGGTAGCCGGCGGCGTGGCGGGCGCGCTCCAGTGCGTCGGCCAGGTCGTCGCCGTACGTGTTGACGTGCCCCACCTTGCGGCCGGGCTTCACGTCCTTGCCATACATATGGATCTTGAGCTGGGGGTCGCGGGCCATGCAGTGCAGATAGGCCGCGTACATGTCCGGGTAGTCACCGCCCAGGACATTGCACATGACCGTCCACGGGGCACGGGGACGGGGATCGCCCAGCGGCAGGTCCAGCACGGCACGGACGTGGTTGGCGAACTGCGAGGTGATCGCGCCGTCCTGGGTCCAGTGGCCGGAGTTGTGGGGGCGCATGGCGAGCTCGTTGACGAGGATGCGTCCGTCGGCGGTCTCGAACAGCTCGACGGCGAGGTGGCCGACGACACCGAGCTCCTTCGCGATCCGCAGGGCGAGCTCCTGCGCCTGGCCGGCCAGCTCCGCGTCGAGGTCCGGCGCGGGCGCGATCACGGTGTCGCAGACCCCGTCGACCTGCTGCGACTCGACGACCGGGTAGGCGACGGCCTGGCCGTGCGGGGAGCGGACGATGTTCGCGGCGAGCTCGCGGCGGAAGTCGACCTTCTCCTCCGCGAGGACCGGCACGCCCGCCTTGAACGGGGCCTCTGCGTCCCGCTCCGCGCGGACCAGCCAGACGCCCTTGCCGTCGTACCCGCCGCGCACGGTCTTGAGGATCACGGGGAAGCCCCCGGTCTCCTCGGCGAAGGCCGTCACATCGGCCGGGTCGGCCACGATGCGGTGGCGGGGGCAGGGCACGCCGATCTCCGTGAGCCGCGCGCGCATCACGCCCTTGTCCTGGGCGTGCACCAGCGCGTCGGGCCCGGGCCGGACGGCGACGCCGTCCGCCTCGAGGGCCCGCAGGTGCTCGATCGGGACATGCTCGTGGTCGAAAGTGATCACGTCACAGCCGCGCGCGAACTCACGCAGCGTGTCCAGGTCGCGGTAGTCGCCGATGACGACATCGCTCACCACCTGGGCCGCTGAGTCCTGAGGGGTGTCACTGAGGAGCTTGAACTTCAGGCCGAGGGGGATACCCGCCTCATGGGTCATGCGGGCGAGCTGACCGCCGCCGACCATGCCGACTACCGGGAACGTCACTCTCCTAGGGTATCCGCCCAGTCGGCGGGCCCGGACTTCCGTATGTTCCGACAGGGCTCTGTAGCGGGCGTCACATCATCCTCAAGACCCACAAGCACCACACTGAGCCGCTGGTTAGCATGACGGTGACCACACATGCCGATCTGATGAGGCTGGACTCTCACTATGAGTGAACGAGGCGGAAGGCTGCGGGGGCAGCTGCACCAGCTCATCCGGGAGATCGCCAAATTCGGCGCGGTCGGCGGGGCGGGGCTGCTCGTCAATCTCGCGGTCTTCAACCTCGTACGGCACGTCACCGAGGTCCCGGTGGTCCGGGCATCCATATTGGCCACCGTCGTCGCCATCGCGTTCAACTACGTGGGGTTCCGCTACTTCACGTACCGGGACCGTGACAAGAGCCGGCGGACCAAGGAACTGACGCTGTTCCTGCTGTTCAGCGCGGTGGGCCTGGTGATCGAGAACGGCATTCTGTACACCGCCACGTACGGCTTCGGCTGGGACACCCCGCTGCAGAGCAACGTCTTCAAGTTCCTCGGCATCGGTGTCGCGACGCTGTTCCGGTTCTGGTCGTACCGCAGCTGGGTCTTCCGGGCGCTGCCCGTGCGGGACGCGGTGCCGGGCGCCGAATCGTTCCTCGAGCAGCGACGGCCCGCGCCCGAGCCGGTGCGGCACCGCGTCGGCCGCTGACCCCTGCGGGCGCAGGGGTCAGGGCCGGGGGCTATCGGATCGTCGGTCCGTCGTCGCCCTTGCGCTTCTTCGCCACCCTGCTCAGGAAGATCGCGAAGACCGGCGGGTGCTGCTGGAGCAGCTCCAGCCGGCCGCCGTCGGCCTCCGCGAGGTCCCGGGCGACGGCCAAGCCGATGCCGGTCGAGTTGCGGCCGCTGATGGTCCGCTCGAAGATCCGCGCCCCGAGGTCCGCCGGCACGCCGGGGCCCTCGTCCGTCACCTCGACCACCGCCTGGTTTCCGGTCACCCTGGTGCGCACCGCGACGGTGCCCCCGCCGTGCATCAGCGAGTTCTCGATCAGGGCGGCGAGCACCTGCGCCACGGCGCCGGGCGTGCCGACGGCGCGCATGCCCTGCCGGCCCGAGCAGACGATGGCCCGGCCGGCGCTGCGGTAGACCGGGCGCCACTCCTCGAGCTGCTGCTTGACCACCTCGTCGAGGTCGAAGACCACGGCGGAGCCGGTGCGCGGATCGCGGGAGTTCGTGAGCAGTCGCTGGACCACGTCGGTGAGGCGCTCCACCTGCGTCAGGGCGATGCTGGCCTCCTCCTTCACGGTCTCGAGGTCGTCGGTGACCGTGATCTCCTCCAGCCGCATCGACAGCGCTGTCAGCGGTGTACGGAGCTGGTGCGAGGCGTCCGCGGCGAGCCGCCGTTCCGCGGTGAGCATCCGGGCGATCCGCTCGGCGCTGGCGTCGAGCACATCGGCGACCCGGTCCAGCTCGGGCACCCCGTAGCGGCGGTGGCGGGGGCGGGGGTCGCCGGAGCCGAGACGCTCCGCGGTCTCCGCCAGGTCCGTGAGCGGAGAGCCGAGGCGGTTGGCCTGGCGTACGGCGAGCAGCACCGCGGCGACGACGGCGAGCAGCGCCACCGCGGCGATGATCATCAGGGACCGGCCGACCTCGCGGGTCACGGAGGAGCGGGACTCCTCGACGGTGACCGTCGTGCTCCGTTCGCCCTCCGCGGTGCCGCGGATGACGCTTCCGGAAGGCGGCTCGCCGATCTCGATGGGGCCCCGGCCGGGGATGTCGATCAGCGCGTAGCGGGTGATGTCGCCCTGCTCGGCGAGGATGTCCGGATTGACGGGCTCGCCGCCCACCAGCCGGCTCTCCACGATGCTGACGAGGCGCAGCGCGTCGGAGTCGACGCTCTCCTGGGCACTGCTGGTGATGGTGCGCGTCTCGACGAGCACCAGGGAGACGCCGAAGACGGCGATGACGACGAGCACCACGGCGAGCGTGGAGGTGATCAGACGGCGGCGCATGGTGCTTTGAGTATCAGGACTTCTCGAAGCGGAAGCCGACGCCGCGCACGGTGGCGATGTAACGCGGGTTCGCGGCGTCGTCGCCGAGCTTCTTGCGCAGCCAGGAGATGTGCATGTCGAGGGTCTTGGTGGACGACCACCAGGTGGTGTCCCAGACCTCGCGCATCAGCTGGTCCCGGGTGACGACCCGGCCTGCGTCCCGGACCAGGACCCGGAGCAGGTCGAACTCCTTGGCCGTCAGCTGGAGTTCCTCGTCGCCCATCCAGGCGCGGTGCGACTCGACGTCGATCCGGACGCCGTGGGTGGCGGGGGCGGGGGCGGGCTCGGCGGCACCGCGCCGCAGCAGGGCCCGGACCCGGGCGAGCAGTTCGGCGAGACGGAACGGCTTGGTGACGTAGTCGTCGGCGCCCGCGTCCAGGCCGACGACGGTGTCCACCTCGTCGGCGCGAGCCGTGAGCACCAGGATCGGGATCGTGTGGCCCTCCGCACGCAGCCGGCGGGCGACCTCCAGGCCGTCCATGCCGGGCAGGCCGAGATCGAGCACCACCAGGTCCACACCGCCCGCGAGTCCCGCGTCGAGCGCGGTCGGGCCGTCCTCGCGTACCTCCACCTCGTATCCCTCGCGGCGCAGCGCGCGGGCCAGCGGTTCCGAGATGGATGCGTCGTCCTCGGCGAGCAGTACACGGGTCATGGGGTGATGGTAGTCCGCGCGCCACGGGCCTCGGGGCTTGATCCACAATGCCTGCGACCATGGGGTGCGATTCTGATTACGACCTTCGATTCAGGGCAGACGGTTCCACGTTCACCTGTGATCCATGTCTCAAGTCCTTCCATATGCCGCACTGTCGTGGCGTATGGTGGCGAGACGCCCGTAGTACAACTCGGGGACCTTTGGCTGCCATGCGCACCAAGGGTCTCTTTTCTGTCCGAAGGTCGGCCCGATACCGTTCCGGTCGTTTCGAGCCCCGACCCGACGCAGTGAATGACCTGTTGGCCGGGCCCCGGCGCCACCACGCGCCCGGGGCGCGGATCCCGGTACGGACCGTTTCCGGCCCCTGTCCTCGCGGGCGTGGGCCGGACCGTACCGGTACCGGCCTCCCCCCACCGGGCGCGTACCGCTCACGAAGCGCCGCGTCCCGAGCGAGCAAGGATCGACCATGGCGTCCAGCCTGACGAAGGACTCGGCCAGCACTCCTGGCGGCGAGAAGACCTTCTTCGGCCACCCCCGCGGTATGGCCACTCTCTTCATGACGGAGATGTGGGAGCGCTTCTCCTGGTACGGGATGCGCGGCATCCTCGTCCTCTACCTGGTCGCGGGTGTCCTCGACGGGCCGCTGGCCGGCCGTGAGGCCCTCGCCGCGTCCATCTACGGCGTCTACAACGCCGTCGTCTACATGGCCGCCATGCCCGGTGGCTGGATCGCCGACCGGCTCTGGGGCGCGCGCAAGGCCGTGCTCGTCGGTGGCATCGTCATCGCCCTGGGCCACTACACCCTGGCGATCCCCTCGGACGCGGCGTTCTTCGCCGGCCTCGCGCTCATCGCCGCCGGTACGGGCCTGCTGAAGCCGAACATCTCGGCGATGGTCGGCGGCCTCTACGAGGGCCAGTCCAGCGCCCGCCGCGACGCCGGCTTCACGCTCTTCTACATGGCGATCAACATCGGCGGCATGGCCGCGCCGCTGGTCGTCGGCTACCTCGGTGAGAACGTCGACTGGCACCTCGGCTTCGCCGTCGCCGGTATCGGCATGACCCTGGCCGTCGTGCAGTACGTGCTGGGCGGCCGCCACCTCGGCGACATCGGCAAGCAGCCGGGCACCCCGGCGACGCCGGAGGAGAAGCGCGCGGTCCTGCGCAAGGTCCTGCTGTGGACCGGCATCGCCGTGGCCGCCCTGCTGGCCGACATCGTGCTCGGCACGTACGACGTCGAGCACATCGTGAACGTGCTCGCGGTGCTCGGCATCGCCGTTCCGGTCATCTACTTCATCTCGATGTTCCGCAACCCGGCCCTGACCGCTCAGGACAGGCCGAAGATCCAGGCGTTCGTGTGGTTCTTCGCCACGGCCGTCCTGTTCTGGATGATCTACGACCAGTCCGGCTCGCTGCTGACGCTCTTCGCGGACGGCAAGACCGACCGCATGATCGGCGGCTGGGAGTTCCCCGCGTCGTGGTACCAGTCGGTCAACCCGGCCATGGTCATCGTGCTGGCGCCCATCTTCGCCGCGCTGTGGGTCAAGCTCGCCCAGCGCAACCGTGAGCCCAGCACCCCGATGAAGTTCGCGCTCGCGATGCTCCTCATCGGCGGCTCCTTCGCGATCATGGGTCTGGCGGGCGCCGCGGCCGCCAACAGCGACACCGGCAAGGTCACCGTCTTCTGGCTGCTGAGCGTCTACCTCGTCCAGACCATCGGTGAGATGTGCCTGTCCCCGGTCGGCCTGTCGCTGTCGACCAAGCTGGCGCCGAAGCAGTTCGTCGGCCAGATCATGGGTCTGTGGTTCCTGGCCACGGCGACGGGCAACGCGCTGAACGGCTGGACCACGAAGCTCAACAAGCCGCTGGGCGACGCCCTGTACTACTCGCTGTGGGCGGTCATCGCGGTCGCCGCGGGACTGACGTTCATGATGGCGGGCCGCAAGATCCGCGCGCTCATGGGCGATGTGAAGTAGCACCACCGGCCGGTCCGCCGACCGGCCCGGCGCAACGGCGGAGGGCCGGCACGAAGGAGACTTCGTGCCGGCCCTCCTGCCGTTCGCGCATCGCCCTCACCGGGCAAGCGCGCCGGAGGGAGCCGGGGTTCAGCGCAGGCCGCGCAGGCGCTGCCACGGGGTGAAGGTGAACACCGCACCACCGAGCAGGATCACCGTGCCGGCGACCAGGGCGAGGGCGCGCAGCGCGCCGGTGTCCTCGGCGCCGGTCTGGGCGAGGCCGCCGGAACTGCCGCCGGACGACCCCGTTCCGCCGCCGGCTGTGCCGCCGCCTGTGGTGGTGCCCCCTGACGCACCGCCGGGCTGGGCCGAGGTGTCCAGCTCCAGGGAGAACGGGACGCCGGCCGGCGGGGTGCAGGTCGTGGTCGTCCCGAGCGCCTTGACCGTCAGCACGCCGGGGCTGAGCGTCGCCTTGCCGGTGGCGCCCGGCTTGTACGTGCCCGTGAGGTCCGGGATCTCGATGGGCTCGCCGGACTTGACGGGCTCCTTGTTGGTCGGGCCCTCGACGTGGACGTAGCCCTTGTCGGCTCCGCCGAGCCGGACCTCCATGGAGGGCTTGACGGAGTCCGCCGGGATGTCGGCGGGGCTGTCCATGACGGACTTGGAGAACTTCACGGTCAGGCCGTAACCGCCGCCGCTCTTCTTGGCGTTGATCCGGACCGGGGAGACGGCGTTCTTGTCGCCGATCGGGGTCTTGCAGGCGTAGGCGACCTCGATCTCCTTGCCTTCGAAGTCGGTGGGGCCCGGGTCGGTGCCGCCGGAGGTGCTTCCTCCGGAACTGCTTCCTCCGGACGTCGTTCCGCCGGAGCTGCTGCCCCCGGAGGTGGTTCCGCCTGAGTCGGAGCCGCCGTTGGTCGTTCCTCCTGAGGTCGTTCCTCCCGAGCTGGTGCCACCGGAGGTGGTGCCGCCCGAACTCGTACCACCGGAGGTGCCGCCCTGGCCGTCCGTCACCTTGATCGTCGCGCCGGGCCGGACGGTCTCCTTCGCCGAGCACTTGGTGTCCGTCGAGATCGGCTTCGACACGTTGATGCTGTACGCGCCGGGCGTGAGCGTGATCTCTCCCGCCTTCTCCAGTTTCAGCGTGGCCTTCATGTCGGGGAGCACCATCGGGCTGTTCTTCGGGATCGGCGGGTTCTGGCGCGGGCCCTCCGCCTTGAGCTCGCCGCTCGTGGCGCCTCCCAGAGTGATCGTGCCGGTCGGCTTGACCGTGTCCTTCTCCAGGTCAAGGACGTCCGGGTTCTTCGACGCCGCCTGGACGGTCTTCCACACCACCTCGACCTCGTCGCCGACCTTCGCCTCCGAGGGCGCGGTGATCTGCACCTTGGTGGTGCCCTGTACGGGCGGCAGCCCGGAGATGGGCGGCGGAACGCACTCCGTCGCGTACGAGACCTCTGCGGCCTGTACCGGGCTCGCGGCCAGCAGCATCCCCGCTCCGCCGAGCATCAGCGCGACTCCGGCCGCGCTCATCCTCCGTTGCGTACTCACGAATGTCCCTTCGTCGTGGGCCGGTTCTCTGACGGTGCGGAAGGTGCGGACGTCGTGGACGGTGCGCCGGACCCGGAGGACCCCGAGGGGGCGGAGGGCGCGGCGTCGGGCATGAGCCACGGCAGCGCCGCCGCCGTGTCGCTCGCGGTGGCGTCGGCGGCGGCCGTGGCAGTGGTGCCTCGCCGACGGGACGGGCGGGCATGGCGGGGGTCCGGCGGCCGGACCTTGTCGACGACCGCCATACCGATACGGAACAGGGCGGCCGGCACGACCAGTGCCAGCAGCACCCAGAACACCGTCACGCCCCATGGCCTGGGCACGCCCCAAGGCTGCTCGGCGAGAACCTTCGTGCCGTACTTGACCGAGATCGAGTAGTCACCGTGCGCCCCGGCCGGGAGCTGCACCGGCAGCGTGATCCGGGCCTTCTCGCCGGGCCTGACCGTCCCGCGCCACTGCTGTTCCTCCCACTGCGGGGCGAACAGCCCGTGCGCCGTGCCGATCTGGAAGACCGGGTCCTGGACGGGGTCCGTACCGAGGTTGCCGACCGTGAACTCGAGGGTGCGGGCGGGCGGGGCGCCGAAGAGGACGAGAAGGCCCGAATCACCCTCGAGCCTGGTGCCCGTGAGCACCGCGAGCCTGCCGCCGCCGGTCTGCTCGGGAAGCGGGGCGGTGGGATGACCGGCCACGACGAACACGGCATCGACAGCCTGCTGTTCCCCCATGACGGTGGCCACATGGACGACGCAGGGGCAGGGTACGGGCGGTTCCGCGACCGGCACCTTCTTGGTGAACGACCCGGTGGAGTCTGTGGTGACCGCGCGTCCGTCCGCGTTGGCGCAGGAGTTGGTACCGCCGATCACGCCCTTGGCGGGGGTGGCCTTGCCGCAGACGAGCAGCATGAGGAGGGCACGGGGCCGCCAGCCGCTGCCGCTGACGGTGATGTCCCGGCCCTTGCCTGCCTGTGGGGCGGACAGTTCCACGCGGGGCGGGGACGCGTCCACGTCTGCCGCGACCGCCGCGGGAACGGCGGAGAGCAGGAGGAACGCTGCGAGTACGACCGCGAGGGCGCGGCGGACGGAGGGCATCGTCAGCCTCCTGCTCTTCTGGGCCGGCGGCGCAGACGGACCCACAAGAACGCGGGCGGCAACAGCGTCAGCAGCAGGGCCGGCCAGGGAAGGAAGGTCTTCGTCACCGTCGCGTCGGCGTGCACGCCGCCCGCCGCGGTGACGTCCAGGCGCAGTTCGACACGGTCCAGCGCCGGTGGGTCCCATCTCTCGGTCAGCGCGATCCGTCGCGCCGGCGGCAGTGGACGGACCTCGTGGGCGCGGCGGGTCACCGGAGCACCGAAGAGGCCGTCGGCGCGCAGTGAGACGCGCGGCGACAGGAGGGTGTTGCCGCGGTTGACGACGGTGTAGTGGACGAGACCGCCGGAGAAGGACACGTCCTCGACGGTGAGGGCGGGGACCTTCGGGCCGCTCACCCGCAGGTGGACGCGGATCGGCTCCGTGCGGCCGCCGGCCGACGCCGTGATCGTCGCGGTCCGTTCGCCCGGGGGCGTGTTCGCGGGGACGGTCACCGTGAAAGGGATCTCCGCCCGGGTGCGGGCCGGGATCGTCACCTCGCCGGTGGCGAGAGCGATCCACGGCACCGGGGCGGGCGGTGTCCTCACCTCCACCGTGAGGGCCTCGGTGCCCCGGTTGGTCAGGGACACCCGGTCCTCGAGCACCGTGCCGGGGCCGCCCTCCAGGTACACGTACTCACGCCCCGGCTCCCAGTCGGCGCCGGGTGGCGGCGCGGCCAGGGCGAGTACGAGCGCGAGAGCGGCCCGCACGGGTCAGCCCGCGGTCCGGCCGCCGCGCCGGGTCAGCCAGAGGACGCCCGCCGCCCCGGTCAGCAGTACGGTGCCGCCGAGGGTGCCGAGTGCGGTCGCCGAGTCCAGGGGGCCGGTCCTGGGCAGTTCGGACGGCCCGCCGCCCTTGGCGCCGCCCGCCACGGTGACGTCGAGCTCGAGCGAGGGCCGGGGACTGTTCTTCGGCGTGCAGGTCGTGGTCGTGCCGAGGGCCTTGATGGTCAGCACCCCGGCCGTGAAGGTGACCTTGCCGCTCTTTTTTGGGGTGTACGTACCGGAGAGGTCGTTGATCTTGATCGGGGTCTCGGCGGGCACGGCCGCGGCGTTGGGCGGACCGGACACCCGCACCTCCCCCGTCTCCGCGCCGCCCAGTTCGATGACCGCGCTCGGGTTCATGGCGCCCTTGCCCAGTTCGACCGGGCTGGAGGAGACACCCTTCTGGAAGGACATCGTGAGCGTGTACGCGCCGCCGTTCCTGACGGCTTTGATGTCGATCGGCGACACCGCGCCCTTCGGTCCGATCGGGGTTCTGCACTCGTAGTCGACGTCCACGACGGCGGCGTGCGCGGCGGGGGCGGTCAGCAGCACCGCCGGGGCCGCCATCGCCGCCGCCAGGGCGAGAGCTGTTCGTTTCCGGTACGACACGTCGGGTCCCCTCGGCCGCAATCAACTGACGACACGTCAGGTCGGGCGCTCAAGGTACGCCCGGGGCCTTGGGGAGGGAAGACAAAGAGCACGCCGTATCGGCGTGCTCTCTCAACGGATCCGGAGCGGCGTCACGCGGGTGCGGCGAGCTCCGCCCACACCGTCTTGCCCGGGGAGCCGGGCGTTCTGACGACTCCCCAGTCCATGCAGAGCCGCTGGACGATGAACATGCCGTGCCCGCCGGGCCGCCCGGCCCGGTGCGGGGTACGGGGCGCCGGCTGCCCGGCGCCACGGTCGGTGACCTCCAGGCGCAGCACTTTGCCGTCGCAGCCGACGCGCAGCTCCTCCGGCCCCTCCGCGTGCAGACAGGCATTGGTGACCAGCTCGGAGACGACCAGGAGCACGTCCTCCGCGGCGGCCCTGCGGTCGGCCGTCGCGGCGGGCAGCCAGCCCCAGTCGTAGAGCGCCTGCCGCGTGAAGTCCCGGGCGAGGGGAACGATGCCACTGGCCGCGCGCAGGGGAAGGCTGCGCACGGCGCCGCCGGACACCCCGGGTGCGGGGACGGCCGGCGCCGCGCCGGCGCCACCCGGCTCAGGGCCGGCGTCGCCCGGCTGCTGTTGCCGGGTGGTGCTCATCAGCGCTTCACCTCACCGATTCACCGATTCACCAGTTCGCCATGGTCTCAAGTACGCAGAGTGCTGGGCGTTCAACGTTCTGCGGGGGTTCTCCTGCCCGACCGGCCCGTGACAACACCCACTGAGCGGATCCGGCCCGCGTGACGCGGGCAACAGTGCGGTCCGTCAGTGGACCAGGGCCGCCTCGACGGAGTCGTGCACGGTGAAGACCGCCTCGGCCCCGGTGATCTCGAAGACCCTCGCCACCACCGGCAGCATCCCGGCCAGGTGGACGCCTCCGCCGTCGGCCTCGGCCTTCAGCCGGGCCCCGAGCAGCACGTTGAGTCCGGTGGAATCACAGAACTCGAGCTGCGAGCAGTCGATGACCAGACGTGCGCGACCCCGTTCGATCGCCTCTTCCAAGGGCACGCGCAGCAGGTCCGCCGTGTGGTGATCGAGCTCACCCACCGGCTTCACGATTTCGCTGCGGCCCTCGGTCCGAACCTCGACCTGAAGTCGGCCCCGATTGACGCTGCCGACCGTCTCGCGGTCCATGCCGTCCCTTTTCGCCGTGTCGTTCAGTGTGTCGCCACCGTGTCGTACATCACGTCAGAACCGTCGACGGACAGCGCTGACGTCCGTCGAACCCTACGCCCTCCACGCTCACACCGGTAGCCGAACTAACCGACAATACGGACATCATGCAGATATGCCACTTGCGATCGTCGTGGCAGACCGGGTAGGGCTAGTAGGGACACAACCAACACGGCCGGCTTTGGAGGCGCCGCTCACCGCAGCAGCATGTATGGGCTTCGGCAGCCATATGCCGAGAACGATGGAGGAGACCATGTCACCCCGGCTCGACGCATCGCGAACCCCCAGCGCGCCGTCGACACTGTCCACCCCCACCGACGAACAGGCCACGGGCCTCGAAGCCCTCGAGGGTCTTCCGGAGATCCCGCCGTTCGAACAGGTGGGAGCGCTGGACGCGCGAGAACTGTCCAAGACGCTCTTCGCACGCCTCGCGTCCCTCGAGGAGGGCACGCACGAGTACGCGTACGTCCGTAACACCCTGGTGGAACTGAACCTCGCCCTGGTCAAGTTCGCCGCCTCACGGTTCCGCACCCGCAGCGAACCGATGGAGGACATCATCCAGGTCGGCACGATCGGCCTGATCAAGGCGATCGACCGCTTCGAACTCAGCCGCGGCGTCGAGTTCCCCACCTTCGCGATGCCGACCATCATCGGCGAGATCAAGCGCTTCTTCCGCGACACCAGTTGGTCGGTGCGTGTGCCGCGCCGGCTGCAGGAGCTGCGGCTGGACCTCGCGAAGGCGGGTGACGAGCTCTCCCAGCAGCTCGACCGCGCCCCCACCGTCGACGAGCTCGCACAGCGGCTCGACATCGGCCGGGACGAGGTCGTGGAAGGCATGGCCGCGAGCAACGCGTACACCGCGAGCTCGCTGGACGCCCAGCCGGAGGAGGACGACAGCGAGGGCGCCCTCGCCCACCGCATCGGCTACGAGGACCACGGGCTCGAAGGCATCGAGTACGTCGAGTCGCTCAGGCCGATGATCGCGAGCCTTCCGCCGCGGGACCGTCAGATCCTCTCCCTGCGTTTCGTCGCCAACATGACGCAGTCGGAGATCGGTGAAGAGCTCGGCATCTCGCAGATGCACGTGTCCAGGCTGCTGTCCCGGACCCTCCGCAGGCTCCGCAAGGGCCTGACGCTGGAGGAGTGAGCGGACCACCTCACCTGCGCTCGGAAGGGCCCATTCCGTCAAGGAATGGGCCCTTCCCCGTTATTGACGGGGCAGTCCTGATTGGTCCACATTGACCCAGGGGCAAGTGGGGGGAAACACATGGCTCTTGGGGAGGGCTGCCCGCAGGCGTACGCACCGCTCGAAGAGCTGATGCGCCGCCGTCTGGGCAGGGAGTGCCTGTACGTGCCGTCATGCCGTCTCGGCCTCTATGTGGCGCTGCGCCACTGGTGCCGGCCCGGCGGCCGGATACTGATGTCGCCGGTCAACGACGACGTGATCTTCTTCGTGGTGCTCGCGGCCGGTCTGCGCCCCGTGCAGGCGCCGCTGCGGGCGGACGACGGCACCATCGACACCGACGCCGTCCCCGAGTCCCTGTGGCGGGGCCTTTCCGCCGTCCTCACCACCAACCTGTACGGGAACCCGGACCCGGCCCCCGAACTGCGCGCACGCTGCGACGCGTCGGGCATCCCGCTGCTGGAGGACGCGGCGCACGCCATCGGCACCGTGCTGGCCGGGCGGCCCGTCGGCGGCTTCGGCGACGCCGCAGTCTTCAGCCTCTCCAAGCACACCGGCGCCGGCACGGGCGGTTTCCTCGCCCTCGCCGACCCCGCGCTGCGGAAGGAGATGGCGCAGGCCAGGGACGCGCTGCTCGCACCGGGGCGGCTGCCGGCGGAGCTCGCCTACGGGCTGCGGCCGTACGCGGAGGCCGGGCTGCGGGGCCTGCGGCTGACCGGAGCGGCACGCGCGGCGCTGCGGCTCCTCGGTCTCGAGGAGCGTACGGAGATCCGGATGGCGCTGCGCCCGGACGAACTGGCGCGTGCGCTCCGGCGGTCCCCGTCGCTCGACGCGTTCGACTCCTGGGCGCGGGTGGACATGCACAGCTACCGACTCGTGCCGGGCCCGCTGAGGTTACGGCGCGCGGAGCGGCTGCTCGGGCGACTCGACGAGCGGCTCGCGGCCCATCTCGCGGGCACGCAGCGGCTCTTGGACACTGAGTGGGCCGCTCCCCGGCCGGGCCCCGCGCAGCCGCTGTTCCGGGTGCCGCTGCTGGTGGAGGACCGGGCCGCCGCGACGGCGGCCCTGGCCCGGCACCGGATCACCGTGGGTTACCTGTACGACCCGCCGCTCGACCGGTACGCGGGCGACCGCTTCACGGACCCGTCGCCCGCCCCCGCCGGGGCGTCGTGGTTCGCGCGCCACGCCCTGCCGGTCGATCCGCTGCGGGCCGAACAGGCCGCGGCCGTCCTGGACCGCGCCGGCACACGTCCGGCCAGGCAGCCTCGGACCGCCCCCACCCGGGCGCCGGCCCGTGTCCCGCCCCATGTCCTTGGGCACGCCGCCCCCTCCCTGGCGGCCCCGCGGCCACCCCGCCGGGGCGATGCCGGTGCCTGACGCTCCCGGCACGGGCGAGGGCGCGGACACGGCGACGGCCGTGCCGCTCCTCGGGGCCCGGCCGGGCGGCGAGAAGGCGGCCGGGGACCCGCCGACGGACGTCCCTGACGCGCACACCGGCGCACCCGGGCACGGCTCCGGTGACTCCCTGTTCCGCAACGCCTACGCGCTCATGCTCTCGACCGGGGTGTCCGCCGCGCTGGGACTCGGATTCTGGCTGGTGGCCGCCCGCCATTACACCCAGGAGGCCGTCGGGCAGGGGTCCGCCGCCATCGCGGCGATGCGGCTGCTCTCCTCGCTCACCGCGACCACCATGATCGGCGCGGTCGTCCGGTACGTGCCCCGGGCCGGGCGCGGGACCGGGCCGCTGGTGCGGCGGGCGTACGCGCTCAGCTCGCTCGTCGTGTGCCTGGCGTCCGTCGCGTTCCTCTTCACGCTGGACCTGTGGGGCCCGTCGTACGCGCCGCTCGGAGGCCTCGCCGCCGGAGCCGTCTTCACGGCGTCCTGTATCGGCTGGGCGCTGCTCACCCTCCAGGACGGCGTGCTCACCGGTCTGCGCAGAGCCGTATGGGTGCCGGTCGGCAACACCGTGTTCTCCGTCGGCAAGCTGCTGCTGCTCGTGGTGTTCGCCGGAGCCCTGCCGGTGCTCGGCATCTTCGTGTCCTGGGCCGTGGCGATCGCCCTGTCCGTCCTGCCCCTCGGCTGGATGGTCTTCCGCCGGCTGATCCCGCGTCAGGCGGCGGCCGACCACGACCGCGAGCCGCCGAGCCTGCGCGACATCGGCCGCTTCCTGGCGGGCGACTCGGTGGGATCGCTGTTCTCCCTGGCCATGATCAACCTGCTGCCGGTGATGGTCGCCGTCAGCTTCGACGCCGCGCACAACGGCTTCTTCTACATCGCCTACACCGTCGGCGGGACGATGGAGTTCATGGCCATCAACATGGCCTCCTCGCTGACGGCGCACGCCTCGCACAGTCCACAGACCCTGGCCGCGGGGGTGCGCGGCGCACTGCGCCGGATGGCGATGCTGCTCGTCCCGGTCGTGGCCGTCCTCGTCGTGTTCGCCCCGCAGATCCTCGCCCCCTTCGGCGAGGACTACGCGGCCCACGGCACCACCGTGCTGCGGCTGCTGGCGGCGGCGGCCCTGCCCCGGGTCGCCGTGGAGCTGTACATCGGGGTCCTGCGGGTCCAGGGGCGTACGGGCGTGCTGGCCCTGCTCCAGGCCGCCATGTGCCTGCTGGTCCTCGGCAGCGCGGCGCTGCTGCTGGGCCCGGCAGGGATCGCGGGGGCCGGCTGGGCGGTACTGCTGTCGATGACGGCGATGGCGCTGGTGTGCGTGCCGGGGCTGCGTGCGGTCCTCGCCGGGGGGCGCCCGCCCCGCCCAGGGCTCCGCGCCCGGGCGGCCCGGGCGCGTGCGCGCGTCGGCGAGGAGTGGGCGGTCACCGTGCTGTGGCTGTTCCTCGGGTTCGGCGCGGGTCTGTTCTGGACGCCGTTGGCGCACCGGCCGGGCGCCGGCCACGTCGACTGGCCGTGGGCCCTGCCCGCGCTGAGCCTCGCGGGTCTCTCGCTGCTCCTCGTCGTCCAGGTCGCGGCCGCCGCCCTGCCGACGCCGCAACCCTGGCTCCTCGGTGGCGGGCTGCTCGCCACGTTCGCCGCACTGCACACCGCGCCGTGGAGCGGTCCGCGGACCGCAGCAGGGCAACTCCTGTGTCTTTCGGCCGTGTTCGTGGCCCTGCGGCTCGTCCGCATGCCGGGCGTCGCCCGCTGGGCCGTCCTGCTGCTGCTCCTCTCCGGCGGGCGGGCCCTGCGGGAGCAGCTCGACGCCGTCCTGCTCCCGCTGCAACTGTCCCTGCTCTGCGCGGTACTTGTCCTCGTCCTGCTGCGCGGGCGCCGTCGCCGACACCGCCGTATCGAATGACCTGGGGGAAAAGCGTGCACCTGCCCGTCACCTCGGACGCCGGACCCGCGGCGGAGACGTCCGGCCCGCCCGCCGCCGACCCCGTCGGCGTGCGCCGGCGCGTGCCCTGGGGCGCGGCGCTGCCCCTCGTGGGCGCGCTCGCCCTGTGGGCGCACTCGGTACTGCGCACGGATCCGGCCGGGCTCGGCGACTTCGGGCTGGTCGGTGCGCTGCCCGTCACGTACTGGGCGGCTCTGGCGCTGCTGACCGGTGGCTTCTGGTACTGCGTGCGCGATCCGGCGCGCGGCGGCGGATGGCCGGCGGCGTACGTGCTCGGGCTGCTGCTGCTCGAGCGGGCCACCCAGGCGCTCGTCTACCCGACCGCGCTGTACGCGTGGGCGTGGAAGCACGACGCGGTCGTGGAGCATCTGCTGTCCGCCGGCCGGCTGGAGACGACGGCGGAACGGCTCGGTGACATGGCCGTCTACGACCAGTGGCCGGGCTTCTTCGCCGCGCAGGCGGGGCTCGTACGGCTCACGGGCGCGGAGAGCGCGGCGGTCTTCATGGCTTGGTGGCCGCTGTTCTCGAGCCTGCTGCTGCTCGCTCCGCTCCTGCTGGTCTACCGCACCTTCACCCAGGACCGCAGGCTCGTCTGGACGGCCGTCTGGCTGTTCCACGTCGCCAACTGGGTCGGCCAGGACTACTTCTCACCGCAGTCCCTGGCGTTCGCCCTGTATCTCGGTGTGATCGCGGTCGTACTGCGCCGCGGTGGCCGGACCGAGGACGGCCGGCGGCCCGGGGGCCGCCTCCTGTGGACGGCCCTGCTGCTTCCGCCGATCGCGGCCGTCGTCGTCTCGCACCAGCTCACGCCGGTGATGCTGGGGGCGGGGCTCACCGCGCTGTGCCTGATCCGCGACCGCCGCACGTGGGCGCTGCCCGCGCTTGTGGTGCTGGCCGTGGTGTTCCTGGCCTGGAACCTGACCGTCTCGCTGCCCTTCCTGCGCGAGGCGGTGCCCGAGATGCTCCGGTCCTTCGGCGATGTGCGCGGCAATCTGGAGACGGGCTACGGGTCGACGCCGACCGGGACCGGCCCGGTGACCGTGTCGTGGGTGGCCCGGCTGCTGTCGGGGGCGGTGCTGCTGCTCGCCGCGCTCGGCGTGCTGCGGCGGACGGCGCTGCGGACCCGGGCCCGGCCCCTGCTGCTGCTCACCGCCGTCCCGCTGCTGATGCTCGTCGCGAACGACTACGGCAGCGAGATGATCTTCCGGGTGCTGCTGTTCATGCTGCCCGGCGCGTGCTTCTTCGCGGCGGCGGCCCTGCTGCCCCCGGCGGCGGCAGGCGCCGCCCCGGACGCCCCGGACGCGGGACCGGTCCGTGGCGGGCGACGGCGGACGGCTCTCGCCGGGGCCGCGCTGCTCGTGCTCACCGCCGCGTTCGTCCCCGCCTACGCGGGCAAGGACCGGCTCAGCTACTTCCCGCCGGACGAGGTCGAGCTCGTCCGGCAGGTGATCGACGGCGCTCCGCCCGGCTCGCTCGTCGTCGCCGCGCACCGCAACTACCCACTGGCGTACGCCTCGTACGGGGAGATCGGCCACTACTGGTTCCTCGAGGACGCCAAAAGCCATGTGCGGGAGGTCCTCGGTGACCCGGCCGGCACCCTCGCCCGCGACATGGCGGGCGTGGCACCGCCGGGCCGGGCGTACTTCCTGCTCACCAGGGGCCAGATCGCGGGCTCCGAGATGAACGGCATGCTCAGCGCCGCGGAGCTGCGGCGCATCGAACGGTCCGTCGCCGACTCGCCCTTGTTCGAGCGGGTCGGCGGCAACAGCGCCGGCGTCGTCTACGCACTCAGGCCCACGACAGGGAGCACACCATGAGACCCGGGTCGCTCACATTCCGGCTGCTGCCGCCGCTGGTGGGCTGGTGCGCGGTGGCCGCCACCGCGCTGCCCGCCGCCTCGCCGCTGCGCACACTGCCCGTCGTCGCGTTCCTCCTCGCGGGCCCCGGCGCCGCCGTCGTCCGCGTCTGCGCGCCCGCCCTGCGCCGTTACGGCGCGGCCGCCCACGACGGTTTCACCCGCGACTCCGACCGGCTGGAGCAGCTCGTGCTGGCGCTCTTCCTGAGTGTGAGCGCGGCGGTCCTCTGCGCGACCGCGCTGCTCGCCGCCGGCGCCTTCAGCGGACTGCGGCTCCTGGTCCTGCTGGCCGCGGCGACCACGCTCGCGGCGTGCTGCCCGCAGGTCACCGGCCGGGCGCCGGCCGCCCGTTCCGCCTCCCCGCCGCGGAAGGGGTCCGTCACGTGACCCGCACCGCCGCAGTGCCGGGGCACCACCGCCGGCCCTGGCTGGCGGTGGTGTCCGCGGTGCTGCTCTGCGGGGTGCTCGCCCTCACCTTCGCGAGCCCCAGGGACAGCGCCCCGCCCTCGCCCGACAGTCCCCGGTGCCGCGCCACCGAACTGCTGGTGCCCCCTTGCGGCGCCTGGTTCGGCGCCTACGTGCGGCACGAGAAGACCGACCTGGAGGAGAAGGTCCTCGCCTACGAGAAGCGGCTGGGACGCCGGCTGGACATCGTGTACGCCTACCACGACATGTCCACCGACGGCCTCGAGGGCCGGCTGCTGACCGAGCAGGAACAGCGCGTCGGCCGGGACCGTCTGCTGCTGCTGTCGTGGGAGAGCAAGTGGTGGAACGGCCGGCCGGAACAGCAGCCGACCTGGCGGCAGATCGCGGCGGGGCGGCTCGACCGAAGCGTCGTGGACGTGCAGGCGCGGCGGATCAAGGCGTACGGGAAGAAGGTGTTCCTCTCGTTCGACCTCGAGATGGACACCCGCACCCCGGCCGCGGGGACGCCGGAGGAGTACGTCGCCGCCTACCGCCACATCCACGACCGGTTCCGGGAACTGGGCGTCCGGAACGTCGTCTGGACCTGGGTCGTCACCGGCTGGACCGGGCACGCGGCACTGTTCCCTCGGCTGTATCCGGGCGACGCGTACGTCGACTGGATCGGCTACAACCAGTACAACTACTTCCGCTGCCACCGGAGCTCCTGGAAGAGCTTCGAGGAGACGCAGACCGCGTCCCACCGGTGGATCAGGGAACACATCTCCCGGGACAAGCCCCTGATGCTGTCCGAATTCGGCACGGCCGACGATCCGGCCCGCCCCGGCGCGCAGGCCGAGTGGTACGCCGAGGTCCCGGGCGTGGTGAAGGAACTGGACGGGGTGCGGGCCGCGCTCCAGTGGAACCACCGCGATCCCGGGCCCGGCTGCGACCTGTCGCTCGCGCGGGAGTCCTCGTGGCAGGGCCTGCGCCACGCCCTGTCCGACCCGTACTTCGGCCAGCGTGTGCCCCGGGGCTGAGCCGGGCCCTCGGGGTCAGCCCGCGAACTGCCGCCCCCGCACCACCGCGCGGGCACGCCGGTACAGCCGCCAGCCCACGGTCGGCAGCCCGTCGCGGAACGGCGCGACGGGCACACCGCCCCCCGCGTCCATCCACGCCTCGACGTCCGCCACCGTGTGCGTGCGGCGCACGATGAGGCGGGCGATGCGGTACGCCTCGTCGGCCGGTGAGCTCAGCGCGTGCCGCACCGCGGCGGCCGACGCGTAGCCCGCCGCGGCCGCCGCCCTGCGGACGGCTCGGCTGTTGTAGCCGTGCGGATAGGCGAGATGCGTCACCTCGTGGCCGAGCACGTCCTCCAACTCCGTCTTCGCCTCGCGCAGTTCCCGGTCCAGTTCGGCGGGCGGCAGGGTGTCGAGCTGCGGATGGGTGACGGTGTGCGCGCCCACTTCCATGCCGTACTGCTCCAGCAGCGGCGCCCGGGACAGGGTCATCATCGGCGCGGGCGGCAGCAGGCTGGTCCGGCCGGGCGTGAGCGCGCCGGTGGTGAGATACGCGGTGACCGGCATGCTGCGGCCGGCGAGCGCTTCCGCGGTCGGCCCGGGCAGATCGGCGAAACCGTCGTCGAAGGTGAGGACGACGGGCCGCGGGGGCAGTGGCCCGCCGCCGGTGAGCGCGTCCACGAGTGTGCCGACGGTGACCGGGGTGCGTCCGCTCGCCGCGACGGCGTCGAGATGCGCCCCGAACTGCGCCGGGGTGACGGTGAATTCGGCGATCCAGGCAGGGGGTTCTTCCATGACGGCGTGGTAGAGCAGCACCGGGACGGCGTCCGGCATGTCAGCGCCTCCCCGCCTCGACGTCGGGCAGCTCGAAGCCGCGCAGCCGCAGCCGTGCCCGCAGGTATCCGAGCGGGCCGGCGAGCATCCCCCGGCGTTCCAGCCGGGACAGATGGCGCGGCCACGGATGCTCCCCGGCCCCGTGCGTCCCCGGCACCCCGCCCGCGCCGGCCTCCCGGGACGCGGTGATCGCACGGGCGTGGGCGAGGCCGGCCGGCAGCCTGCGCAGCAGTGCGGGCAGCAGCGCCGGGCGGCGGACCAGCAGGGCGGTCAGGGCGGCGGTCAGGCCGGCGCCGTACCCGTACGCCTGCCCGGTCAGGTCCCGCCATGTCTCACGGTGGTGGTGCCACACCAGCGCCTGCGGCGTGTAGTGCAGGCGGTGTCCCGCGGCGAGGACGGAGACGAACGCGTACAGGTCGTCGCCGCCGCGTGCGGGCGTGCCCGTGCCGGTGGCCGGGTCGAAGCCGCCCATCCCGCGCAGCACGGCGGCCCGGAAGGCCATGTTGGCCCCGGACCCGAAGCTGCCCGCGGTGAACGGGAACAGCGGCTGGTCGGCGGGCGGGCGCAGCGGGTCGTACGTGCGCGGCGTGAACCCCTTGGCGAAGCCGCCGTGGCTCTCCAGCAGGATCTGCGCCGGGGTGCCCAGCCGGGCGGGCAGGATCAGGCCGGTCGTGCAGCCGAGCCGCGGATCGTCGGCGAACGGCGCGGTGAGCGACGTGAGCCAGTGCGGGTCCGCGACCACGTCGTCGTCCGTGAACGCGAGCACCGCGCCGTCGGCGACGGCGACGCCCCTGTTGTGGGCGACGGCGAGGCCCGGCACGGTTTCGCCGACGTACCGGACGCGTACGGTCCGCAGGCCGCCGTACTTGTTCTCGACGAGATCGCGGGTGGCGGTCGTGACGGGGGCGCTGTCGACGACGACGATCTCGTACTCCGGGTGGTCCTGGGCGAGCAGCGAGTCGAGGACGCGGGCGAGCCGCCCGGCGCCCTCGCGGGTGGCGACGACGACGCTGGTACGCGGCAGGTCGCCGTGCGGCGGCGCGGCCGGGGGCTCCCGGCCGGCGAGCCGCGCGCGGGCTGCCACGGCCACCGCGTCGACAGCCCTGCGCCCGGGCGGTACGCGGCACACCACGGTGGCGACGGGCCTGCCCCGCACCCGGACCAGCGCGAAGACGTCGCCCGCCGCACCGGACGCCGGCTCCGCGAGCGGGGTGCCCGGCAGTGGGCAGGCCTGCCCCGGCGGGGCCGGACCGAAGGCGAGGACCCGCCCGTCGGGGCCGTCGAGGTCCAGTTCCGCCACCCGCATCGGCGCCGGCGGGCGCGGCAGGCCGGGCGGAGCGGGCCGTAGTGATCTGCTCAGCATGCGTGTCCCCCTGGTGTGCGTACGGTGCGCCGCCGTGCCGTGCCCGCGAGGGCCGCGTCCGGCGTCAGCGGGTCCCCCGCAGCCGGCCCACCCGGTTCAGCGTCCGTCGGGCCCGCGCGGCGAGCCACGGGTGGTCGCGGACGAATCCATGGGCCCGGCGCACCGGTTCGCGGCCGAGCCAGTACAGCGCGGCCCCCGGGCCCGGCCGCAGGGTCGCGCCCTCGTGGACGCGCAGCTCGCCGGTCTTGAGGGCGTCCTTGTACTCGGCGGCCCCACGGCCGAGGTCCAGCAGCGCGACGCCCTCGCCGGCCGCCGCCTCCGCCATCCTCAGATGCAGGATCAGACCGGGTGAGAACTTGGCGAACTCGGGCTCGTACGCCGGGAACCAGCAGGACAGCACGGTGCGCGAACGCAGCCCGAAGTGCGCGGCGACCGGCCGGTCACCGGCGTACAGCACGGAGAGCGTTCCCCGGCAGCCGGCCGCCCTCGACTCGTGCAGCTGCCTCACCAGGGTGCTGATCCACCGCTGGGAGAAGCGGTCCCTGCGGCCGGTCCTGCGGTACTGGGCGGACTTCCAGGACATCAGCGTCCGCAGCACCCCTGGGTCCCGCTCGTCCAGGACGAACCGCACGCCGCCCGCCTGCCGGCCGAGCCTGCGCTCCTTCGCGAGCGTGGTCCGCAGGAACTTGGGCGACCGCTCCCGGAGCCGCTCCTCGTAGGCGGCGTATCCCGCGGCGACGTCGATGACGGGCGAGCCGAACGCGTCGGCCGCGTCCGGCTCGAACAGTTTCTGGCCCGCCTCGAGGTTGTCGAACTCCCAGGCCGCCAGCGAGCACGCCCGCAGCAGTTCACGCGGGTCGAGGCCCAGACCCGGCCGCAGGACCGCGCCCTGGCAGTCGGACACACCGAGACCGATGGCCCGGCCACGCCCCAACGGCCCGCGCTCGTACGGGAAGAAGCCGGCCGGTTCCCCGCCCTCCCACAGCACGGCCACTCTCGCCTGGGCACGCACCCGGCCGACCGCGAGGGTGAACTCGGGCTCCATGAACGGGTTCGCGGGTGCTTCCGCACCCGCGCGCATCTCCCGCCACGCCTCCGTCTGGCTCGCGCCCAGCTCCCCCGGCGTCACGACACTGATCCGCACATCGCTCAACTCGACCCCCCAGCCTTGCCTTTGAGCTTTCAACAAGCTCGCCCCCAGGAGAGCGACGGTACCGGCCGAAATACCGACACGGTAGGGAGCGTCACGCTTCTTCTGACGCGTGCCGGTTCGCCCGCGCGCCCCCGTGGTCCGTCGCCCGGACCGGGCCGGTCAGCCTGGCGCCCGTCCGGGCTCAGGCCAGCGCGGCCTCGACGGCCGCCCGCGCGTGCAGTGTCGTCGTCGCGAACACGGGCACAGGGCTGTCGCCGGGCCCGATCAGCAGCTCGATCTCGGTGCAGCCGAGGACGACGCCCTGCGCTCCGGCACCGACCAGCTCGCCGATGACGTCCTGGTAGCGGGCACGGGACTCGTCCCGCACGACACCGAGGCACAACTCGTCGTAGATCACCCGGTGGACCAGTGCGCGTCCCTCGGCGTCCGGGGTGAGGACCTCGAGCCCATGACCGGCGAGGCGTTCGCGGTAGAAGTCCTGCTCCATCGTGAAGGCGGTGCCCAGCAGGCCGACGCGGGTGAGACCACGGGCCTTGACGGCGTCCGCGGTGGCGTCCGCCAGGTGCAGCAGCGGCACCCGGACCGCGGCCTCGACCTGGCCGGCGACCTTGTGCATGGTGTTGGTGCAGATCAGCAGCAGGTCGGCGCCGGCGGCCTCAAGACCTCGGGCGGCCGCCGCGAGGATCTCCCCGGCACGCTCCCACTCACCGGCCGTCTGGAGCTGCTCGATCTCCGCGAAGTCGACGGAGTGGAGCACACATCGCGCCGAGTGGAGCCCGCCGAGCCGGTCCCGTACGAGCTCGTTGAGAAGCCGGTAGTACTCCGCGCTGGATTCCCAGCTCATGCCGCCGATCAGCCCGATGGTTCGCATCCGCCCACTGTCGCATGTCGCGCACCACGGGGCCGCCGGCGCCCGCGACACTGGTGCGCACACCGGCCGGACCGCGCGTCCCGGCAGGAGAGGACCGCGCAACCCAGCAGGAGAGGACACCGTCATGGTCCCAGTCATCGCAGTCACCGGAGCGAGCGGCCGCGTCGGCGGCCGGGTGGCGCGCCGGCTCTCCGGTGCGGACGCCGCGACGCGGCTGATCGGCCGCGATCCCACCCGGCTGCCCGAACTGCCGGGCGCGACCGTGGCACGCCCCGCCTCCTACGGCGACGGCGAGGCGATGCGGCGCGCCCTCGACGGGGCGCAGACCCTGTTCCTGGTCTCCGCGCACGAGGCTCCGGACCGGGTGAAGGCGCACTGCACGGCGGTGGACGCGGCGGTCGCCGCGGGCGTCGAGCGGATCGTGTACGTGTCGTTCGTCGGCGCGGCGCCGGACGCGACGTTCACGTTCGCCCGCGACCACTGGCACACCGAGCAGTACATCCGCTCCTGCGGGGTGCGCCACACCTTCCTGCGGGACGACTTCTATCTGGCCGCGTTCCCCGCGATGACCGGCACGGACGGGGTGCTGCGCGGTCCGGGCGGCCAGGGCCGGGTGGCCGCCGTCGCCCACGACGACATCGCCGACGCGGCGGCGGCCGTGCTGCTGGACGGGACGCGCACGCACGACAGGGTCGTGTACGACCTCACCGGCCCCGACGCCTTCACCCTCGCGGAGGCGGCGAAGACGCTGAGCGAGGTCACCGGCCGTACCGTCCGCTACCACCTCGAGTCCCGCGACGAGGCGTACGCCTCCAGGGCCGGGTACGGCGCGGAGGAGTGGGAGGTGACGGGCTGGGTCAGCTCGTACGAGGCGATCGCACGGGGCGAGATGGCCGCCGTCTCCGACGCGGTGCCCCGGCTGACGGGCCACCCGGCACAGGGGCTGCGCGACTATCTGGTGACACACCCGGGCAGCTGGCGGCACCTGCTGCCCGGGACAGCCTGAGCCGGCCCGGCCCCAGGCTCAGGATCGGCAGGGCCACGGCGCTCGCCTTCCCGGTGCCCGGGCGGTCCGTGTCGGGCCGCGGACCAGGACGCCGCAGGAGCGGCCGGAACGGCGGAGCCTGAGCCGGCCGGCCCCGGCCGCACCGGCCCGCGCATCGCGCGGGCCGGTCCGGTCGCGGCGGCCTACACGGCGCGACGGCCGGCCCGCCACACCTCGGTCACCAGCGGAACGCCCGGACGGTACGCCAGGTGCACATGGCTCGGCGCGTCCAGCAGCACGAGATCGGCGCGGGCGCCGACGCCGAGGCGCCCGACGTCCGTGCGGCGCAGGGCCGCCGCACCGCCGGCCGTCGCCGACCAGAGCGCCTCGTCGGGCGTCATCCCCATGTCGCGTACGGCGAGCGCGACGCAGAACGCCATCGACGAGGTGAACGACGAGCCCGGATTGCAGTCCGTCGACAGCGCGACCGTCGCGCCGGCGTCGATGAGCCGGCGGGCGTCCGGCCACTCCGCTCGGGTCGAGAACTCGGCGCCGGGCAGCAACGTCGCGACCGTCGCGCTGTTGGCCAGCGCGTCCACGTCCGCGTCGGTGAGGTGGGTGCAGTGGTCGGCGGACGCGGCGTCCAGCTCGACGGCGAGCTGGACGCCGGGACCGTAGGTGAGCTGGTTGGCGTGCACACGAGGCGTCAGTCCCCGGGCCTTGCCCGCGGTGAGGACGGCCCGCGCCTGGTCCGCGTCGAACGCGCCCTTCTCGCAGAAGACGTCCACCCAGCGGGCGTACGGCGCGCAGGCGTCGAGCATCTCGCCGGTCACCAGGGCGACGTAGGCCGCCGGGTCGTCGGCGTAGTCCGGTGACACGATGTGCGCCCCGAGGTAGGTGACCTCGTCGGTGTGCGCGGCGGCGATCCGCAGGGCCCGCGCCTCGTCCTCGACGGTGAGCCCGTAGCCGGACTTGGTCTCCATGACGGTGGTCCCCTGCCGGAGGGCCTCCGCGAGATAGCGGGCGACGTTGGCGTCCAACTGGGCGTCACTCGCCGCGCGGGTCGCGGCGACGGTGGTCCGGATGCCGCCCGCCGCGTACGCCTGCCCGGACATCCGGGCGTTGAACTCGGCGGTGCGGTCACCGGCGAAGACCAGGTGCGAGTGCGAGTCGACGAAGCCGGGGACGACCGCCCGGCCGCCGGCGTCGAGCCGGTTGTCAGTGGCGGGTGCTTTGCTCTTCTCACCGATCCAGGCGATGCGGTCGCCGTCGATGACGACGGCCGCGTCCTGGATCAGTCCGAGGGGGGATCCGTCACCGAGGGAGGGGTCGTTGGTGACCAGGCTGGCGATGTTGGTGATGACGGTGGCCGTCGCCGCGACGGCGCTGTTCGTCGTCGCGGGGGCGGGCGTCGCCGGGGCGTTGTTCGTGGTCTCGTGGCCGCTGTTCATGGTGCGGGGTGCCTCCTTCAGCCGTGCAGTGCGGCGATCGCGTCCGTCAGAGCTCGTGCCGCGTCGGGGACGGCGGCATGGACCCCGTCCCGTACGACATGGCGGCCGCCCACGACCGTATGGCGCACATCCGCTGCCGACGCGGCGAATACCGCTGTCTCAGCTGCCAGACGCGGTGGCGGCCCCGCTGTCCTGACGGTGTCCAGCGCGACGGTCGTGAAGTCCGCGAGCGCGCCCGGCTCGAGGCGGCCCGCCTCGTGCCAGCCCAGTGCGGCGTGTCCGTCGGCGGTGGCGGCCCGCAGCAGCGCCGCCGCCGTCCAGTGGCCCCGAGTGCGCGAGCGCAGGCGCTCGTTCAGCTCCATGGCACGGGCCTCCTCGAACAGGTCGATCACCGCGTGGCTGTCGCTGCCGAGGGAGAGGGGCGAGGCGGCCGCCTGGAGGGCGGGGGCGGGGCCGATGCCGTCCGCGAGGTCGCGTTCCGTCGTCGGGCACATGCAGGTGCCGGTCGTCGTGCCGCCGAGCAGCGCGATGTCGTCGTCGGTGAGGTGGGTGTTGTGGACGCCGGTGGTGCGGGCGCCGAGCACACCGTGGTCGGCCAGCAGCCGGGTCGGCGTGCGGCCGTGGGCGGCGAGGCAGGCGTCGTTCTCCGCCGTCTGCTCGGAGAGGTGGACGTGCAGGGGCGCGTTGCGGGCGGCGGCCCAGGAGGCGACCGTCGGCAGCTGCTCGGCGGGCACGGCCCGCACCGAGTGGATCGCGGCGCCGATCCGTACATGTCCGCCGTCCTTCAGCGAGTCGGCCCGCTGGGCCCACGCGTCCGCCGTGCCGTCGGAGAAGCGCAACTGGTGGCTGGTGGGGGGCTCCCCGAAACCGGCGGACAGGTAGGCGGTGTCGAGCAGGGTGATCCGGATCCCGGCCTCGCCGGCCGCCGCGATCAGCGCCTCGCCCATCGCGTTGGGATCGGCGTACGGGACACCGCCCGGCGCGTGGTGCAGGTAGTGGAACTCACCGACCGCGGTGATGCCGGCCAGCGCCATCTCGGCGTAGACCGCGCGGGCCAGAGTGAAGTACGAGTCGGGGGTGAGGCGGACGGCCACGTCGTACATCACCTCCCGCCAGGTCCAGAAGGTCCCGGAGCCGACCTGCACCGTGCCGCGCAGCGCGCGGTGGAAGGCGTGCGAGTGGGCGTTCGCCAGACCGGGAAGCGTGAAGCCCCGCAGCACCTCCGCACCCGGCGGCGGCGTCTCGACCCCCTGCCGTACGGCGGTGATCCGGCCGTCCGTCACATCAAGGGCCACGCCCGGCTCGGCGTGGGCGCCGAGCCAGGCGTGTTCCAGCCAGTACGTGGTCACCTGCACGCCAGGCCCTCCAGTACGTCGGCGAGTGCGAGAACCCCGGCCACGCAGTCGTCCTCGTCCGCCGACTCGGCCGGGGAGTGCGAGACACCGGTGGGGTTGCGTACGAACAGCATGGCGGTCGGGACGGACGTGGAGAGGATCCCGGCGTCGTGTCCCGCGCCTGTGCCGAGCACGGGGACGGCGCCCCCGAGGATCTTGTTCAGCTCGTCGCGCAAGGCGTGCTCGAACTCGATCACCGGCGTGAACGACTCCTGTACGACCGTGAGGTCCACGCCGTCGCGCTCGGCGCGCTCCTGCGCCGCCCGCTCGACGGCGGCGACGACCGTGTCGAGGGTGGCCTGGTCGGGCGCGCGGGAGTCCAGCCAGCCGCGCACCAGGGACGGGATGGCGTTGACGCCGTTCGGCTCGACGGAGATCTTGCCGAACGTGGCGACCGCGCCCGCGAGTTCCGCCTCCTGGCGCGCGGCGAGAACGGTCTGCGCGTACGTCAGCATCGGGTCGCGCCGGTCGGCGAGCCGGGTGGTGCCGGCGTGGTTGGCCTCACCGGCGAAGTCGAACCGCCAGCGGCCGTGCGGCCAGATGGCGGACGCGATGCCGACGGCGTCGCCGGACAGGTCCAGGGCACGGCCCTGCTCGACGTGCAGTTCCACGAACGCGCCGATCCGGGCGAGGCGTTCGGGGTCCGGGCCGATGGCGGACGGGTCGTACCCGGCCGCCTCCATGGCCCGCGGAAGGCTGATGCCGTCCGCGTCACGGAGTTCGTACGCCTTCTCCCGTGTCAGCTGCCCGGCACTCAGCCGGGACCCGACGCAGGCGAGCCCGAACCGGGCGCCCTCCTCGTCACCGAAGTTGGTGACGGCGAGGGGCCGGGTGAACTCCACTCCCCTGCGGCGGAGTTCGTCGAGAGCGGCGAAGGAGGTCACCACGCCGAGGGGGCCGTCGAAGGCTCCGCCGTCCGGTACGGAGTCGAGGTGCGAACCGGTGACGACGGCGTCGCCCTGGGCGGGGTCGCCGAGCCAGGCCCACTGGTTGCCGTTGCGGTCGGTCTCGTAGGCGAGGCCGCGGGATTCGGCCTGCGCCCTGAACCACGACCGGCAGTCGGCGTCGGCGCCGGTCCAGGCGTACCTGCGATACCCGCCGGTGGACGCGTCGCGGCCGATGGGGCGCAGCTCGCGCCACATCTCGTGGAACGACGCCCCCGCGGCGCCGGTGCCGGACCCGGCGGCGATGCCTGCGTCCGACCCGGGGCCGGAGCCTGCGGCAGACCTGGTGCCCGAGCCGGAGCCTGCGGCAGACCCGGTGCCCGAGCCGGAGCCCGCGGCAGACCCGGTGCCGGACCCGATTCCGGACTCCGCGCCTGGCCCGGTGCCGGTGCCCGACCCGGCACCGACGGGGCGGTCCTCGGACGTCACGAGTCCTCCCGCATCGGCACGCGGACGCCCTTGGCGTCGGCGACCGACTCGGCGCTCTCGTAGCCCGCGTCCACGTGGCGGATCACGCCCATACCCGGGTCGTTGGTGAGCACGCGGCGGATCTTCTCGCCCGCCAGCTTCGTGCCGTCCGCCACCGACACCTGGCCGGCGTGGATGGAACGGCCCATGCCGACCCCGCCGCCGTGGTGGAGGGACACCCACGACGCGCCCGACGCGACGTTCACCATCGCGTTCAGCAGCGGCCAGTCCGCGATCGCGTCGGAACCGTCGAGCATCGCCTCGGTCTCGCGGTACGGGGAGGCGACGGAACCACAGTCGAGGTGGTCCCGGCCGATCACCAGCGGGGCGGCCAGCTCGCCGCTCGCGACCATGTCGTTGAACCGCTCGCCCGCCCGGTCGCGCTCGCCGTAGCCGAGCCAGCAGATGCGTGCCGGCAGGCCCTGGAAGTGGACCCGCTCGCCGGCCATCTTGATCCAGCGGTGCAGGGACTCGTTCTCGGGGAACAGGTCGAGGATCGCCTTGTCGGTCTTGGCGATGTCGGACGCCTCGCCGGAGAGCGCCGCCCAGCGGAACGGTCCCTTGCCCTCGCAGAACAGCGGCCGGATGTACGCGGGCACGAAGCCGGGGAAGGCGAACGCCCGGTCGTAGCCGGCGAGCCGGGCCTCGCCCCTGATCGAGTTGCCGTAGTCGAAGACCTCGGCGCCCGCGTCCATGAAGCCGACCATGGCCTCGACGTGGGTGGCCATCGACTCCCGGGCACGGGTGGTGAAGCCGGCCGGGTCCTTCGCCGCGTACGAGGCCATGTCGTCGAAGTCGACGCCGACGGGCAGGTAGGACAGCGGGTCGTGGGCGGAGGTCTGGTCGGTGACGATGTCGATCGGCGCGCCCTCCGCGAGCATGCGCGGCAGCAGGTCGGCGGCGTTGCCGAGAAGGCCGATGGACAGCGGGCGGCGGGCGTCCCGGGCCTCGACGGCGAGCTGGAGGGCGTGCTCCAGGGAGTCGGCCTTGACGTCCAGGTAGCGGTGCTCGATACGCCGCTCGATGGCGCGCGGGTCGCAGTCGATACAGATCGCGACGCCGTCGTTCATGGTGACGGCGAGCGGCTGGGCGCCGCCCATGCCGCCGAGGCCGGCGGTCAGCGTGATCGTCCCGGCGAGGGTGCCGCCGAACTTCTTCGCGGCGACGGCCGCGAACGTCTCGTACGTGCCCTGGAGGATGCCCTGGGTGCCGATGTAGATCCAGGAACCGGCGGTCATCTGGCCGTACATGGTCAGGCCGAGCTGCTCGAGGCGCCGGAACTCCTCCCAGTTCGCCCAGTCGCCGACCAGGTTGGAGTTGGCGATGAGCACGCGCGGCGCCCATTCGTGGGTCTGCATGACGCCGACCGGGCGGCCGGACTGGACGAGCATCGTCTCGTCCTGCTTCAGCGTCCGCAGCGTGCGGACCATCGCGTCGAAGGAACGCCAGTCACGCGCGGCCTTCCCCGTGCCGCCGTAGACGACGAGCTTGTCGGGGTGCTCGGCGACCTCGGGGTCGAGGTTGTTCTGCAGCATCCGCAGCGCGGCTTCCTGCTGCCATCCCAGGGCGCTCAGTTCACTGCCGCGCGGTGCCCGTACGGGGCGGGGTCCTGACATGGCGTTGCCTCCTCGCGAAGATGTGTGGATTTTCTATTCACATACTCGCTTCCTGAATAGATGTAGTCAACAGCTGCGGCGGCAACCGCCGGGTGATTGGCTGGCGCACATGACTGTCGACCGCCGGGACCGGGCCGTACGAGCGGCCGTGGAACAGGGACTTCTCACCGAGGACCAGCCCGTGACCGCTCTGATCGACGTGGCGGGTATCCGCTCGTCGGTGGCGGCGCTGCGGGCCGCCTTCGCCGCCGTCACCGACGCACCGGTGCTGCACGCCTTCGCCGTCAAGGCCGCTCCGCTGGTGCCGGTCCTCGCGCTGCTGCACGCCGAGGGCATGGGCGCGGAGGTGGCGAGCCCGGGCGAGCTGGCACTGGCGCGGGCCGCCGGACTGCCGGCCGGCTCGATCGTGCTCGACTCCCCGGCCAAGACGGTCGCGGAGCTGCGGGAGGCCCTCGGCCTGGGCATCGCCGTCAACGCCGACAACTGGCAGGAACTGGCCCGCATCGACGAGCTCGTCGCCGCCGGGCCCACCGCCTCGCCGGTGGGCCTGCGGGTGAACGCGCAGGTCGGCGGCGGCACCATCGGCGCCCTGTCGACGGCGACACCGACGTCCAAGTTCGGCGTGACCCTGCGCGACGAGGGCGCGCGGGAGCGGGTCGTCCGCGCCTGTCTCGAGCGGCCCTGGCTGACCCGGCTGCACACCCACTCCGGCTCCCAGGGCATGGCCCTGACCCGGATGACGGAGGGCGTCCTCGCGGTGTACGAGCTCGCCGAGGAGATCAACGCGGCGGCCGGCCGGCGGCAGATCGACACCATCGACGTCGGCGGCGGCCTGCCGGTCAACTTCGCGTCCGAGGAGCACACCCCCGCCTTCGCCGACTACACCGCGCTGCTGCGGGAACGCGTCCCCGGGCTGCTCGACGGCCGGTACGGCCTGGTCACCGAGTTCGGCCGCTCCCTGCTCGCCAAGCACGGCACCGTCCTCGCCCGGGTCGAGTACGCCAAGTCCGCCGGTTCCCGGCCCATCGCCGTCACCCACGCGGGCGTCCAGGTCGCCACCCGTACCGTCTACGACCCGCTGTCCTGGCCGCTGCGGATCGCCGCGTACGACGCCGAAGGGCTGCCCAAGGCGGGGCCCGGTGTCGAGCAGGACATCGCGGGGCCGGCGTGCTTCGCGGGGGACCTGCTCGCCGAGAAGCGGGCCCTGCCGCTGCTGGAGTCGGGCGACGTGATCGCGGCCCTGGACACGGGCGCCTACTACTTCTCCAGCCACTACGGCTACAACAGCCTGCCCAGGACCGCCGTGCACGGCTTCAGCACCGGAGCGGACGGTGAGGTGCGGTTCGCCACCGTGCGGACCGCCCAGACCGTCGAATCCATCGTCGCGGAGGCCGGCGGGGCGGAGCGGGACGCGCTGCTCGGCCGATGACCGTGCAGCGGGGGCGGCTGTCGGACCCCGGTGGTTCCATGGACCCATGGCTACCAGCAGCGTCGTCGTCGAACGTCTGATCCTCGCCCCGCCCGGTCCCGTGTGGGAGGCCCTGACCGACATCCGGGGGTGGGAGGCCACGCTCAGCGGCGTGGAGCGGATCGAGGTGCTGAGCGAGGGCGACTTCGGGGTGGGCACCCGGTGGCGGGAGACCCGGCGGATGCTGGGCAAGGAGGCCACGGAGGAGATGTACGTGACGGCCAGCGAGCCGCCCGAGCGCTATGTGGTGGAGGCCGACTCCCAAGGCACGCACTACGTCTCCGAGTTCAGACTGCTCACCGCGGGCCCGGAGACGACGACCGTCCGGCTGACGTTCCGCGCCGAGCCGTCCGGCGGCTTCACGGGACTGCTCGCCAAGGTCTTCGGCAAGCTCGGCGCCAGGGCCGTCCGCAAGGCGATCGCGAGGGATCTCGACGACGTCGCCGCCGCGGTGGAGCACCGCGCCCGCTGACGGGGCAGCACATTCCGCCCGCCGCCTCACCGTCATGACGTTCACCGGCCCGGCCGTCATGACGCCCCCCGCCGCGTCCTGGAACGCCTCGCACGACGCGCAGTGCGGCGACGGACAGGGAGAGAGCGGACTTTATCGGGCACGCGCATGTTCCGCTGGAAAATGCCAGAAGTCACCCCGACAGGCGTCACGTTGCGTAACCTCTCCGTCACTGCCGCGTTCGTGCGCGGCACACCGAGGCGGGGAGGGGAGTCCGCGTGCCCGGAATCGACGAGTGTCTGCTGCAGGCCATGGTGGTGCCCGGGGCCCGGGGGGCCGCGATCGTGGACTGGACCAGCGGTCTGGCCCTCGGCAGCATCGGGGAGACCCCCGGCGGTGACCACGAGGCGACCGCGGCGGAGACCGCCGAACTGGCCAGGATGGCCGCCGAGTACCCGACCTTCGCGCCCGAGGAGGAAACGGCACCTGACGGCGCCAAGGGCTTACCCGTCGAGGACCTCATCGTCACCACGCGCACCGGGTACCACGTGGTGCGCTTCGTGGAGACCACGTTCGACAGCAGTGTGTTCCTGCATCTCTGGCTCGACCGGGACACCGGGAACCTGGCGCTCGCCAGGCTGCGCCTCGCGGACCTCGCAGAGCGGCTGGTCCTCGGATGACCGCAGCGCCCACGGCCGCCTCCCCCATGCTCCTCAGGCTGGCGGAGGAGCGGGCCACCGGCGTCCTCGTCCGTGACCACGGCGCCCTCTACCTCGCGGACGGGCAGGTCGTGCACGCGGAGAGCCCGGCCGCACCCGGCGTCGAGGTGCTGCTGACCGCCGGCGGCCGGCTGGCCCCCGAGGGCTGGCAGGAGGCCGTGGCAAAGGCCGGCGCCCGCCGCGAGGTGGCCCGCTTCCTCGTCGACAGCGGCCAGGTCGCCGGCGGGGAGATGGAGATCTGCCACCTCGGCGCCCTCCACGACGCGGCGTTCTTCGCCCTGGCGCCCGGCAGCGGGCCGACCCGCTTCCGCTACGGCGTCGCCCACTGGATCGGCGCCGTACGTCCCGTGCCCGCCGTGGCGGTCGCCCGGGAGGCACGCCGGCGGCGCGGGCTCCTCGACTCCGTGTGGCCGCACTCCGAGGTGGACACCGCGCCCCTGCGGTGCCGCCCGTCCGGCCACGGCGCGACGGCCACCCCCCGGCAGCGGGCGCTGCTGGAGCTCGCCGACGGTGTGCGCACCCCGTCCGCGATCGCCCGGGCGGTCGGGCGGCCCGCCTTCAACACCCTGCTCGAAGTACGGCGGATGGCCGCCGCGGGGCTCGTCGAGACACCGTCGGACCCTGCGGTACCCGATCCGGCCCCGTTGCCCGCCTGGGTCGCCGACTTCGCCGTCGACCCGGACATCGCCCTGCTACGCCGGCTCCGCGACGCTCTGGAGGCAAGCCTGTGACATACCGCACGACCCACCGGGCCCTGCGCACACCGTCATGAGGCGCGCCCTGAGGCTGCGCGCCGAGAGGAGACAGCTCATGACGGCCGAGACCGAGGTGCTCGGTGAACTCAAGAGGCTGCGCGCACGTGTGCCGCAGCTGACCGGCGGGCTCGCCGCGAGCGTCGACGGCCTGGTGCTGGCGGCGGACACGGCGGAGGCGGAGAGCGTCGCCGCGCTCACCGCCGCCGCGCTCGGTGTCGCGCTGCGGCTGACCGAGGCCACCGGGCAGGGCGGCTTCAAGGAGCTGCTCGTCCGGGGCGACGCGGGCTACGTCGCCACCTACGCGGCCGGCTCGTCGGCCGTGCTCACCGTCCTGGCCGAGCCACGTATCAACGTGGGCCGGCTCCATCTCGAGGCCCGTCGTGCCGGCGCCCGTATCGGGGCGCTGGTGGACGCCGCCCTCGAACGACCGGAGAACGTCTGACACATGGCCGCCACCCCCGAAGAACCGGCACCCGTACGAGCCCCCCGCACCACCCGTTCCACCCGCACCACCGCGGGAACAACCAACCGACGGAAGGAAAGTGCGCCTGCCATGGCCAACACCGAAACAGCGCTGAAGGAAGCCATCACCATCGAGGGCGCCATCGGCGCCGCACTCGTCGACTACACCAGCGGCATGGCGCTGGGCACCATCGGCGGCGGCAAGGAATTCGACCTCACCGTCGCCGCCGCCGGGAACACGGACGTGGTCCGTTCCAAGGTGCGCACGATGGAGCACCTCGGGCTCAAGGACGAGATCGAGGACATCCTCATCACCCTCGGCACGCAGTACCACCTGATCCGCCTGATGAAGGGCCGTGGCGCCAACGGTCTCTTCCTCTACCTGGCGCTGGACAAGGACCGCGCGAACCTGGCGATGGCCCGCCACCAGCTGAAGAAGATCGAGGCCGAACTGGACGTCTGAGCCGTCCCTCAGCGCCGGCGCCGCGCCCCTCCGGGCGCGGCGTCGCCGGCGGCGATGCCGGTGGTACGGAAGCCCTTGGCGTGCTTGCCGACCGGTCCGTCGGCCAGCCGGTCCGTACGGAGCCACAGCAACGTCTCCGCCGCACGTTCGCGCCGCCCCAGCCACACGGCCTTGAGCCACAGGCCGGCTCCCGCACCGGCGAGCACCGCACCGCCCGCGCCGGGCAGCACCAGGGAACTCGCCACGGCGGCCACGAAGGCGAGCAGCAGCCACCAGCGCCGTGCCCGCCGCACCACCCGCAGCGTCACCCGGCGGTCCTGGAGGACGTCGTGCCGGCCGGCACGGGTCGCGCAGTCCGCGAGATGCGTGTACCGGCGGCGGCGTACGAGAGCGACCACGGCGGCGGTGACGAGGAACAGCGCCGCCCCGGCCAGAACCCCGATGCGGCGTCCGGTGAGTCCGGGCAGCAGCAGCCCGGTCCCGGCGGCCAGGACCCCCAGCCACCACAGGGGCGCCGCCCCCGCTCTCACGACCACCGCCACCCGCGCCAGCGACTGCGTCCCGCGCCCCACGTCCGTGCTCCCTCCAGCAGATCCGATCCGTGGGCGCGGAGGCTAGCGGCCGTACATGAGTGTCGTCTGAGAAACAGCGTCGGAAAGCGGTCCGGCAGGGACGGAAAGCGGTCCGGTACGGCTCACTCCGCGAACAGACTGCGTTCCGCCGCCTGCACGTCGAAGTCCTCCAGGCGCGCCTGCGCGTCCGGCAGACCGTCGCACATGGCCTCCAGCAGGACCCTCCCGAGCAGCATCGGCGCACACGCGGTGTCGAAGGCCAGTCCGGTGCCTACGGCGGCCGGGATCAGCAGGTCGCTGTGGGCGGCGACCGGGGCGAACGCCGAGTCGGCGACCGTCACCACCGTCAGACCCGCGGAGCGGGCGTACGCCAGTGCCTCCACGACCTCCTTGGGGTGGCGCGGCAGGGCGAAGCAGAGCAGCGCGCTCGCGCCCGCCCGCCGCGCCGCGTCGATCCGGTCGAGGAGCATCGAACCGCCCTCGTCGAGGAGCCTTACGTCCGGGTGCACCTTGGCCGCGAAGTAGGCGAAGCCCCTGGCCTGCGACGACGCGGCGCGCAGGCCCAGCACCGGCAGCGGCCGCGACGCCGCCAGCAGCCGGCCGGCCCGCTCCACGGGCGCCGGCTCCGCGAGCACGGCGGCCAGGTGCCGCAGATTCTCTATCTCGGCCTGCACGGCCTGCTGGTACTCGTTGTACGCGTCGCCGGCGTCGGGTGTCTCCGGCGGGACGACCTCGCGCAGATGCCTTCTCAGCGCGGGATACCCGTCGAAACCGAGCGCGACGGCGAACCGGGTGACGGACGGCTGACTGACGCCGGCCAGCTCCGCGAGCTCCACGCTCGACAGGAACGGCACGTCCGCGGCACGGCGGACCATGCAGTGCGCGATGCGACGCTGGGTGGGGGTGAGCCGGTGCCCCTCGAACAGCTGCTGCAGTCGTGCGGCAGGGCTGTCGCTCATGCCATCCCCCTCGTCCGGCCCGCTCATCGGTCGTCCTATTCACTCACCATGAACTCTGCATGACGATATGCAAGCCGGGCAAGGCGAGGCACACGGGAGCCGTTCAGGACGCGGCCCGCGGCTCCATGAACTCCAGCCGGTTGCCGACGTTGTCGTGGGCGTAGAAGCGGTCGTGTCCGGGGAATTCGCCGTCCCACGTCACCTCGTGTCCGCACTCCTCGAGCCGCTCGGCGAGGGCACGCAGCGAACGGACGAGGATGCCGGGGTGCGCCTTGCGGGCGGGTGCGAAGTCCTGTTCGACACCGAGGTGGACCTCGAGACCGCCGCCGCGGAACCAGCAGCCGCCGCGGGCGGCCAGCACCGGGGGCTTCTCCAGCTCGGTCATGCCCAGCACGTCACCCCAGAACCGGCGGCAGAGGTCCTCCGACCCCGGCGGGACGGCCAGCTGGACGTGGTGCAGCCCGCCGAGGGCGTACTCGGCGGCCGGTGCGGTGCTTTCTGTGCTCATGGTCGTCTCCCCCTGCGAACCGGCCTGCGTCCGACGGCAGTCCGACCGCACATGGTGTCACAGCGCGACGGCCGTCTCCCGTTGTCCCCGGGGTGAAGAGGGGGGCTGTCCCCAGTGACCCGGTGGCCCGCCCGGCCGTAGCTTCGGTCCCATGGAAGCCCGTGACCCTGAGCTCAAGAAGGAGCTCGACGCCACCCTCCACGCCCGGCGCGAACTGGGCGAGGAGTACGACTCCGCGCTCGTCGAATCCTTCCTGGAGAAGGTCGAGGAGCGGCTCGACACCACGGTCGACCGCCGTGTCAGGCGGCAGCTGGCCGAGCAGCGGACGAGCGCCGCCCGCAGCCCGGGCCGGCAGCGCTCCGCGGACAGCTTCGGGGAGCGTTTCGGCTTCGGCATCATCACGATGGTCCTCGCCATCCCGCTCTCCGCGATCGGCGTCGCCAACGCCGACCTGCCCGGTCTGGTCGTCACCTGGCTCGGCATCGTCGGGGTGAACGTGGCCCACGCCGCCCACGGGTGGCCGTGGCAGCGCGGGTCACGGAGCACCGGCTCCGACTGGGAGGGCTGAGCGGCCGTCACCGCCACGGCACCGCCACGGCACCGCAGCGATCGGGCGGCCTGCGCACGGGGCGCGAAGACTGTGCGCGGGGACCGCCGCACCCCCTGCCCGAGGGCCGGGGGGCGGGACGACGGCGGTCCCCGCGAGGGACACGGGCCGGGTCAGGACCGGGTTCCGTGTCCGGGGCGTCCTGGGAGTCCGGGAGCCGCTCCGGAAGTCCTGTGACGCCGCCAGTGGTGCCGGCCGGGTTACCTGCCCGGTCTCCCCGCCGACATCCACCAATGTGCCGTACGCGTGTTAAGCGGGTGCTGCGCGTACGTGACGCGCTCGTACCGATTGCGCGACAGTCGTCCGCAAAGGCCTTTCCCGGCCTGCTACTTGGCGCCCTTGGCGAGGAACGCCAGCAGGTCCTGACGGCTCACCACGCCGGTGGGCTTGCCCTCGACCAGCACGATCGCCGCGTCCGCCGTCCCGAGCACCGACATCAGGTCGCCGACCGGTTCGCCGGAGCCGACCTGCGGCAGCGGTGCGGACATGTGCTTCTCCAGCGGGTCGCCGAGCGACGCGCGCTGGGTGAACAGGGCGTCCAGCAGCTCACGTTCGACGACGGACCCGATGACCTCCGCGGCCATCACGTCCGGGTGGCCCGCGCCCGGCTTGACGATCGGCATCTGGGAGACGCCGTACTCGCGCAGCACCTCGATGGCCTGGCCGACGGTCTCCTCCGGGTGCATGTGCACCAGGCTGGGGATGCCGCCGTGCTCCTTGTCGCGCAGGACGTCGCCGACGTTCGCGACGCCCTCGCCCTCCAGGAAGCCGTAATCGGCCATCCACTCGTCGTTGAAGATCTTGCTCAGGTAGCCGCGGCCGCTGTCCGGCAGCAGGACGACGACGACATCGTCCGGACCGAGCCGCTCCGCGACGCGCAGCGCGGCGACGACCGCCATGCCGCAGGAGCCGCCCACCAGGAGGCCCTCCTCCTTGGCGAGGCGGCGCGTCATCTGGAAGGAGTCCTTGTCGGACACGGCGACGATCTCGTCGGTCACGGTCCGGTCGTACGCGGAGGGCCAGAAGTCCTCGCCGACGCCCTCGACGAGATAAGGACGGCCCGAGCCGCCGGAGTAGACGGAACCCTCGGGGTCCGCGCCGACGATCTTGACCTTGCCGTCGCTGACCTCCTTCAGGTACCGCCCGGTGCCGGAGATCGTGCCGCCGGTACCGACGCCCGCGACGAAGTGCGTGATCCGCCCGTCCGTCTGGTCCCACAGCTCGGGCCCGGTGGTCTCGTAGTGGGAGCGCGGGTTGTTGGGGTTGGAGTACTGGTCCGGCTTCCAGGCGCCGGGCGTCTCACGCACCAGCCGGTCGGAGACGTTGTAGTACGAGTCCGGGTGCTCGGGGTCGACGGCCGTGGGGCAGACGACGACCTCGGCACCGTAGGCGCGCAGCACATTGATCTTGTCCGTGGACACCTTGTCGGGGCAGACGAAGATGCACTTGTAGCCCTTCTGCTGGGCCACGATGGCAAGTCCGACGCCGGTGTTGCCGCTCGTCGGCTCGACGATCGTGCCGCCGGGCTGGAGCGCGCCGCTCTCCTCCGCCGCCTCGATCATCCGCAGCGCGATGCGGTCCTTCACCGACCCGCCGGGGTTGAAGTACTCGACCTTGGCCAGGACGGTCGCCGAAATGCCTGCGGTCACGCTGTTCAGCTTCACCAGCGGGGTGTCGCCGACAAGGCTGATCATCGAATTGTGGATACGCACAATGTTCTCCGGGGTCTCCGTGATGGTTCGCCCAGCGTAAGCGGGCGGCCGCGGGATTGGGCGACGGTCGCTACGGGGCAGTTAGCTCATGTACGGCGACGACGCCTGCGAGGGCCGCAGCACACGAGGCTGCGGCCCCGGTGGGTTGCGAGGAGGTGGCACGGACTGTGTCGAGAGCGAGGGTGGCGCGGCGCATCGCGGCCGGCGCGGCATACGGCGGGGGCAGCATCGGGCTGCTCGGGGCGGCGGCGGTGGGCCTGGTGCTGGCCGAGGTCCAGCTGGCCAAACGCACGGTCGGCGGGGGCCGGGCACCCATCCCTCCGCGCGGCGACGGTCTCTACGGGCTGGCCTTCGGCCGGGAGAACCCGCTGCATCTCGGCGTCCTCGGCGACTCGACCGCGGCCGGCCAGGGTGTGCGCAGGGCGGGCCAGACCCCGGGAGCGCTGCTGGCGTCCGGGCTGGCGGCGGTGGCGGAGCGGCCGGTGGAGGTCCGCAACATCGCGCTGCCGGGGGCACGGTCCGACGACCTCGAGCGGCAGGTGACGCAACTGCTCGCGGACCGGTCACGGACCCCGGACGTGTGCGTGATCATGATCGGCGCCAACGACGTCACCCACCGGATGCCGCCGACGGAGTCCGTGCGCTACCTGGCCGCCGCCGTCCGCAGACTGCGGACGGCGGGCGCGGAGGTGGTCGTCGGCACCTGCCCCGACCTCGGGACGATCGAGCCGGTCTACCAGCCGCTGCGCTGGATGGCCCGCCGTGTGAGCCGGCAGCTGGCCGCGGCCCAGACGATCGTGGTGGTCGAACAGGGCGGGCGGACGGTCTCGCTGGGCGATCTGCTCGGCCCCGAGTTCGCGGCGAACCCTCGGGAGATGTTCGGCGTGGACAGCTACCACCCGTCGGCCGAGGGCTACGCGACGGCGGCCATGGCGATGCTGCCGACGCTGTGCGCGGTGCTCGGCCTGTGGCCTGAGACCGACGTGCTGGACGCGGACCGGGACGAGGACATGCTGCCGGTGGCCCGGGCGGCCGCGACGGCCGCGTCCGAGGCGGGCACGGAGGTCACGGGCGCCCGCGCGCCCTGGGCCCTGCTCAAGCACCGCCGTCGCCGTCGCCTGCCTCCTGCCGCGGAGACCGCGTCCCCCGCCACCACCCACGCGGAACCCGCCAGGGGCCACGCGGGCCCCACGCACTGAGGGGACCCGGCCGCCACCAGGACCTGCCGTACGCGAGCTGCTTCAGCGAGGTACGGCAGGTCCTGGGGTACGCGCGCTTGCGCCTGCCGGCAGGTCCCGGCGTACGCGCTTGCCGCCTGCCGGCAGGGCTGGGCGACGGCCGGCCGGCGGGGCGGGAAGGCCGGGGACGGAATCAGGGCGAAGCATCGGTTTCAGGACCACCCTGGGTGGGGATGGGCAAGCCGGGAGGGGACATAAGCAAGCGCCCGCTTAGAAAAGAGGCCCGCATCACACCATCCGTGCAGTGACCCGCGCGGTACGTACGGGTAACTTCCCAACCAGCCCTTCCGTCTTCCCCTCATGGAGCCGTGATGCCCGAAGCCGTGATCGTCTCTGCCGCCCGTTCCCCGATCGGCCGGGCCTTCAAGGGCTCGCTCAAGGACGTCCGCCCCGACGACCTGACCGCCGAGATCATCAAGGCCGCGCTCGCCAAGGTGCCCGAGCTCGACCCGCGTGACATCGACGACCTGATGCTCGGCTGCGGCCTCCCCGGCGGCGAGCAGGGCAACAACCTGGGCCGCATCGTGGCCGTGCAGATGGGGATGGACCACCTCCCCGGCTGCACCGTCACCCGCTACTGCTCCTCCTCGCTCCAGACCTCCCGGATGGCGCTGCACGCCATCAAGGCCGGCGAGGGCGACGTCTTCATCTCGGCGGGTGTCGAGATGGTGTCCCGCTTCGTGAAGGGGAACTCCGACAGCCTGCCGGACACGCACAACCCGTTCTTCGCCGAGGCTGAGGCCCGCACGGCCGCCGTCGCCGAGACCGAGGGCTCGACATGGCACGACCCGCGCGAGGACGGCCTGGTGCCGGACGCGTACATCGCGATGGGGCAGACCGCGGAGAACCTCGCCCGCCTCAAGGGCATCACCCGCGAGGACATGGACGAGTTCGGCGTCCGCTCGCAGAACCTCGCGGAGGAAGCCATCAAGAACGGCTTCTGGGAGCGCGAGATCACCCCGGTGACCACCCCCGACGGCACGGTCGTCAGCAAGGACGACGGTCCGCGTGCCGGAGTCACCCTCGAGGGCGTCCAGGGCCTCAAGCCCGTCTTCCGCCCCGACGGTCTGGTCACCGCCGCCAACTGCTGCCCGCTGAACGACGGCGCCGCCGCGCTCGTCATCATGAGCGACACCAAGGCCCGCGAGCTCGGTCTCACGCCGCTCGCCCGGATCGTCTCCACCGGCGTCTCCGGCCTCTCCCCCGAGATCATGGGCCTCGGCCCGGTCGAGGCGTCGAAGCAGGCGCTGCGGCGCGCCGGCCTGACCACCTCGGACATCGACCTGGTCGAGATCAACGAGGCGTTCGCCGCGCAGGTCATCCCGTCGTACCGCGACCTCGGCTTCGACCTCGACAAGGTCAACGTCAACGGCGGCGCGATCGCGGTCGGCCACCCCTTCGGCATGACCGGCGCGCGGATCACGGGCACGCTGATCAACAGCCTCCAGTTCCACGACAAGCAGTTCGGCCTCGAGACGATGTGCGTGGGCGGCGGCCAGGGCATGGCGATGGTCATCGAGCGGCTGAGCTGAGCCGTAGCGGAGGGTAGGAGTCGCCCGAGGTACGAGGGCGGCACCTGCCCGCAGCGGTGGCGAAGCGAACGCGACCGACAACGCGAGCGGCTGAACTGAGCCCGAGGTATGAGGGCGGCACCTGCCCGCAGCGGTGGTCCGGGCACGGGCTCGGGCCCACCGTGGATCTCAGTTCGTGACTGAATCTCCCCCAGGATGTGACCTATCTCCTGGGGGAGACCCCTTTTTGCAGGTCAGGGCCGATCCGCCGGTAAACGCCGGGCCCAAAGTCCTGTCCAATTGGTGACGTAATGCACTGACAGAGTGCGCGGGTTCATCGCAAGCTGATGTAGAAGTCGGGGGATCCGATTGAAACCGGGAGTAAGTCAGTGAGCGCCATGTCTCTTGCCCTGCTGCTGACCACGGCCGCCGCCACGGCCGTGGGCGCCGCTGCCCTGCACGCCGCCCACGGGCTCCGTCAGCAGGTGGCCGCCCTGCGCAGCGAGCTCGCCGAGGCGTCCGGGCCCGCCCGTACCGCCTCCGTGCCCCAGGCCCGCACCAGCGATGCCGCCGAGATACGCGCGGCCGTCGCGGAGGCGCTCGCCGAGGAGCGGGAGCGCGAGCTGGCCGAGGCGCGGGCCTTCTGGGCCGCGCAGGAGGCGCGTGACGCGGCGGACGCCTCCGCCCGCTACTCCGGTGACGGCTCCGGTTCCGGCTCCGCGTCGGCGTCCGCGCTCGGCGGCCTGTCGGGCATCGGCGACGAGATCCCGCCGTTCTACGTCCCGCGCCAGGCCGACTTCGTGGGCCTGGAGTCCATGGGCCTCGAGTCGACGGACCTGGAGTCGCTGGATCTGGACGGCGTCGACGGGTTCGACGAGATGGCCGACCTCCCCGAGGTCACCGAGTTCGCTGAGGACTCCCCCGAGCTGGCCGCCGCCCGCCGCCGGCACCCTTCCCACCCCGACTTCGTGCCGGTCCAGACGCCTGTCGTCACCGACCACGAGCGCACCGTGTCGAAGCTCGAGGAGCTGGCGGAGACCGGCACCGAGCTGGCCGACGTCCGCCCCGGCCCGCTGGGCACCCTGGACGTGTACGTCTTCGCCGACGGCACGACCCTGTGCATGACCCCGGGCCACCGGGAGACGGCGGAGCGCCTCGCTGACGCGCTGCGCGCGGGCACCGCGCCGGTGCTGCTGGGCGGTTCCGGTGTGTCGGGCGCGTACGCCCTGACGTTCTCCTGCGGCGACGAGAGCGTGTACATCCTCGCCGACCGTGTGATCGCCTCCCACTGAGCCCGGCCGCCCCGCCTGCCCGCCCCCGTGTTCCGGGGGCGCCGCCCGGTCGCTACAGCCCCGAGCGGTCGGCGGCGGACCGCACCAGCGCGGTCGCCTCGTCCATTTCCCTTGACGCGTCCGGCGCCGGCCGAAGCGCTTCGGCCAGATCGTGAGCGGCCACCATCAACTGGTCCGCGACCGCGAACACCCCCGCGTCGGGCATGATCCTCGGCTCCCGCCCGGGCTCCTCGATCCGCTGCGCCCTTTTCGCCAGTTCCCTGGCCAGAGCCAGTGCCTCCGCCGCCGCGCCCCGCTGGAGCCGGCTCTGCGGCGCGGCCCGCAGACGGTCCGCGAAGCGGTCCGCCGCGGCGATGAATCCCGTCGTATCAAGCACGCCGCGACCCTACGCGCCCTCCCGGGACTGTTGCCAATACGCGCACGCTCAGGCACGGTGGCGTGAAGAGCACACGCGCAATGCGTCCGGAGGCGCCGATGTCCCAAGTCTTCTCCGAACAGACCCACCGAAATCTGCTCTCCCGAATCCCCGAGTGCACCGGTCGTGACATCTCCGACTGGCTCCGCACCGTCGACGAAGGACCGTCTCTCTTCAATTTCGAGGAGAAGGTCAGCTGGCTCCGGGGCGAGCACAACCTCGCGTACGGACATGCGAAAGCGATCATCCACGAGTACGACCTGAGGCGGGCCGCGCGCAAGCTGCTCTAGTGGCCTCAGGTGCCGCACACGAGGAAGGGCCCGCAGGCAGTGCCTGCGGGCCCTTCGTGCGACCGGTGGCCCCGGCCGCCGCGCCGACTAGTCGTCGCCGCTGAAGATCGCCACCAGACGCAGCATCTCCAGGTAGATCCACACCAGCGTCACGGTCAGGCCGAAGGCGGCCAGCCAGGACTCCTGGCGCGGCGCGCCGTAGGTGATGCCGTCCTCGATCTCCTTGAAGTTCAGGGTGAGGAAGAAGCAGCCGATCAGGATGGCCAGGATGCCCACGATCGCGCCGAGCGGCCCGAAGCTGCGCAGACCGCCGTCCTCGGCGACGCCGAAGACCACGAGCAGCAGGTTCACCGCCATCACGGCGATGAAGGCGATCGCGATGGTCATGCCGATGCGGGCGTACCGCGCGGTGACCCGGATCCAGCGCTGCTTGTACACGACCAGCATGGCGCCGGTGACGGCCATGGTGCCGAGCACCGCCTGGAAGGGCGCGCCGTCCCAGCGGCTGTTGTACATCTCGCTGATCACGCCGAGGAAGATGCCCTCGAAGGCCGCGTAGCTCAGGATCAGCGCGGGGGACGGAGTGCGCTTGAAGGACTGGACGATCGCCAGGACGAAGGCCACGAGGGCCGAGCCGATGGCGATGCCGTAGCTGCTGGGGGAAACCGGCAGGACGGCCCAGGCGAGGACCGCACCGATGACCACGGTGCCCAGCGTCATGCCGGTGCGCGTGACGACGTCGTCCATCGTCATGGCGTCCGTGCGGACGGGCGCGGGGGCGCCGTACTGGGTGTCCGCCGGGGCGTAGGGGTTGGTCGCGTAAGGGTTGCCGGCGCCCTGTGCGTAGGGGTTGGTTCCTACGGCGGGGCCCCCGGCCTGCGGCTGCTGCTGCGCGTTGAAGCCGGCGTAGCCGTTGTCGCGGCTGAACCCCCGTCGCGAGAAGACCGGGTTGCTGCTCCTCATCTCACTCCTCCTTGGCCACCGTGCGCGGCCTAGAAGTCAAGAGTAATGCGGAAGCAAAGCGAACACTCTAGTGCTCGGGGAGGATCTTTCCGGGATCGTGACAGTGGAGCACGGCACGGGGCTCCCGCGGAGGGTGACCGTGTGCCGGGCGACGGGGCGTCGAGGTGCCCGGAGCCGGACTTGAACCGGCACGCCCCGAGGGGCAGCGAGGTTTAAGCTCGCCGTGTCTGCATTCCACCACCCGGGCGTGGCGCGAGGGCTCCGCGTTGGCACCCGAGCCTATCGGTGCAGATCGACTCGCCATCGGGGCGATGGCCCGATCTTGTCTTGTTCCATTGACTCCTGAGGGAGCGTCAGGCCAGGTCGGGGTGCGTTCCCACCCCCCTCGTACCGCCTGCGGCCGCTGCCCCGGGCCCCCGGGAATGACGTAAAAGCGCCCTCCGTGGCCCCCCTCTTCTCTCAGGGGCGCCGTCATACCCAAGGAGGAGGAGCGGGCCGCCCGGTCCGACCGGAGAGGGCCCCGGGAACGGGCACCGGGACTGACGATTCCCGGCGCCGGCGCGGACAGGATGGTGGAGTCAGCACGGCACACCCCCGACAGGAGCTCCCCTCGTGACCACCACCCCCATCGCTCACCGCGCCACCGCAGTGGCCGCCCGCGCCACGGACCTGTCCAAGGTGTACGGACAGGGCGAGACCCAGGTGGTCGCGCTGAACCATGTGAGCGTCGACTTCCGGCAGGCCGAGTTCACCGCGATCATGGGCCCGTCCGGCTCCGGCAAGTCGACGCTGATGCACTGCGTCGCCGGTCTGGACTCCTTCAGCTCCGGCTCCGTGCGCATCGGCGAGACCGAGCTCGGCAGCCTGAAGGACAAGCAGCTGACGCAGCTGCGCCGCGACAAGATCGGCTTCATCTTCCAGGCGTTCAACCTGCTGCCGACGCTGACCGCGATGGAGAACATCACGCTGCCCATGGACATCGCGGGCCGTAAGCCCGACCGGGAGTGGCTGGAGCGGGTCATCGACATGGTGGGCCTGCGTGACAGGCTCGGTCACCGGCCGACCCAGCTCTCGGGCGGCCAGCAGCAGCGCGTCGCCGTCGCCCGCGCCCTCGCCTCCCGGCCGGAGATCATCTTCGGTGACGAGCCGACCGGAAACCTCGACTCGCGGTCCGGCGCCGAGGTGCTCGGCTTCCTGCGCAACTCGGTGCGCGAGCTCGGCCAGACCGTGGTCATGGTGACGCACGACCCGGTGGCCGCCTCCTACGCCGACCGGGTGATCTTCCTGGCGGACGGCGCGATCGTCGACGAGATGCACAGCCCGTCCGCGGACGGCGTCCTCGACCGGATGAAGGCCTTCGACGCCAAGGGCCGCACGAGCTGACGTCTCCGGGCCGCTCCCGGCCCGTCCCCGCCCAGGGCCGGCGCGCCCGCCCCGGGCGCTCCCGCGGCACGCCCCCGCGGCCGCGCGCCACGCGCCCCTGCCCCGCGCGCCCCCTCAAGACCTCACCTGTCACCGCCCGGCCCACGGCCGGCCCCCGCCGGGCCGCCCGCGAGGACGCCGGTGCCCGTTCCCAGGACACCCACATGTTCCGTACCGCCCTGCGCAATGTGCTCGCGCACAAGGCCAGGCTGCTGATGACCGTGCTCGCCGTGATGCTCGGCGTGGCCTTCGTCTCCGGCACCCTGGTCTTCACCGACACCCTCGGCAACGCCTACCGCAACCAGTCCGCCAAGAGCTACGACAAGGTCGCGGTCGCCGTGACGACCTACATCGATCCGAGCGAGGCCACGAAGGACGCCGGCATCGACGAGAAGACCCTGGAGAAGATCCGGGGCGTCGACGGCGTCGCCTCCGCCTCCGGCCGGGTCTCCGGCTTCGCCGGCGTCGCCGACCAGGACGGCAAGCTCATCGGCAACGGCTGGTCCAACACCGGCGCGAACTTCGCCCCCGGCAAGGACGGCAAGGACGCCGCGTACACCTTCACCACCGGTGAGGGGCCGCGCGAGGACGGCGAGATCGCCCTCGACAAGGACTCCGCCGCCAAGGGCGGGTACCAGGTCGGCGACACCGTACGGGTGGCCACCAACGGCCCGGTGAAGGAGTACACCCTCGCCGGTGTCTTCACCACCGAGGACGGCGCGGTCAACGCGGGCGGCAGCCTGGTCCTCTTCGACACCGCCGTGGCCCAGCAGCTCTACCTTCGGCCCGGGTACTTCTCGGACGTCACCGTGACCTCCGAGGCCGGCGCCTCCGACACCGAGATCCTCGCGGCCGTGAAGCCGCTGCTGCCCGAGGACTCCGAGGCGCAGACCGGCAAGGAGCTGGCCGACGAGCAGGCGAAGCAGATCGAGAGCGGTCTGTCGAACATGAACACGATGCTGCTCGCGTTCGCGGCCATCGCCCTGTTCGTCGGCGTCTTCCTGATCGCCAACACCTTCACCATGCTGGTCGCCCAGCGCACCAAGGAGCTGGCGCTGCTGCGTGCCGTCGGCGCCTCCCGCCGGCAGGTCAAGCGCTCGGTGATCCTCGAGGCGCTGGTCGTCGGGGCCGTCGCCTCGGTGGTCGGCTTCGTGCTGGGCCTCGGCCTTGCGACCGGTCTGCGGTCGGCGATGAGCACCTTCGGCGCCAAGGTGCCCGCGGGACCGCTGGTCGTCTCGCCCACCGCGGTGGCCGCCGCCCTGGGCGTCGGTGTGCTGATCACGGTGCTGGCGGCATGGCTGCCCGCCCGCCGGGCCGCGAAGATCCCGCCGGTGGCGGCGATGAGCAGCGTGCACGCGGTGGCGACCACCAAGTCGCTGGTGCTGCGGAACACCATCGGTGGTGTGCTCACCCTGCTCGGCGCGACCGCGATCGTCGCCGGTGCGGCGGCCGGCTCCGACGGCCGGATGATCATCGGCGGCGGCGCCTTCCTGGCGCTGGTCGGCATCATCGTCCTGATCCCGCTGCTGTCCCGCCCGGTGATCGCGCTGGTGCGGCCGCTGCTGCACCGTCTGTTCGGGGTGTCGGGCAAGCTCGCCGGGCAGAACGCGGTGCGCAACCCGCGCCGTACGGGCGCCACCGCCTCCGCGCTGGCGATCGGTCTCACCCTGGTCACCGGGATCTCGGTGCTCGGCGCCACGATGGGCCGCGCCGTCGACCAGATGACCACGGACAACATCAGGGCCGACTACATGGTCTCGATGGCCGGCGGCGGCGCGCTGGACAAGTCGGCGCTCGACGCGATCGAGAAGGCCGAGGGCGTCGGCGCCGTCTCCCCGCAGCAGGCGTCCTCGATGGAGATCAAGGGCAAGTGGCACTCCGCCTCGGCGGTCACCCCGGGTGACGTGGAGAAGGTCTTCGACCTGGAGACGGTCTCCGGCTCGCTCGCCACGCTCGGCAAGGGACAGATCGCGGTCGACGACGACACCGCGAAGTCGAACGGCTGGAAGACCGGTGACACCCTGCCCGCCGAGTTCGGCCAGGAGGGCAGGAAGGAGACCAAGAACCTGACGGTCGGCGCCGTCTACAAGGGCAACGAGTTCCTCTCCCCGATCCTGGTCGCCACCGACGTCGTCGCCCCCTACGAGCCGAAGCCGTACATCCCCGAGATCTGGGTGACGATGGACGGCGGCGCGAGTGCGGCGAACGAGCAGGCGCTGGTCGACGCGCTGGGCGACAACCCGGCGATGAGCGTGATGGACCAGCAGGACATCCGGAACATGTTCGGCGGGTTCATCAACACGGCGCTGAACATCATGTACGGACTGCTGGCGATGGCCCTGATCATCGCGGTGCTCGGCGTCATCAACACCCTGGCGATGTCCGTCTTCGAGCGTCAGCAGGAGATCGGCATGCTGCGGGCGATCGGCCTCGACCGCGGCAAGGTGAAGCGGATGATCCGGCTGGAGGCCGTGGTGATCTCGGTCTTCGGCGCGGTGGTCGGCATCGGTCTCGGCTCGTTCCTCGCCTGGGCGATCGGCGAGACGATCCGCAAGGAGATCCCCGGCTATGTGCTGGTCATGCCGTGGGACCGGATCGGGATCTTCCTGCTGCTGGCCGGTGTGGTCGGTGTGCTGGCGGCGCTGTGGCCGGCCAGGAGCGCGGCGAAGCTGAACATGCTGACGGCGATCAAGACCGAGTAGAGGTTCCCAGGGGCGGGGCCCCGTGGGCGCGTGCTGTGCACGCGCCCACGGGGCCCCGCTTCGTCGTACGCCCGGCGCCGGTACCTCAGCGCCAGTCGCGGCTCCGCAGCGGCACTCCCGAGCCGCCGCTGCCGGGGGACCGCACGGCGAGGATCTGGTTGACGCCGATCCTGTTGCGCTCGAACGAGACGGCGGAGGCGGCCATGTAGAGCCGCCACACCCGGGCCCGGCCGGCGGACGTGGACCGCGCGGCCTCGGGCCACGCCTTCTCCAGGTTGGCGACCCAGGCGCGCAGGGTGCGGCCGTAGTGCTCGCGGATGGCGTGGACGTCCCGGACCTCGAAGCCCGCGTCCTCCAGGGTGGCGACGGTACGGCCGAGGGGCGCGAGCTCGCCGTCCGGGAAGACGTAGCGGTCGATGAACTCGTCGACCCGGTAGGCCGATTCGTTCCGCTCCGGGCGGCGGGCGATCTGGTGGTTGAGCAGCCGGCCACCCGGCACGAGGAGCGAGAACAGCTGGTCGGCGTACTCGCGGTAGCGGACCCGGCCGACGTGTTCCGCCATGCCGATGGACGAAATGGCGTCGTACGGACCGTCCCTGACGTCCCGGTAGTCCTGGACGCGGATCTCGATGCGGTCGGTGAGACCCTCGTCGGCGATGCGCTTGCGCGCGTAGACGGCCTGCTCGCGGGAGAGGGTCACTCCGGTGACCCTGGCGCCGTACTCGCGGGCGGCGTGGACGGCCATCGAACCCCAGCCGCAGCCCACGTCGAGGAGCCGGTCGCCCTCCTTGAGCCCGAGCTTGCGGCACACCAGGTCGAGCTTGTCGCGCTGGGCCTCCTCCAGGGTGCCCGCCTCGTCCCAGTAGGCGCACGAGTAGACCATGGACGGCCCGAGCACGAGCTCGTAGAAGTCGTTGCCCACGTCGTAGTGGTGGCTGATGGCCTCCTTGTCGCGCCGCTTGGTGTGCAGCGGGCCGGTACGGCGGCGCACCTCCTCGGCGGGCGGGGCCGGCGGGGGCAGCGGCCCGCCGAGCTTCAGCAGACCGAGGGCGGCCGCCCGCAGCCTCGGGTCACGCGCGGCGCGTACGGCACGTACGGCGCTCCGCCGCTCGCCGCCGCGCTCCCAGAAGATCCCGGCGAGCAGGTCCAGGGCCTCGTACAGGTCGCCGTCGACGTCGACCTCCCCGGCGACCCAGGCCCGTGCGAGTCCCAGCTCGCCCGGCCGCCACAACAGCCGCCGCAGGGCGCGCCGGTGGCGTACGACGAGGGTGGGCGCGCCCGGCGGCCCGGCTTCGCTGCCGTCCCAGGCGCGGATGCGGACCGGGAGCGGTGCCCCCAGCAGTTCCTCGGCGAGAGTGGTCAGCCGCAGTGCGGCGTCGGCCATGGCGCACACCTCCGTGACGGTGGTTCCCACGAACGCCCCGGCAGTCCCGCGCCGCGGGTCTGCACGGTTCCCTTCCCTCAACAACATGACCACCGTGTGTACTTCCCCGCACTACGCAATGCACAGGCAAAAAGGCGGGAAACGGTACCTGGTCGGAGTCAGCCGCCCGCGGCCGCGCGGGCCGCCGGACAGGCGGAGCGCACGCGGAGGTCTCCGGGAACGCCGAAGGGGCCGCCCGCACCACGGATGGCGGGCGGCCCCTTGGCAGGGCGAGCGGTACCGCTAGGAGGCCTTGGCCTTCTCGGACTCCGGCTTGGCGGCGACCGGAGCCGGCTTGGCCGCCTCGTAGAACTCCTCGCGCGGGGACTCCATCGCACCGAGGGAGACGACCTCGCGCTTGAGGAACATCGCGAGCGTCCAGTCGGCGAACACGCGGATCTTGCGGTTCCAGGTCGGCATGGCCATGCCGTGGTAGCCACGGTGCATGTACCAGGCGAGCCGGCCCTTGAGCTTGATCTTCATCTTGCCCATGACGATCATCGCGACGCCCTTGTGCAGGCCGAGACCGGCGACCGCACCCTTGTTCGCGTGCTCGTAGTCCTTCTGCGGGAAGCCGCGCATCCCGGAGATGACGTTGTCGCCGAGGACCCTGGCCTGGCGCAGCGCGTGCTGGGCGTTCGGCGGGCACCAGGCGTTCTCGACACCGGCCTTGCGGGCGGCCATGTCCGGGACCTGCGCGTTGTCGCCGGCGGCCCAGATGTAGTCGGTGCCCTGGACCTGGAGCTTCTCGCTGCAGTCCACGTGGCCGCGGGGGCCGAGCGGCAGGCCGTAGCGGGCCAGCGCCGGGTTCGGCTTCACACCGGCGGTCCACACGATCGTGTTGGAGTCGACCTCGAGGCCGTTCTTCAGCACCACGTGGCCGTCGACGCACGAGTCCATGGAGGTGGAGAGGTAGATCTCGACCCCACGGCCCTCGAGGTGCTCCTTGCCGTACTTGCCCAGCTTCGGGCCGACCTCGGGAAGGATCTTGTCAGCGGCGTCGACGAGGATGAAACGCATGTCCTCGCGCTTGACGTTGCTGTAGTACTTCGCCGCGTCACGGGCCAGGTCCTCGACCTCGCCTATGGTCTCGGCGCCGGCGAAGCCACCGCCGACGAAGACGAAGGTCAGCGCCTTGCGGCGGACGTCCTCGTCGGTCGTCGAGTCGGCCTTGTCCAACTGCTCGAGCACGTGGTTGCGCAGGCCGATGGCCTCTTCGATGCCCTTCATGCCGATGCCCTGCTCGGCGAGGCCGGGGATCGGGAAGGTACGGGAGATCGCGCCGAGGGCGATCACCAGGTAGTCGAAGGGCAGCTCGTACGCCTCGCCGACGAGCGGCGAGACCGTCGCGACCTTGCGGTCCTGGTCGATGGTCGTGACCCGACCGGTGAGAACCTCTGCCTTGGGCAGCACGCGTCGCAGCGGGACGACGACATGCCGAGGCGAGATGCTGCCGGCAGCAGCTTCGGGGAGGAAGGGCTGGTACGTCATGTACGACCGCGGGTCGACGACCGTGACGGTCGCCTCGCCGTAGCGCATCTTCTTGAGAATGCGCCGAGCTGCGTACAGGCCTACGTACCCACCGCCTACAACGAGGATCCTGGGACGCTCCGTGGTGCTCATGCCATCGAGTATCCACCCCCCTCGGAGGGGGCGCTCGTGAGCCCCTTCACAAGGTGTTGCCGCCACTCTGCTACACTCCGCCGCCCACGTGACCCAGGTCATGGTTCCCAGGGGGAACCACAGGACGCCGGGGGACGTTGATCACCCCTCTGAGCTGGCCCCTAGGGCTGCGGGGCCGCTGGACCGCCCTCCCTTGCCCTCTGGGGGCGCGGTCGGCCGACCGCCTTCGAATGTGCCCGTCCGGGCCCAACAGGTGCGCACAAAGGGCTTCCAGGAGCCTCCATGGGCCCGTCGGGACGCTTTTCCTTGTGAAGAACTTCACGAACTTTCTCGCGGGCACACCCACAGGACGGTCCGGCGGGCCCTTCGGACGGCGGCCGGAGCGTCGTCGCGCGGGGGCCCACGCTCGGTGCCAGGCTGAACCGCAGGCCCCGGGAGAGACCGGGGAAGTCCCGGAGAAAGGGAATCGCGTGATCACCACTGACTTCGTGCCCGGCTCCCCCTGCTGGCTCGATCTGGGCGCCCCCGACATCGACGCGGCGGCCGCCTTCTACGGCGCCGTGTTCGGCTGGCAGGCCAGGTCGTTCGACCAGGAGACGAGCAGCTACAAGTCGTTCCAGCTCGACGGCAAGGTGGTCGGAGCGGTCGGGCAGCTCACCGAGGAAGGCGCACGCCCGGCCTGGACGGTCTACTTCCACACGCCGGACATCGACTCCACCGTCAAGGCCGTCGAGCAGGCCGGCGGCTCGGTGCGCACCCCGCCCTCCGAGGTGTCGGACGAAGGGCGGTTCGCGCAGCTCACCGACCCGCAAGGCGCCCAGTTCGCGGTCTGGCAGCCGGGCTCGTACCCCGGCATCCAACTGGCCGACGCCCCGGGCAGCCTCGGCTGGGTGGAGCTCTACACCACCGACTCGACCGCCGCGCAGACCTTCTACGGCACCGTCTTCGGCTGGTCCGGCCAGGACATGGAACTCCCCGGCGACGGCGGCACGTACACGATGGTCACGCCGAAGGACCAGCCGGCCGAGCGGATGTTCGGCGGCATCATGGCCGTCCCCCAGATGTTCTCGTCGGGCGAGAACCGGCCGTACTGGCACCCCGTCTTCGGCACCGCGGACTGCGACGCCACGGTCGCCCTCGTACGGGAGAAGGGCGGCTCGGTCTCGATGGGCCCCGAGGACGCGGAGGGCGTGGGCCGGCTGGCGGTGTGCAACGACCCGGCCGGGGCGGAGTTCGTCGTGCTCACCCCGTCCCCGGCCCCGACGTCCTGACGCGGACTCGGTCCGTCGTCCCTGTGGTGACGTCCTGACCCTGACTCAGTCCCTCGTCCCGGCCGCGACGCTGTACGCGATGCCGTCGAGGATGTCGTGCTCGCTGACGACCACCTCGCGGGCCCCGGTCCGCCGCATGACCGTGAGCAGGACGAGCGCCCCGGCCGCGATCACGTCGACGCGGCCGGGGTGCATCACGCCGATCGCCGCGCGCTCGTCGTGCGTCGAGTTCAGCAGCATGGTGGTGACCTCCTCGACCTGCTCGTAGGAGATCCGCGAGTGGTGGATGGCCTCGGAGTCGTACTCCTGGAGGCCGAGCGCGATGCCCGCGACCGTGGTCACGGAGCCGGCGAGTCCGACCAGGGTGTGCGTCTGCCGGATGGGCACGGTCTTCTCGACGTCGTCGAGCGCCGCCTCGATGTCCGCGGTGATCGCGGCGATCTGCTCCGGCGTCGCCGGACTGCTCGGCGCGTGCCGCTCGGTCATCCGTACGCAGCCGATGTCGACGGACCGGGCGGCGCGGGCGTGCTCCTCGCCCACCACGAACTCGGTGGAGCCGCCGCCGATGTCGACGACCAGATAGGGGCGCTCGACGTCGGAGCGGCCGTGGAGCGAGTTGGTGGCGCCGGTGAAGGAGAACTCGGCCTCCTCGTCACCGGTGATCACCTCCGGCTCCACGCCGAGGATGTCGAGCACGCCGGCGACGAACTCGTCGCGGTTCTCCGCGTCGCGCGACGCGGACGTGGCGACGAAGCGGACGCGGCGGGCGCCGAGTTCCTCGATGACGGCGGCGTACTCACGGCAGGCGTCGAACGTCCGCTTCAGCGCTTCCGGGGCGAGCCTGCCCGTGCGGTCGACGTCCTGGCCCAGCCGGACGATGGTCATCCGGCGGTCGAGGTCGACGAGCTTCCCGGTGGCCGGGTCGACGTCCGCGACCAGGAGCCGGATGGAGTTGGTGCCGCAGTCGATCGCGGCGACGCGGGTCATGTCGGCGGTCTCCTCTGTGATCAGGCTTCGGGCGTCACACAGGGCGACACGCACGGCCCCTTGGCCCACCACTCCGGCAGCATCGCGATCGCCTCGTCGCCCAGCGGGTTCACGCCGGGGCCGGCCGCCAGCGAGTGGCCGACCAGCACGTGCAGGCACTTCACCCGGTCCGGCATACCGCCGGCGCTGGGGAAGCCCTCGAGCACCTCGATGGCGTCACGGCGCCGGATGTAGTCCTCGTGGGCCGCCCGGTAGGCGGCGGCGAGTTCGGGATCGGCCGCCAGGCGCTCGGTCATCTCCTTCATGACGCCGTTCGCCTCGAGCGTGCCGATCGCGGAGGCCGCCCGCGGGCACGTCAGGTAGTACAGCGTCGGGAACGGGGTGCCGTCGGGGAGCCGCGGGGCGGTCTCGACGACATCGGGCTGCCCGCAGGGGCAGCGGTGCGCGATCGCGCGCAGACCGCGCGGGGGCCGGCCGAGCTGGTCCTTGAACGCGGCGATGTCCGCGTCGGTGGGCTCGGTGGGTTCGGTGGTGGGAGGAGGGGTTTCCATGCCTGCCTTGTTCGCTGACTTACCTGTGCTGCCTGGGTCTACCTGTGCGGCGGGGGCTTACCTGTGCTGCGTGCCGTCGGCGCTGTCCACGCCGTTCCATACGTTCGAGTACCAGGGCCGGTCGGCCGCACCGCCCTCTTCGTGCTGCTTCTCGGCGGCCTCCGGGTCGATCATGGTGTATCCGGTCTCCCCCGGCAGGACGTAGTGCAGATGCTCGCGGGCCAGGCGCCGGATGTACATGTCGTCCTTCAGACGCGCCTTCTCGTCCTTGAGCTGCTCGACGCTCGTACGGGCCTCGTCCATCAGCCGTTCCTGCTCGGCGATCTCGGCCCGCTGCGAGACGTACTGGCGCATCGGGTAGGCGAGTGCGACGACGAGCGAGCAGACGACGAGGGCGAGGAAGGCCGCGCGTCCGGTGAGGCGGGAGCGGCGGGCCTGGCGGCGGTTCTGGGACCGGTAGACACGGGCGGCGGTCTGCTCGCCGAGCAGCCGCAGCCTGGTCGCGGTGGAGAACCGGTCCGCCTCCGGCGTGCGTGCCATGCCTCTCGCCTCCCCTTCACACACGTACGTCCCCGGACACGGTACGGGACCGCGGCCGGGGACGTACGTACGACAGGGCGTCAGCCGCTGATCGTCGGGACGATCAGCCTTCGTAGCTGCCGCGCCTACTGGTCCGCGAGGCGGAACCGCGGGAACGCGCTGCGGCCCGCGTACACCGCGGCGTCGTCGAGGATCTCCTCGATGCGCAGCAGCTGGTTGTACTTGGCGACGCGCTCGGAGCGGGCCGGGGCACCGGTCTTGATCTGACCGCAGTTGGTGGCGACGGCCAGGTCGGCGATGGTGACGTCCTCGGTCTCGCCGGAGCGGTGGGACATCATGCACTTGAAGCCGTTGCGCTGGGCGAGCTCGACGGCGTCGAGGGTCTCGGTCAGCGAACCGATCTGGTTGACCTTCACGAGCAGGGCGTTCGCGGCGTTCTCCTCGATGCCGCGGGCCAGGCGCTCGGGGTTGGTGACGAACAGGTCGTCGCCGACGAGCTGCACCTTGGCGCCGAGCTTCTCGGTGATGGTCTGCCAGCCGGCCCAGTCGTCCTCGAACAGCGGGTCCTCGATGGAGACCAGCGGGTAGGAGTCGACGAGCTCCGCGTAGTACTCGGTCATCTCGGCGGCCGAGCGGGACTTGCCCTCGAACTCGTACGAGCCGTCCTTGTAGAACTCGGACGCGGCGACGTCGAGCGCGAGCGCGATGTCCTTGCCCGGGGCGTAACCGGCCTCCTTGATGGCCTCGAGGATGAGGTCGAGGGCGGCGCGGTTGGAGTCGAGGTTCGGCGCGAACCCGCCCTCGTCGCCGAGACCGGTGGACAGGCCCTTCTGCTTCAGGACCTTCTTGAGGGTGTGGTAGACCTCGGTGCCCCAGCGGAGAGCCTCGGAGAAGGACTCGGCGCCGATCGGCGCGATCATGAACTCCTGGATGTCCACGTTGGAGTCGGCGTGCGAGCCGCCGTTCAGGATGTTCATCATCGGAACGGGCAGCAGGTGCGCGTTCGGACCGCCCAGGTAGCGGAAGAGCGGCAGGTCCGAGGCCTCGGAGGCGGCGTGGGCCACGGCGAGGGAGACGCCGAGGATGGCGTTGGCGCCGAGGGAGGACTTGTCCGGGGTGGCGTCCAGGTCGAACATCGCCTGGTCGATCAGCCGCTGCTCGGTGGCGTCGTAGCCGACGAGCTCCGGGCCGATCTGCTCGATGACGGCGAGGACGGCCTTCTCGACACCCTTGCCCTGGTAGCGGTTCTGGTCACCGTCGCGAAGCTCGAGAGCCTCGAACGCACCGGTGGAGGCGCCGGACGGAACTGCAGCACGACCCGTGCTGCCGTCGTCGAGGCCAACCTCGACCTCGACCGTGGGGTTACCTCGGGAGTCCAGGATTTCCCGGGCTACGACGACGTCGATGGACGGCACGAGCATCTCCTTCTGGGATGTGACGCGAGAAAAAGTGCAGAGGTCTGCTTGGCCTTGCGGCAAGAGCCTAACCGCCTCGGGGGCAAAGGCCGGCCGATGCCCGCCCCCTGGGACGAAAAAGGGCATCAAGACCCTTGAGGCCGGACAAACAGGGCGGTATCTACCTGCGGGTAACCGGCATTCGGGCCCCGGCCCCTGAACGGACCGGACCCCGGCCCGGCGCGTACGGGGGAAGGCGCGCCGGACCGGGGTGCTCGGGTCCCGTCCAGGAACGGGTGGCCTCCCACGACCGCCGGACCGTGGGAGGAGGAAGGTCAGCTCAGGTGGAGCTGCTGACCCGGGTGGATCACGTCGGCGTCCTCGACGATGTCCTTGTTCAGCTCGAAGAGCTTCTCCCAGCCGCCCTTGACCTTCTCGGCCTCGGCGATCTTGCTCAGGGTGTCACCGGCCTTGACCTTGTACTCGCCGTCGCCCTTCTTGAAGGCCTTGGCCTCGGGAGCGGCTGCGGGCTTCTCGGCCTTCTTGGCCGGGGCCTCGGCGCGCTCGGAGCGCGTGGTGGGGACCTCGGCGCGCTCCTGGGCCGGCTGCGTGGGCTCGGCCTCGGCGGAGCCGCCGTCGTAGGACGCGCTGGACAGGCCGACGCCGCAGCTCGGCCAGGCACCCTTGCCCTGGCCGGCCAGGACCTTCTCGGCTATCTCGATCTGCTGGGACTTGGACGCCTGGTCGGCGGTCGCGGCGTACGCGGTGCCGCCGTACGCGGCCCAGGTCGAGGCGGAGAACTGCAGGCCGCCGTAGTAGCCGTTGCCGGTGTTGATGGACCAGTTGCCGCCGGACTCGCACTGGGCGACGGCGTCCCACTCGGAAGCGGTGGCGGCGGAGGCGGTGCCCGCGCCGAGCAGCGGGGCGGCGACGGCCGCACCGGTGATGCCGACGAAGGCGGCGATACGGGTCGCCCTGGAAGCGCGGCGGTGCTTGGCGTTGCCGGAAGAACGCAGCATGGAGCTATCTCCTCACCGACGCCTGCGAGGTGAGCTGTCGGGTTCGGGCCTGTGAGTTGCCCGGCCGCACGTCACTGACGCGCGGTCTTCACCCCCAGCCGGTTCCGTTCCGCCGGTCTCCACGGTCCGGCCGACCTCGACGTACGGTCGGCCTCTCGCGATCTCGGCCCACGGGCCCGGCACTTACCTTGGGTCCCCCGCTCCTGCCTTCGGCGCTCTGAGCGACGACTGTTCCCCCCGACCGACGGCAGGATTCGGCGTATCGGTCGACGGTGCCCGCGATGGCGAACGGTTCAGACGGTAGACACACGACTCCCCGATGTTCAAAGTCGAACATCGGGGAGAAATCGCCCGAACCGGCCACGTACACATGTCCGTTTTCGCAGGTGAGGGGCGGAGTGGGCGAATTCGCGGGAGGATTTGCTCCAGTTGCAGCAAAGAGATGCTTGTCTCACTCGCACACAACGGACATAAGCCCGCGAAACCCCAAACGAACTAGCCTCGGTTCAGGCCCAGATCGAGGCTCTGGCCGGGCAGGATGAGGTCCGGGTCGGCCCCGACGGTCTCCTCGTTCGCCTCGTAGAGCGCCGGCCATCCGCCGGGCACGTCCTTCTCGGCGGCGATGTCACACAGGTTGTCGCCGGGCTGAACGGTGTAGGCGTCGGGGCCCGTTGCCTCATCGACGCCGTTACGGCCGGAACTGTCACCGCGTGAGGCATGACGGCCACTTTCGCGACCCTCTTCCGTATTGCCCGTTTCCGCCTCGTTGTCGGCGGGGGCGCCGCGGTGCTTGCCGCCGCCGCTCGTCGCGTCGTCGGAGGGAGCCGAACCCGCGGCCCCTTCGGCCGGGCCGGAAGCGTCCGGAGCGGTGGTGGCCTCGTCCGCGGAGTCCGGCGCGCCACCGGCGTCACCGGACGGCTCGGAGGTGTCCGTGCCCTCCGGCGCTCCACCGGTCCTGCCGGAACCGTCAGAAGAGCCCTCGCGGGTCCCGCTGTCCGTGGCGCCGGTCGGCGCGTCCTCGCCGGAGGCGTCCTCGGACGGCTCGGCGGCCGGCGCTTCGCTCTGCTGCGGCAGCGGCAGGATGCCGGGGTCGACACCGGTGTCCGTGCCGTCGTCGACGAGCCCCGCGAGCGGACCACAGGCGGGCCACGCCTGCGGGCCCTCGGCGGCGAGCACCTTCTCGGCGACCGCTATCTGCTGCGAACGGCTGGCGAGGTCGGCGCTCGGCGCGTACGCGGTGCCGCCGTACGTGGCCCAGGTCTCCTCGGAGAACTGGAGGCCGCCGTAGAAGCCGTTGCCGAAGTCGGCGCTCCAGGCGCCGCCGCTCTCGCACTCCGCGACACGGTCCCACGTGCTCGCGTCCGCGGCGGAGGCGGAGCCCGCGCCGAGCAGCGGAATGGCGATGGCCGAACCGGTCACCCCTGCCGCGACGATGAGGGCCGGAGCCTGGCGGGGTCGGCGGTGTCGTCCGTTCCCGGAGAGCATGCGGTTGCCTTTCGCGTGACAGCTGGGAAACCTGCGGCCTGCTGTTGCATGCCGAGTCGACGGTGAACGTAGCCGTATTCGAACGCGAGTCACAAGTCGATGCAGCGGAGATCACGTGAAAGTCACAGAATTGACGCAGCGTCAGTTTGTTTGCGGTGTGAACTCAACGGGCAGAGTGCGCAATCCACGCATGATGAGTCCCCCACGCCACCGCAAATCGGCCGGATCTCCCGCAAGCCGCAAGTCAGGCATTCTGCGGAGCAGCGTGCCGAGCGCGGTCTGCCCCTCGAGGCGGGCGAGCGGCGCGCCGAGGCAGTAGTGGATGCCGTGCCCGTACCCCAGATGCTGGTTGTCACGCCGGGACAGGTCGAGCGTGTCCGGCGCATCGAAGCGTTCGGGGTCGCGGTCGGCGGCCGCGAGCACGACGAGTACGGGGTCGCCGGCCGCGATCCGCTGCCCGCCGACGGTGAGCGGTTCGGTGGCGAACCGCCATGTCGCGAGCTCCACCGGCCCGTCGTAGCGCAGCAGTTCCTCGACACCGGTGGCGAGCAGTTCGCTCTCGCCCGTGGCGAGCGAGGCCTGGAGGCGCTCGCGCTGGCCGGGGTTGCGCAGCAGCGCGTACACCCCGTTGCCGATGAGGTTCACGGTGGTCTCGAAACCGGCGAAGAGAAGGATGAAGGCCATCGCCGCGGCCTCGTTCTCGGTGAGGTGCTCGCCGTGGTCGGACGCCTTGATGAGTCCCGAGATGAGGTCGTCCCCCGGCTCCTCGCGCTTACGGTGGATCAACTCCGCGAGGTATCCGCGCATCTTCTTCACAGAGCGGGCGACGCCGCCGCGGGGGCCGCCCCCGTGGCGGATCATCATCCCCGCCCAGTCACGGAAGTCGTCCTGGTCCTCGCGCGGGACGCCGAGCATGTCGCAGATGGCGTAGATGGGCAGCGGGAACGCGAACTCGTGGATCAGGTCCGCCTCCCCCTTCTCCGCGAAGGAGTCGATGAGCCGGTCCGTCAGCTCCTGCACCCGCGGCGCGAACTCGGCCACACGGCGCGGGGTGAACGCCTTGGAGACCAGCCGGCGCAGCCGGGTGTGGTCCGGCGGGTCGATGTTCAGCAGATGCGTCATCAGCTCTGCCTTGCGCTCGCCCGGGATGCCCGTCTTCCCCTTGGCGTGCGCCGGTTCGTCGTGATGCGCGGGGTTCTTGGAGAGCCGCTGGTCGGCGAGGGCCTGTCGGGCGTCGGCGTACCGGGTGACCAGCCATGCCTCCACGCCGCTGGGCAGCCGGGTCCGGTGCACCGGCGAGTGCTCGCGCAGCCAGGCGTAGGCGGGGTAGGGGTCGGTCGCGAACTCCCAGGTGAAGAGTTCGGGAGCGGCGTTCCGGTCGGTCGGGTCGTTCACCCCTCGACGTTACCGGGGTGGCCCTCCGCCGCGCGGATCGCGTCCCGGTACGCGCGGGCCGCGGCACGCAGCGCGGCCTCGGGGTCGACGCCCGCCGCCTCCGCGCGTGCGGCGAGGGCGAGCAGCTCGTAGCCGACGCCCTGTCCGGCGGGGAGCGGGACGTCGAGGCCGGCCGTACGGACCCGGGACGCGAGCTTCGCGGCCAGCGCGAGACCCGGCTGGCCGAGCGGGACCCCGTCGGTCACCGACTCGCGCCGCTTCTCGATCGCCTTGGTACGCAGCCAGTGCGCCTTGACCTCCTCGGGTGTCGAGGCGGTCTCCTCACCGAAGACATGGGGATGGCGGTGGATCAGTTTCTCGACGATCGTGCCCGCGACGTCGTCGATCGAGAACGGCTCGTCCTCTTCCCCGGGGCCGCCTTCCTCTGCGATACGCGCGTGGAAGACGACCTGGAGGAGTACGTCACCGAGTTCCTCGCGCAGCTCGTCCCGGTCACCGTCCTCGATGGCCTCGACGAGCTCGTACGCCTCCTCGATGCCGTACTTGGCCAGGCCCTTGTGGGTCTGCTGCGAGGACCAGGGGCACTCGCGGCGGATGCGGTCCATGACCTCGACGAGGTCGAGGAGCCGAGCGCCGGGCAGGTCGTACGCACCGGGCAGCAGTTCCAGGTCCGGCATGGCCACCCGGCCGGACCCGCCGAGACGGGCCAGACCGTCGGTGAGGGCCGGCTCGCCCTCGCCGGAGGCCAGGACGACGATCGTGCGGCCTCCCGCGCAGGCGTCCACGAGCTCCTGCGCGCTCGGCGCGGCGTGCTCGACGGTCACACCGGCGTCACGCAGGTACGACAGCTGCCGGTGGTGCGGATCCGCGCACAGCACCCGGTCCGCGGTGTGCAGCGTCCGCCACGCGGGCCAGGACAGCAGTCCGGGTGCGACGCGGTGGCTGGCGGTGAGCAGGACGATACGGCCGACGGCGGGTGCTTCGGTGGTCACACCCCGAACCTACCTCCCGCCGCTACGCACCCGCCTCGACGGGCTGTGCCTCCCGCGAGACCTGCGTGATCCAGGGCGCCTTGTAGGTCCCGAGCTCCAGCTTCGTGTCGTCCCAGGCGCCGTAGCGGGGGTTCACGTCGATGTCGAGGTCCTTCGCGGCGGCGGTGAAGGCCTCGTTCAGCTTCTGCTGGCCCTCGGGGCTGTTCGCCGCGCCGAGCGCGGTGGCGATCTTGCCGACCAGGATGTCGCGGCGCACCGCGTTCTCGACCTGGTCGGGGGCGACGCCGCGCTGCTGGAGGTACATGGCGGCGAGCTGCTCCTCACCGCCGGACTGCTCCGCGAGCTCGTCCCGCCCGTCCTGGATCTCCTTGCGGCTGACGCTCACCCCGGCGTCCTCCGCGGCCTTCGCGACCACCCGGTCGACGATCAGGTCGTACAGCTTGGCCCGGCCGAGCTGCCCGCTGTCCTTGATCAGCTGCGCGGACTGCGGCGAGGTCCGCTGCGCGTCGCGTACGTCCTGGACCTTGGCCTGGACGGTGGACACCTCGATCCGCTGCCCGCCGACGACGGCGGCGGTCCCGGGGTGCGCGTCGTTGCCGCAGGCGGCGAGGAGCGGCGCGGCGGCGATGAGCGCGGCGGAGACGGTGAGCGCGGTGCGACGACGGCGGTGCAAAGGGGCCTCCCGGCATGATTGTGCTTCGGTGCACAAGGCCTTGCGGTGATCGATGTTAGGCACTGGGAGTGGCGTGGGCCACTGATTCGCCAAACGATTCGGCGGGAGCCCGGGATGCGGGGCGGACTCCGCCTCCTCCCGCGGGGGGACCGGCCCGGCGGAACGCCTTCCCTGACGGACCGGAACAGGGACGCCGGCGACGGTCCGGTAACCGCGCCCGGTGCCACCCGTCCGCCTCCCCCGACGCTCACCCGGCGTTCACCTTCCGCTCACGCCGGCGTCAGAGGCCGCTCCATCGGCCGCGCGTACCCTCGCCCGGTGACCACGCTCTCTGTCATCGTCCCCTGCTACAACGTCTCCGCGTACATAGCCGATACGGTGGCCGGCCTGGTGAACAACGCCCGGGACGACTTCGAGTTCGTCTTCGTCGAGGACCGCTCGACGGACGACACCTTCGAGGCCCTCACCGCGCTCACCCGGCGCCTGCCGAACAGCGCCGTCGTCCGCCACGAGGAGAACCGGGGACTCGCGTCGGCGCGCAACACCGGCATCGACCGGGCCGAGGGCCGCCTGATCACCTTCCTCGACGGCGACGACTGGCTCGGGCGGGGTCATCTGGCGGCTCTCGTCGACGCGATCGACCGGCTCGGCGTGGACTTCGTACGCACCGACCATGTGCAGGTGACCGGCTCTCAGCGGACCCTCCAGCGAGCTCCGGAGGGACGGCGGGACACGCCGCTGGACCCGCGCTCGTCGATCCTGCCGGTCGGCGACTCGAGCATGGTCGACTACCCGTACGCCTGGGCCGGCGTCTACGACGCCTCCCTCCTCGACCGGGGCATGCTGCGGTTCACGGACGGACTGCGCACCGCGGAGGACCGGCCCTGGATCTGGCAACTGCACCGGAGCGCCGAGTCCTACGCCGTGACCTCGCTGCACCAGATCTTCTACCGGCGGGGCGTCGCCGGCTCGCTCACCCAGATCGGCGACGTGCGGCAGCTGGACTTCGTGAAGGCGTTCGACCAGGTACTGGCCGAGCTCGCCGACGACCCGCAGGCGGACCTCCTGATGCCGAAGGCGATCCGCGGCTACTGCGTGGTCATCGCCCATCAGCTCCGCGACCGGCAGCGCTTCAGCCGTTCCGTCGCCCGCGAGCTCAAGGCCCTCACCAGCGGGGCCCTGCGGCGCATTCCGGGTGCCGAGCTGGAGCGGGCACTCGCCGGGCTCGACGACGAACGGCGCACCATCATCAGAAAGGCCGCCGCATGACCGTCCAGATCTTCTGCGCCGCCACCCAGTACGCGGCGGCCACCGTCACGGCAGCGATTCGTTCCGGCCTGTTCGGTCCGCGGTCCGAGCACCGCCGGATCCTGGTGGTCAGTGACACCTCGGCCGTCCCCGAGCTGGGCACACCGCTGGACCGGATGTCCGGTTTCGAGGCGCTGCGCCCCGAGTTCGACGAGGTCCGCTCCTGGAACGCGACGATCAGCCCGCACCACCCGGCCGGCTGGTCCCCCCGGTCCCAGGACGTCGTGCTGTGGGAGAAGAGCCTGCGGCTCGCCTGGGGACTGGGCGACGACAAGGTCGAGATCGCCTGCGAGTCCATCCAGGCCAACCCCTCCCGGGCCATCGCGGCGATCTTCGCGGACAGTCCGCTCCATGTGTACGCGGACGGGCTGATGAGTTACGGGCCCACCCGCAACCAGATCCCGCTGCCGATGAGCAGCCGCATCGGCCGGCTGATCCATCTCGACCTGGTGCCGGGCCTGCGGCCGATGCTGCTGTCCGAGTACGGCGTCGAGCCGGTCGCCGTGCCCGACGCGGAGTTCCGCGCCGTGCTCGCCGGGATCGGATCGGCCGCGGAGACCGGTCCGGAGCGCCCCACGGCGCTGCTGCTCGGCCAGTACCTCTCCGCGCTGGAGCTGATCAGCCGGGACGAGGAGGAGGAGCTGCACCTCGGCATGATCCGCGGGGCGGCGGCCCTCGGACACCGCGTCATCACGTTCAAACCGCATCCCAGCGCCCCCGCGGACTCCACGCGCGCCCTGGAGGAGCTCGGGTCCGACCTCGGCATCGAGCTGCACATCCTGCGGACGCCCGTGCTGGCGGAGACGCTCTACGAACGGGCCCGCCCGGAACTGGTCGTGGGGTGCTTCTCGACCGCGATGATCACGGCTGCGGCCTTCTACGGCATCCCCGCCGCCCGGGTGGGCACCGAACTGCTGCTGGAGCGCATCGCCCCCTACCAGAACAGCAACCGCGTCCCGCTGACCATCGTCGACGCCCTCGTCCCCGACCTGACCGACATCGCACGGGCGGGCGGGCCGGTGGACCTCACCACCGATGTCGGCGGCCTGGTGCGCGCGGTCGGGTACTGCATGCAGTCCGCGTCCCACCCGGGCCTGCGGGAGGAGGCGGTGGCCTTCCTCTCCGCGCTCCCCGAGGAGAGGCTGACCCGCTACTTCAAGCGGCGCAGGCTGACCAGCCTGGGCCTGCCGGGGGCCACGCCGCCCGTCCGGGGCGAGGCGCTGCGCCGGAATCCGGTGCTGCGCAAGGTGGCGCGCCGGATGCGCTGAGCCGCCCGAACCGTACAGGTCCGTGCCCCCGCCGATCGTGGATCGGCGGGGGCACGGACCTGTACGGCGCTCGTCAGCGGACGGCGGCCTGCTCCGGTTCCGTGTCCGGCCGGACCGGGGAGCGGTCCGGGCCGAGCATGATGAACCGCGACAGGACGAACGTCAGCGGGATGGCCGCGGCCGCCGCGAGCAGCGGCGCATAGGTGCTGCCGAAGTGCAGCACGTCGACGAGCAGGTACACCCCGCTGGTCGTCACCACGAAGTTCGCCGCGTTGGTGAGCGGGAACAGCAGGAACTTCCGCCACGTCGGCCGGGTGCGGTACGTGAAGTACGAGGTCAGGAAGAACGACCCGACCATGGACAGCAGGAAGGCGACGACGTGGGCCGCCACGTACGGCAGGACCGTGAGCAGGGCCAGGTACAGGCCGTAGTACGTCCCGGTGTTCACCAGCCCCACCAGGCCGAACCTGACGATCTGGCCCCGTACCGTCATTTCCCTACCAGTTCCCCCGCGCGCCTGTTCCCGTCACTGTCCCGTCGGCCGTCCTCCTGTCGCGGAAGGCCGGCGTTGGTCGCCTTCACCAGGAAGTGCGGCCGCCGCTTCACCTCGTAGTAGATGCGGCCGACGTACTCGCCGACCACACCCAGCATCAGCATCTGTACGCCGGCGAGCGCGATGACCGCCACGAGCAGGGTGACATATCCCGGGGTGTCCACGCCGTTCGCCAGGGCGACACCGACGATCCAGGCGGCGTACACCATCGCGACCGCCAGCAGCAGCATTCCCAGATAGATCGCGGCCCGCAGCGGTTTGTTGTTGAAGGACAACAGCCCGTCGAGACCGTAGTTGAGGAGCTTTCCGAAGCTCCATTTGGACCGGCCCTGCTCGCGCACCGCGTTCTCGTACTCGAATGTCGTCGTGCGGAATCCGACCCAGGCGAAAATACCCTTGGAGAAACGGTTGTACTCGGTCAGCTCGAGCACCGCGTCGACGGTGCGCCGTGAAAGCAGCCGGAAATCGCCGACGCCGTCCACGAGTTGCACGTCGACCAGCCGGTTGATCAGCCAGTAGTAGGCGCGCGCCGTGACCGTGCGGGAGACCCGGTCGCCCTTACGGGTGCGCTTGGCGATGACCTGGTCGAAGCCCTCCTCGTACAGCTGGAGCATGCGGCGCACGAGCTCCGGCGGATGCTGGAGGTCGGCGTCCATGATGACGACCGCGTCCCCCTCCGCGTGCCGGAGGCCGGCGAGCATCGCCGCCTCCTTGCCGAAGTTGCGGCTGAAGGAGACGTAACGGGTACGGGAGTCGGCCTCGGCGATCTCCTGGAGGAGATCGAGCGTCCGGTCCTGGCTTCCGTCGTCCACATAGACCAGCTCGAATTCCTGCCCGAGCAGGTCCAGTTCGGCGGTCACATGGTCGTGGAAGCGGCCGATGATCTCCTCTTCGTTGAAGCACGGGACAACTATCGAGATCAGCACCAGAGAACAACATCCGCCCAGAATGTCGCAGACGGGGTCACGACATGGCGTACAGGCGACCTTTCGGTGAACTGGTCGTCCCCCAGGGTGATTTCACGATCACTACTGGCATATTCGACACATCATGTGGACTCTGCCCCCCGCGCGCGGCCGTGCCGCCGGTCTCGCCGCGCTCATCACCGCCGGCACCGTGTGCGCCGGCGACGCCGTCGCCCGCAGCTTCCCCTTCGGGCCGCACACCCGCAGCGTGAACGACCTCGGCAACCAGTTCGTCCCGTTCCACACCCGGCTGTGGGACCTGCTGCACGGGCGGGCCGACGGCGGAGTGCTGCTCAACTGGCAGTCCGGGTACGGCACCAGCTTCCTGCCCGACCTCGGCACCTACCTCGCGAGCCCGTTCTCGGTGCTCGTCGGGCTCTTCCCCCGTGACGAGATCGACCTCGCCGTCTACGTGGTCACCCTCGTCAAGATGGCGGCGGCCGCGGCCGCCATGACCTGGCTGCTCACCGCGCTCCACCGGGGGACGGACCGAAGATGGGCGGCCGCGGTCCTCGGCGCCTCGTACGCCCTGTGCGGGTGGTCGGTCGTCGAGGCCTCGTACAACCCGATGTGGCTGGACGGACTGATCGCCTTCCCGCTGCTGTGTCTCGTCGGCGAATGGGCCCGCAAGGGCAGGCGGCCCGTGCTGGGTCCCGTGATCGTCGCGCTGGCGTGGACCGCGAACTTCTACACCGCCTACATGGCCACCCTGGGCGCCGCACTGGTCCTCCTCCTGCGGCTGCTCCTCGAGGAGCCGGAGCGCCGGGAGCGGATACGGGCCCTGCTCCGCGCGGTGCGGACCGTGCTGCTCGGCACGGCGCTCGCGGCGCCCGTGCTCGTCCCCGTCTTCCTCGGCACCCGGCACGCCTATCCCGGATGGAAGCGTGAGTTCGCGGCGGCCACCTGGCCGGACGTGTCGGCACGCCTGCTGCCGGCCACCTACAGCTTCTTCACCCCGGCGCTCTTCCTCGGCACGGGAGCGCTGCTGCTGACCTGCGCGCTGGCCTTCCACCGCGCGGTGCCGGGTCGCGAGCGGCTGGCCTGGGCCGGCCTGGTGGCGGCGGTGGCGCTGTCGCTGCAGTGGGGCCCCACACATCTGCTGTGGCACGCCTTCGCGACGCCCAACGGCAGCCCGTACCGGCAGACCTTCGTTCTCGCGGGTGTGATCGTCATCGCGGCGTGGACCACCGTCGCCCGCGCCTGGCCCGGCCGCCGGGCCCTGCTCGGCGGCGGCGCCGTGCTCCTCGCGATCACCGCCGTCGCGTCCTTCAGCCCCCTGATCACCCGGTGGACGTACCCGCTGTTCGCCGCCGGGCTGCTCGCCGTCGTGGGCGGGCTGCTGCTCGCCCGCCGCGGCGGGCGGACGGCCCCGCTCGCCGCCTTCCTTCTGATCGGCGCCCTGGCGGGGCAGGCCGCGGCGACCACCGCCTACGCGGACCGGCAGCGCCTGAACCGCCTCGACGACTACGCGCCCTGGGGAACGCGCCAGCAGGTGCAGGCGGACGCCGTCGAAGCCGCCGACGGATGGCCCCGCTACCGCACGGACCCCGGCCGCGAGCAGACCACCGCCAACGACCCGATGACCGTCGGCGGCCAGGGCGCCGCCTACTACAGCAGCCATACCCCCGCCGTGCTGACGCGCACGTTCCTCGCTCTCGGGAGCGGCTGGACGTCCAACGGCCGGGCGATGCACAGCCTCGACAACCCCGTCACCGACGCGGTCTTTTCCGTCGGCGCCCGCGTGCATGTGCCACGCGACCCGCACCAGGGCTGGACCAGGCCCGACGACAGGCCCACGACGGTGACCCGGCAGGAGGTCCCGCCGCTGGTGACCGTGCGGCCGGTCCTTCCGGACGGCCTGCGCCTCGGCCGCTCCCCGTACCGCAACCAGGAGAAGCTGCTCGGCTCGGCCGTCTACACGGTCCCCGCCACCCTGCTGCGCACCGAGGCCGGGGCGGCCGTCCCCGACCAGGACCGCTTCGACCACCGGCTGGCACCCGGCCGTTACACCCTGACGGCCCGCTGCCCCGCCGGCAGCGAGGTCTTCCTCTGGGCGCCGGACCTGTTCGGCACGGCCCGTGCCGGCGAAGGAGACCTGGTCGACTTCCGCGGCGAACTCCCGGGCCGGCGCGCCGCGATGGCGGGTCTCGGACGGAGCGGCGACGGGCAGGTGACCGTGTCGCTGCGCGCCGCGCGGGCCGGGACCCTGCCCCACGAGGCGCTCGGCTGTCTCGACCGGCAACGGCTGGCGGCCGCGGTGGAGCGGCTGCGGAGCACCGGCGCGGTGTCCGTCGACGTCGGCGGCAGCGGTGTCCGCGCCGAACTGCCCGCCGGTCCGGGCGGAACGGCCGTGCTCGCGGCGCCCCGGATCGCGGGCTGGAGCTGCGGTGGCCGGCCGGCGGACTCTTACCTGGGCCTGGTGGCGACACCCGTGGCCGCCGGACAGACGTCCGTCGAGTGCGCGTTCCGGCCACCGGGGCTGCGCGCGGGCGCGTTCGCGGCGGTGGCCGGTCTGATCGGGCTGATCGTCGTCGGCCCCGGCCGCCCGATGCTTTCCCGCGCGCGTCGCCGGGGGGACACCAAGACTTCATCTGCCTAGCACTGGAGCTTGGTGGGCCCGGGGGTTGTTCACGCGTACGTTCCCGGGCATGCCCATTCTCCGCAACCGTCTGACGAAGCGCGCCCTGCGTCCCGCCCTCACCCTGCTCGACCAGCGCGTGAGACGTGGCGTGCAGCCCGACCTCGACACCTTGCGGCGGGAGGTGGCCGAGATGCGGCGGCAGCAGTACGCGGTCGGACTGCTCCTCGACGGCACGGGCAGAGGCGCGCACCGCATCCCGCCCGCCGCGGAGATCGACCGGCTGGTGCGCGAGGTGGGGGACGTCAGCGACCGCGGGGAGCACGCCCGCCGCAGTGTCGTCGTCGCCTTCCGCACGGTGGTCGCTCTGGAGGCACTCGGGGTGGGGCGGCTGGCGGGCTCCACGTCCAACATCTGCGGCAAGCTCGCGACCGTTCCGCTGCTCTCGCCGCCGAACGGCCGCATCCTCGAGATCGGCACCCTGTACGGGCTCTTCGCCTCCGCCCTGGTGCGCATGGTGCACCGGGCGGGCATCGAGCCGGACCTGACGATCGTCGACCCGCTGGCCGGCTCACAGCTCCAGCCGGGGACCTCGCAGCCCGCCGACCCGACCGGCACCCCGGTGCGCGAGGACGTCGTACGTGCCAACCTGGCGCTGGGCGGCAGCCGTTCGGCCCTCGAGGCCCGTATCCAGCAGGGCTTCTCGTCCGATCCGGAGGTCCGTGAGGCCGTCTCCGACCGGGAGTACGGGGTGATCGTCGTGGACGGCGACCACTCCATGGAGGGTGTCGCGGCCGACCTCGAATGGGTCGAGAAGATCATCGCGCCGGGCGGGATCGTGGTCCTCGACGACTACGGCGACAAGGCCTGGCCTGGTGTCCAGGAGGCACTGGACAAGCACCTGGCCGGCGGCACGTCCCGGCTGCGGATGCTGGGGAGGGTGTCCACCTCGGCGTTCCTGCGGGCGGACTGAGCCGGGCGTCGGCATCAAGGACCCTGTCCTGCACCGCCCGTCAGCCCATGCGGAACTGCTGCTGGCGCTCCAGCGCCCGCCGCACCTCCGCCGGGAGGGGATGGTAGGGGCCGTACGCGCGCTCCGCGTCGTACAGCAGCGACCGGAACTGCTGCTGCGCCGCCGTGTGGTCGCCCACCGCGAGCAGCAGATGGCCGATGCGGTGGCGCACCTGGAGCGCGCGGTCCGGCTCGGAGCTCTCGTAGTACGGCAGGACCGCGCGGTACTCGGCCACCGCGGCTGCCGCCTCGCCGAGCTGCTCCAGGCAGTGGGCCGCGTCGTAGCGGTACTGCAGCGTCTGGGTGTCCGACGGGCCGGCCTCCGCCGTCCTGTCGTCGGCGAGGCGGCGCAGCTCGGGCAGGGCCCGGCGGTACTGGCCGTCGTCCATCAGGGTCGCCGCGTACTGCTTGCGCAGGATGCGGACGACGGGTGAGTGCTCGCCGTGCTCGGCCGCCGCGGCCGGGAGGATGCCGCCGAGGATGTCGACGGCCTGGGTGATGCCGCCCTCGCCGAGGAGACGCTTGACCTCGTCGACGGCGCCCGCGACATCGGCCTTCGGCGCGGGCGCCACCGGCGGCGCGGCGGGGGCCGGCGCGACACCCGCGCGGTCAGGCCAGGGGGCGTGCGGGCGCAGGAACGGGCGCGTCGGGTCGAGCGGTCCACGGGGCTCGCCGCGCTGCGGCAGCAGCGGTACCAGCGCCTCGTACACCTCCTGCGCCCCGGAAGGTCGGTGCTGCGGGTCCTTGGCGAGAAGGCGCAGGACGAGGGCCTCCAGCGGCTCGGGGACCTCCGGGCGCAGCTGCCGGACCGGCAGCGGCGGCTCGTGGAGGTGCCGGTGCAGCACGCCGAGGGCCGTGGAGCCGGCGAAGGGGACGTTCCCGCTGAGGAGTTCGTGCAGCAGGACGCCCAGCGCGTACAGGTCCGTGTACGGGCCGACGGCGCCGCCCATCGCCTGCTCGGGGGCCATGTAGGCGGGGCTGCCGATGGGCGAGCCGGTGTGGGTGAGCCGGGTGGTGTCCGTGTCGATGACGGAGGCCACGCCGAGGTCGAGGACGGTGAGCGTGCCGTCGGGCTTCACCATCACATTGCGGGGCTTGAGGTCGCGGTGGACGATCGGCACGGCGTGCACCGCGCCGAGCACCGCGCACAGCTGCGCGGCGACGCTGACCGCCCACTCCCACGGGTACGGGTCGTGCTCCGCCAGGTGGTCGGCCAGGTCGGCGCCCTCGACGTACTGCATCACGAGGTACAGGTCGTCCCCGTCGCTGCCGGCGTCGTGCACGGTGACCAGACCGGGGTGGCACACCTGGGCCGTCACCCGGCACTCGCGCACGAAACGCCGGCGCATCTCGTCGGCGGCGGTCGCCGCGGCCATGTGGTCGGGGCGCAGCAGTTTGACGGCGACGCGGCGGTCGAGACGCCCGTCGTAGGCCGTCCACACCTGGCCCATGCCGCCCTGGCCGACGAGCGCGGACAGTTCGTAACGGCCACCGACGACCCGTCCGTTCACTTGCCTTCTTCCTTGCGGAGCAGGTCGCTCAGCTCGTCGAGCTCGGCGCGGACCTGGTCGATGCGGGGCGTGGCCGAACCTCCGCTCGCGGGGGCCGCCGGCCGTCCGGCGGCGACGGACGGGGCCGCGGGCGGGAACACCGGAGGGGGCGTGGACGGGGCCGCCGGCGGCGGCACAGGTGCGGCAGGGGCCGCCTGCGCGGGCGGATAGCCGTACGCCGGGGCCGGGGCGGCCGGCGTGCCCGTCGCGGGCGGGTATCCGTACGCCGGGGCCGGCGGCTGCGCCCCGTAGGGCCCCGGACGCGCACCCGCGACCGGCGGGCCGTAGGGGGAGCCGGCGACGGCGGGCGACCAGCCGGGGCGCGGCTCCTGGTAGTGCCGGATCTCGGCGACCAGATAGTGCGTCGGCACCCCGATGGCGAGCCCGAACAGCGCACCCACGCAGACGAAGTCGAGCGCCGTCGGGTCCTCCTCGGCGACGGGCGCGGTGCCCGTGGTGCTGAACTCCCCGATGACCACGAAGACCGTGACGGTGACGGCCAGCGACAGCCAGAAGAGCACCCAGTCCGAGCGGCGCCGGCGCACCACGGCGAGCCGGAGCATCGCCGCCCAGGCGAGGAACCCGACGCTCAGCAGCGCGAGCGCGACGAAGACGATGCGCAGGACCACGAGCACCGCTGTCGGTGGGCGCGTGGGCTGCGGCGGCGCATAGCCGTGGCCGTGCATTCTTGTGCTCCTGATGCCTGGGGACGAGGCGTAGGGGACCGAGCGTATACACCGACACCGACAAGGGGTTACGGGTTGTACGGAACGGCCGTCCTCTTCGTCACTCCGGCCGGAGGCTGCCGTCCGTCAACCCGTCGTACATGCCCTGGACGAGCCGCTCGCCGAGGCGGCCCGCGAGGCGGAGCGCCTCCTCGAACTCGGCGAGGGTGCGGAACCGCTCCCCGTAGCGCCGCTGCTCCGCGAGCGGCAGGCGAGGAAGTTGGAGGCGGCGGACATCGAGGCGGGTCGCGGTGGAGGCGTAGCTGCTCGCCTGGCGCTGGTTGGCGCTGCCGCGCAGGAAGCCCGCGAGGAACCAGGGGTCGAGCGTGTCCGGGTCGGGGCGCAGGAGCTGGAGGTTACGGCCGAGGGCCGCGCCCGCGGTGGCCTCGTCGACAACGCGGACGAACGTGCCGGCGCCGAGCACGGGAACGACGACGTCGCCCGCCTCGAGGCGCACCGGCTCCTCGTCCGGTGCGTCGGGAAGCGTGCCCGTGGGGGCCTTGCCCGACAGGACGTCCTGCTCGGTGAGGACGGGCACGTCCTCCCCCGGGGCGCCGCCGCCGGTGCCTCCGGCGTGCATGACGAGTGCGCCGGCCCGCGCCAGTTCGCCCACGGTGGTGGCCGGCCTGTGGACGGGCGCGGCCGCCGGCGACGCCGCCGGGGACGGCGGGGGCGTGAGCTCACCGGTGCGGCGCAGCGTCTGTGTCAGGCGTTCGCGAACGGCGTCCAGTCCGGCGGCTCCGCCACCGGCGGCCGGGGGCGGCAGATGGCGGGCCGGGGCCAGGTCCACGTCGTCGTCGAGCAGTTCGATGACCGGGACGCACCGGCTCACGCCTGGGGTCTCCGGCACGGTTCCCTGCCGCTCGAACGGCTGCCAGGCATCGAGCACCGCGGCGCGGATGGCCTGCCAGTCGAGCCGGTCGCGGCCCGCCGCGGCAGGTTCCGCCGTGGCGGTGTCGACCAGAAGCAGCTCCGGGGACGGGCGTTCGGCGGGGCCGGGCCTGCGCAGCACCCACAGGTGGAGCGGGATGCCGTAGGGGGGCGCGGCCCCGGCCGGGAGGGCGACGACGGCCCGCAGCGCGCCGCGGCGCAGCAGTCCGGCGCGGACACGGCGCCCGGACCGGCGGGAGGCGGCGGCCGGGGGCATCAGCAGTACGGCGGTGCCGCCGGGGCGCAGCCGGGCGAGCGCGTGCTGCACCCAGGCCAGCTCGGACTCCGTGCGGGCGGGCAGACCGTACTCCCAGCGCGGGTCGTAGGCCAGTTCGTCGTGGCCCCAGTTGCGCTCGTTGAAGGGCGGATGGCACAGGACGGCGTCCGCGGCGAGCTCCGGGAACGCGTCCGCGCGCAGCGCGTCGCCCGCCGCTGCCCGCACGTCGGCGTCCGTGTGCAGCGCGAGACGCAGGGCGGTGAGCGCGGCCAGGTCCGGGTCGGTCTCCTGGGCGTGGAGCGCGCCGGGGCGGTCGACGGCGCGCAGCAGGGTGCCGGTGCCGGAGGCGGGGTCGAGGACGGTTCCCCCGGGCCCGACCAACGCGGCCATCAGCGCGGCCGGTTCGGCCGGCGTGAGCGTGTACTGGCGGGGGTTGGCGTCGAGATGCCGCCCGAGCAGGAACTCGAAGGCCTGACGGGCACCGGTCTCGGCGGCGAGCGCGGCGGCGCCGCGCAGCAGCGGCACGGACGGCGTGAGCTCGTCGGGTAGCGGTGTCCGTACGGCCCGCGGGGCGCCGAAGCGGAAGGTCAGCACCTCCTCCAGCGCGCCGGGCAGCACCGCCGCCAGGCGGGCGTCGGAGACGGCCGCGAGGGCGGGCCAGCCGGACGGCCGGTGATGGACGAGGAGGAGTGCGCAGCCGGCGTGGACCAGCGCGGTGACGGCTCCGGCCGGGTGGGCGGACAGCTGCTGCCAGACCCGTTCGCGGAGCGGCACCTCGGCCAGTTTCCCCTGGTCACGCAGCCAGCGTTCGACGTCGGCGAGGGCGAAGGAGGGGCTGGTCTCCGTCCCTCCGACGGGCTTGGGGAAATCGGCGTGCCGGCGGCGCCAGTTGCTCACGGCGGCACGACCGACGCCGGCGAGCCTGGCGATCTCGGCCGCCGTCACCTCTGCGGCCGTCACCTCTGCGGGCGTCACCGCGGCCGCCGTCGCCTCTGCCGCCGCCCCGTCTGCTGCGGTCACCTCTGCTGCGTTGTCCGGCACCCGGCTGTCTCCCCCGTCACAGTTCGGCTTGCTGTGACCGGCACTGTACTCGGGTTCACGGCCACAGGGCGCTTCACACCGTGAGATTGAAGAACGAACGACTTCCTTGTTGACTCGGTTCACAGGCTCTGCTCTTATTGACCCATGCAGAACGGGCCACGGAAGATCGGGCCCGCCACAAACAATGGGGGGGACCCATGTCGCAGTACACCCAGCCGCAGCCCGGCCAGTTCGCAGCGCCCGGCCCGGCGCGCAACGGCCTCGGTACGGCCGCCCTGGTGCTCGGAATCATCGGCCTCGTCTTCGCGGTCATCCCGTTCCTGTTCTGGATCGGCACCATCCTCTGCCTGATCGCGCTGATCCTCGGCATCGTCGGCCGGGGCCGCGCCAAGCGCGGCGAGGCCACGAACAAGGGCGTGGCCCTCGCCGGCACCGTGCTGGGCCTGATCGGGATCGTCGTCAGCGTGATCATCGGAATCGTCACGGTGATGGCGGTGGACGACGCGGTCGACGAGATCAACAAGGCCGTCGAGAACACCGCGCCCAAGGACACCTCCGCCGGGGGCACCGACGGTGCGGCGGAGGGTGAAGCGCCGGCCGAGGGCAAGTCCCTCGCCGCGGACGAGACCTCGATCTACGACGACGACGTTCAGGTCACCGTCTCCGCGCCCAAGCCGTACACGCCGGGCGAGTTCGCGATCGGCCACACCAAGGGCAACAAGGCCTACCAGGTCACGATCACCATCGAGAACGCCGGCAAGGAGAAGTTCGACACGAGCCTCGTCACCGCCGCCGCCCGCGCCGGCCAGGACGGTGTGACCGCCGAGGAGATCTTCGACGACAAGGCGGGCACCGGCTTCGAGGGCACGATCCTGCCCGGCAAGAAGGCCACGGTCACGTTCGCCTTCGACGCCCCCGCCGACGCGAAGAACCTGACGGTCGAGGTCTCCCCGGGCTTCGACTACGACGCCTCGCAGTGGGAGCTGAAGCTCTGACACCCGCGGCGGACGCGGCACGGATCGAGGAGCCGGGGGCGGCCCGCCGAAGAGGCGGGCCGCCCCCGGCTTCCGCCGTCCGGCCCACGGGGCTCCCCGGTACGTTCCTCTCATGGGATCTCGTAGAGCGGACGTCCACCATTCCCCCTCGACCTGGCGGCAGGACTGCCCCGCACCGGCCTCGGCCCAACGCGGCGCGCTCGTCGCGGAGACCGCGAAGCGCATACTCGCCCTGGGGGACGGCCGCCTCCTTGTCGGCATCGACGGCCTGACCGCCGCGGGGAAGACGAGCTTCGGTCATGAACTGGCCGAGTTCGTCGCCGCCTCCGGCCGCCCCGTACTCCGTGCGACGCTCGACGACTTCAAGAACCCGTGGCGGGACCGCCATCTGTACGACCGGGAATCGGGCGAGGGTTACTACCGCAACGCCTACGACTACGCGTCGGCACGGCGGCTGCTGCTCGACCCCTGCCGGTCGCCGGACGCGGCGTCCTGCGCGCTGTGCGGCATCGATCCGCTGACGCAGATCGACCACTCCGGCGAGCGGGCGCCCCTGGCACCCGACTCGATCCTTATGGTGGACGGCGTCTTCGCCTTCCGGCCCGAGATCGACGACTACTGGGACTTCCGCATCTGGCTGCACGTGGACGAGGAACTGTCCGTGCGCCGTGGCGGCGAACGCGACCAGGACTGGGCCGGCTCCGAAGCGGAGTCGATCCACCGGAACCGGTACCTGGTGGCGGAGCGCCTCTATCTGGACGAGGCCGACCCGCTGTCGCGGACGGACGTCGTCATCGACAACTCGGTGTTCGAGGCCCCGTACGTCGTGGCCTCGTCATGACCGTGCGAGCGGGGCCGTCCGGCCGGACCGCCCCGCTCGCACGGCCGCCTGCGCGTCACACCTGGTGGCGTACCCACACGTTCGGCTCGACGTACACCGCGTAACCCCGTTCCGCCTCGCAGTGCACGGGCACCAGCGCGCCCGGGACCTCGACCTGGCCCGTGGTGTCGAACGGGAGCCCCGTCCACCTGCGCCACTGCTCCAGCGATCCGGTGACCGTCATCGACGTCGGGGCCACCTTCTCGATGACGCCGCCGGCCCGGACGTGGACGCGCAGCCACGGGTCGTGCGGCAGCCCGTCCGCCTCGCGGGTGCGGTACGCGTACTCGCTCATCGGTGCCGACGGCTCGGCGCTCTTGGCGCTCGGCCGCACCGGCGCGATCAGCTCGCCGAAGCCCCGTCGGCGCGCGTTGTCCCGCATCGCCGCGAGGAGCAGGCCGGATATGCCCTGGCCCTGCCTCTCCTTGGCGACCGTGATCTCGATGGCGCTCATCGTGTCCGGCTTCCGGCCGTGCCGCAGGTCGGAGAAGGCCCAGAGCATCACCTGGTCCCAGCCGCCCGGCGGCAACTCCCCGCGCCCGTCGACGTCCATGGCCACCGGCACGCTGAACGCCCGCCCGACGACCTCGCCTTCCGCGTCCGTCGCGACGAGCACGTACTCGGGCAGTTCGCCGACGATGCGCCCGATGTAGGCCCAGCCGACCGGGTCGTTGACGATGAACTCCGCCCAGGTGTCGATCATCTGCCACATGGGGCCCTGCAGTTCCGGCCGCTCGACCAGTGTCGTGATCTCAAGATCCATGGCGCCAGGCTAACGACGCCCGCGCCGTGCCCCCAGCGGTTAAACGAACGCCGCCGTTCCGCCCGGCCACCGCCCCGGAGCCGCCGGGGTCATCCGCCGCACTGGGCGAGCATGATCCGCTTGTCCGCGCCGGTCACCGGCAGCTCGTACTTCACCGCGACCTGCGCGAAGCGCACCGCGTACGAGCAGCGGACGGGCTTGCTGGGCGGCAGCCAGGAGGCGGGGCCCGAGTCGCTCTTGGCGCTGTTGGCGCGGCCTTCTACGGGCAGCAGGTTCAGCGGGTCGTTGGCCAGTCGGCGCCGCTTGGCCTCGTCCCAGCGGGCCGCGCCCATCTGCCAGCTGTACGACAGCGGAACGACATGGTCTATCTGCACCTCGGCGGCGTCCTGCTTGCGCCACTCGATGGTCCTGCCGGTGTACGGGTCGTGGATGGTCATCGCCACGACGACGCAGTCGGAGCCGTCGCGGAAGGCCAGTTCCTTCCCGTCGCGGGCAAGGAGGTCGTTCCTGGTGTCGCACCCGTTCCTCGCGAGCGGCACCCCGTCGGCCGTGTCCATCCAGGCGTAGCCGTACTCGTCGCGGTCGTAACCGGTCTTCGGGCCGCGGCCCTTGGTGGTCACCTCGCCGATCAGCTCGCGGGCGGCTGCCCGCTCCTCCTCGGAGAGGAGGGCGCCGAGGCCCGGCTCCGTGCCGCGCGGGTTGGCGAGCGGGCTGGTGCCGCCGGTCGCCGGTCCGCCCCGCGACGGGCCCCCGCCGCCCTCGGCGCCGCCTCCGTCGATCCCGATGCCGTCGCAGCCGGTGAGGAGCAGTGCCGCGAGCAGTACCGTCGTCCCTCGCCCGACCACTCGGTGTCTGTTCACCGTCCGTACGGTACTGCCGCTCCCGCGTCCTGCCGACAGTCAGGGTGCCCCCGCGAGGGGCGGCCGGCCCCGGCCGATCACGGCGATCCGGTACCCGGCGACTTCTGCCCTCGTGGCCGTGACCCGGTCCGTGTCGGTCGACCGCCCGGGGAATAGCGGAAGTCGATCACGGCTTGAAGCCTGCGTGAGCGCGCTTTCATCACATCACGCATCGGAACGGGACAAGGGGCGGGGACACATGACAGGCCGTATGACACAACCGACGAACTCCTTACGGCGCAGCGGCATCGCGCTGCTGGCAGCGACGACCCTGGTCGTTCTTCCGGTCGTCGGCACACAAGGCGGTGCCGGCACCGCCGCCGCGGCAGCGGAGAGCGGCAGCCGCGCCTGGCACGGCGGCTGGGCGGCCTCTCCACAGCCGCCGACCGCGCCGTTCGCTCCCAACTGGTCGGAGCAGGGCTTCTCCGACCACACGGTCCGGCAGGTCGTCCGGGTGAGCACCGGCGGCACCAAGGCCCGCATCGAGCTGACGAACCGCTACGGGAAGACCCCGCTGCGGATCACCGGCGCGACGGTCGCCCGCACCGGCGAAGGCGCCACTGTCGAGCCCGGCTCGGTCCGCAGGCTGACCTTCGGCAAGGGTGGATCCGTGACGATCCCGGCCGGCGGTACGGTCCACAGCGACGGCGTGCCGCTCACGGTCGCGGCGCTGGAGTCGGTGACCGTCACCCTCTACCTGGCGGAGCCGACCGGACCGGCCACCTTCCACTCCTTCGCCTCCGCCACCAGCTACCGGGCGGACGGGGACCACCGCTACGACCGGAGTGGAGCGGCGTTCAAGGAGACCAGCGACTCCTGGTACTTCCTCTCCGGCGTCGAGGTGAGCGGTGGGGCCGCCGCCCACGACGACGCCGTCGTCACCTTCGGCGACTCCATCACCGACGGCGTCGGTTCCGGCCTCGACGCCGACAACCGCTACCCGGACGAGCTGGCCGAGCGCTTCACGGCCGCCGGCGAGCCACGCGGCGTGCTCAACCACGGCATCGGCGGCAACCAGGTCACCAACGACACGGTCTGGGCCGGCGAGAAGGGCGTCACCCGTTTCAAGCTCGACGCGCTGAGCGAGCCGAACGTGGGCACGGTCGTCGTCCTCGAGGGCATCAACGACATCGGGGGCAGCGACTGGGAGGGCTTCCCCGGCGGGCCGACCCCCGAGGTGTCGGTCGACCGGCTGATCGAGGGGCACCGCTCACTGATCCGCCAGGCGCACGCCAAGGGCATCAAGGTGATCGGCGCGACGCTGACGCCGGTCAAGGGATCCTCGTACTACACCCCGGTCAACGAGGCCAAGCGCGAGGCGTTCAACCACTGGCTCCGTACGTCCGGCGAGTACGACGCCGTGGTGGACTTCGACCACGCGCTCGCCGACCCCGCCGACCCGGACCGCATCCTCCCCGCCTACGACTCGGGCGACCATCTGCACCCGGGCGACGCGGGGTACCGCGCGATGGCGCAGGCGCTGGACCTCGACGAGTTCTGACCGCGGTCCACCGGCCGGCCGTGCCCCGCCCGGGCACGGCCGGTGCCGTGTCCCGGGCAGGGCCGGTGCCGTGTCCCGGGCAGGGCCGGTGCCGTGTCCCGGGCAGGGCCGGTGCCGTGTCCCGGGCAGGGCCGGTGCCATGTCCCGGGCAGGGCCGGTGCCGTGTCCGCTACGAGCCGAGGATCGTCGTCAGGAACTCGCCCGTCCACGCCAGCAGTTCGCGGCCCACCACCGGCTTGCCGCCGATCTTGCCGGTCGTCGGCCGCGGCACCAGGATCTGGTGGACGGCCGGCTTGATGACCGTGCGCGGATGGAGCCGCTTGAGGCGCAGTTCCTGGGACTCGCGCAACTCCACCGGCGCGAAGCGGATGTTGGAGCCCTGGAGCACGATCTCGCCGACGCCGCACGCACGGGCGAGCATCCGCAGACCGGCGACCAGCAGGAGGTTCTCCACGGGCTCCGGCAGCTTGCCGTAGCGGTCGGTGAGTTCCTCGCGGACCGCCTTGATGTCCTCCTCCGTGGTGGCGGAGGCGATCGCCCGGTACGCCTGGAGCCGCAGCCGCTCGCCGGGGGCGTAGTCGTGCGGGACGTGCGCGTCGACGGGCAGCTCGATCTTCACCTCGAGCGGGGGCTCCTCCTCCACGCCGCCCTCCAGCGAGGCGCGGTAGTCGGCGACCGCCTCGCCGACCATGCGGACGTACAGGTCGAAGCCGACGCCCGCGATGTGGCCGGACTGTTCGCCGCCGAGCAGGTTGCCCGCGCCGCGGATCTCGAGGTCCTTCATCGCGACGTACATGCCGGCGCCCATCTCGGTGTGCTGGGCGATCGTGGCGAGACGCTCGTGCGCGGTCTCCGTGAGCGGCTTCTCCGGCGGGTAGAGGAAGTAGGCGTACCCCCGCTCCCGGCTCCGGCCGACACGGCCGCGCAGCTGGTGCAGCTGCGAGAGGCCGAAGTTGTCGCCGCGCTCCACGATGAGGGTGTTGGCGTTGGCGATGTCGATACCGGACTCGACGATCGTCGTGGAGACCAGCACGTCGAACTTCTTCTCCCAGAAGTCCACGACGACCTGCTCCAGCGCCGACTCCGACATCTGACCGTGCGCGGTGGCGATGCGCGCCTCTGGGACGATCTCGCGCAGCCGGGCCGCGGCCCGGTCGATCGACTCGACGCGGTTGTGGATGTAGAAGACCTGGCCCTCGCGCAGCAGTTCACGCCGCACGGCGGCGCCGATCTGCTTCTCCTCGTACGGGCCGACGAAGGTGAGCACCGGGTGCCGCTCCTCCGGCGGGGTGGTGATCGTCGACATCTCGCGGATGCCGGTCACCGCCATCTCCAGCGTCCGGGGGATGGGGGTGGCGGACATGGTCAGGACGTCCACGTCGGCCCGCAGCTTCTTCAGCTGCTCCTTGTGCTCGACACCGAAGCGCTGCTCCTCGTCGACGATGACGAGGCCCAGGTCCTTGAACTTGGTCTCGGAGGAGAAGAGGCGGTGCGTGCCGATCACGATGTCGACCGAGCCGTCCCTCAGCCCTTCGAGCGTCGCCTTCGCGTCGGCGTCCGACTGAAAACGCGACAACGCCCGGGTGACCACGGGGAACTGGGAGTACCGCTCGGAGAAGGTGCCGAAGTGCTGCTGGACGAGGAGGGTCGTGGGGACGAGGACGGCGACCTGCTTGCCGTCCTGGACCGCCTTGAAGGCCGCCCTGACCGCGATCTCCGTCTTGCCGTAGCCGACGTCGCCGCAGATCAGCCGGTCCATCGGGACCGTCTTCTCCATGTCCTCCTTGACCTCGGCGATCGTGGAGAGCTGGTCGGGGGTCTCCACGTAGGGGAAGGCGTCCTCCAGCTCCCGCTGCCACGGCGTGTCCGGGCCGAAGGCGTGGCCGGGGGCGGCCATCCGCGCCGAGTACAGCTTGATCAGGTCCGCGGCAATCTCCTTGACCGCCTTCTTCGCGCGCGCCTTGGTCTTCGTCCAGTCCGCGCCGCCGAGCCGGTGCAGCGTCGGGGCCTCACCACCCACGTACTTGGTGACCTGCTCCAGTTGGTCGGTGGGGATATAGAGGCGGTCGCCGGGCTGGCCGCGCTTGGCGGGGGCGTACTCGACGAGCAGGTACTCCCGGGTCGCGCCCTGGACCGTGCGCTGCACCATCTCCAGGTAGCGGCCCACGCCGTGCTGCTCGTGGACGATGTAGTCGCCGGCCTCGAGAGTCAGCGGGTCGATCGTCTTGCGGCGTCTGGTCGGCATCCGCTGGCCGTCCTTGCCGGCCGCCTTCTGGCCGGTCAGGTCGGTCTCGGTGAGGACCGCGAGCTTGAGTCCCGGGTCGACGAAGCCGTAGTCGATGGAACCGCAGGCGACGTGGACGACCGACGGTGTGATCTCGGCCAGGTCGCCGTCCAGCCGTGCCGCGATGCCCTCGCCGCCCAGCACCTCCACCGTGCGGGAGGCGGGGCCGTGCGCCTCGGTCACGAACACGGTGCGCCAGCCGTCGGCGAGCCAGCCCTTGGTGTCGGCGAGGGCGCGGGCGGTGTCACCGCGGTACGCGTCCGGGGCGTGCATGCCGAGCTTGACGGTGTCGTCCTCCTGGTCGGAGGCGTCCGCCGCGAACGGGGACACGGACCACCACATCATCCCCAGCTCGCGCGCCCGGTCCCGCACGTCCGCGATGCCCCACAGCGAGGCCGCGCCGACGTCGATCGGGGCCTCGCCGCCGCCCGCGGTGGCGGCCCAGGACGCCTGGAGGAACTCCTGCGACGTCGCCACCAGGTCAGCGGCTCGTGTCCGCACCCGCTCCGGGTCGCACACGACGGCCATCGAGCCCTGCGGCAGCACGTCCAGCAGCAGCTCCATGTCGTCGACGAGGACCGGCGCGAGGGATTCCATGCCCTCCACGGCGATGCCCTCGGCGATCTTCCCGAGCAGTTCGCCCAGCTCGGGGTGGGCCTCCGCGAGGGCGGCGGCCCGCCGCCGCACCTCGGCGGTCAGCAGCAGCTCGCGGCAGGGCGGGGCCCACAGTCCGTGCTCCGCGACCTCCAGGGAGCGCTGGTCGGCCACCTTGAAGTAACGGATCTCCTCGACGTCGTCGCCCCAGAACTCCACCCGAAGGGGGTGTTCCTCGGTCGGCGGGAAGACGTCCAGGATGCCGCCGCGCACGGCGAACTCACCGCGCTTCTCGACCAGTTCCACCCGCGAGTAGGCGGCCGCCGCGAGCCCTTCCACGACCTCGTTCAGATCGGCCTGCTGCCCTGTGCGCAATGCCACGGGCTCGAGGTCGCCCAGTCCCTTGACCTGTGGCTGGAGCACGGACCGTACGGGTGCGACCACGACCTGCACGGGTCCTGCCGCCGGGTCGTCGGACGACGGGTGGGCCAGGCGGCGCAGCACGGCGAGGCGGCGGCCGACGGTGTCGGAGCGGGGCGAGAGCCGCTCGTGCGGCAGCGTCTCCCACGCCGGGTACTCGACGACGCCCTCGCCCGGCAGCAGCGACCGCAGGGCGGCGGCCAGGTCCTCGGCCTCCCGGCCGGTGGCGGTGACGGCCAGCACGGTGCGGCCGGCGTCACGGGCCAGGGCGGCCACGGCGAAGGGGCGCGCCGCGGGCGGCCCCACCAGGTCCACGTGCGTACGGCGGCCGTCGCCGGCCGCCTTGACCGCTTCGGCGAGCGCCGGGTCACGTACGACGGCGTCCAGCAGACCGTGCAGGCTCATGAAGGGTTCCGTCCAGGGGGAGCAAGGGGGTGGACAACGCGATGCGCCCGACACGTCGTACGGGCCGGGGGTCTCCAGACTACGTCCTGCCGATGTCACTCGCGCGAGCGAAAGGTTTCCCTCCGGCGTCCGGCGCTCCCGGCAGCCGAACGGCCCCGGCAGCGCGACGGCCCCGGCACCCGAACGGCCCCGGCAGCGCGACGGCCCCGGGCGTCCTTGGCGGACGCCCGGGGCCGTTCGGAGTGCGGGTGGGACCGGACCCCCGTACCGGGCCCACCCGTGGCCGCTACTCCGTCGCGATCGCGTTCAGGACGTTCATCCGGCCCGCCCGAAAGGCCGGCACCAGGGCCGCGAACAGGCCCACGAACGCCGAGCCCACGAAGACCGTGATGATCGTCGGCCACGGGATCTCCAGGACGCCCAGTCCCTCCAGCGCCAGCAGCTGCTGGGCGGAGGTGCCCCAGCCCATGCCCAGGCCGAGGCCGAGCAGCGCTCCGAAGAGGGCGATGACGACCGACTCGAGGCGGATCATCCGGCGCAGCTGGCGGCGCGAGAGGCCGATGGCCCGCATCAGACCGATCTCCCTGGTCCGCTCGACCACCGACAGGGCCAGGGTGTTCACCACACCGAGGATCGCGACGATGATCGCGAGCGCCAGCAGGCCGTAGACGATGTTGAGCAGCTGCCCGATCTGGTCCTTCAGGTCCTGCTTGAAGTCGGTCTGGTTCTGCACCTTGTACTGCGGGTACTCGGCGAGGGACTTCTTCAGCGCGGTGTACGCCTCCTTCTCCTGGCCGTCGACCGCCTTGGCGAACATGATCATGTTCTCGGGCATCTTCTCGGCCGGGACGTACTGCGCGGCGGTCGTGATGTTCAGGTACATCGCGCCCTTGTCGACGTTGGTGTCGTCGGAGGTGATCGCGGCGACCTTCAGATCGGCGGGGCTGCCGTTCTTGAAGTCGACCTTGATCGTGTCGCCGACCTTCACACCACGCTTCTCCGCGTAGTCGCTGCCGACGGACATCGCGTCCTTGCCGTACGCGGCGGAGAGGTCACCCGCCACCGTCTCGCGGCGCAGGTCCTCCGCGTACGTCGGGTCCGCGGCGACCAGTTGCAGGTCCTCCGCCGTGCCGTCAGGGGCGGTGATCTTCGCGTCGACACCCTTGTACTCGGTGACGTGCTCGATGCCCGGGGCCTTCTCCAGCGCCTCCTGAGCCTGCGGCACGATCGGGCGGCCGTCGTTGCCCGCTGACTGCACGATGAAGTCGGCGCCGACCGACTTGTCGAGCTCCTCCGTCGCGGAGGCCACCATCGAGGAGCTGACCACCGACAGGCACGCCACCAGGGCGAGGCCGATCATCAGGGCGGCGCCGGTCGCTCCCGTGCGGCGCGGGTTGCGCAGCGCGTTGCGCTCGGCCATCCGGCCGACGGGGCCGAACATCCGCAGCACCAGGACACTGATCACCCGCACCACACCGCCCGCCAGGAGCGGGCCGACCACGACGAAGCCGATCAGGGAGAGCACCACGCCGAGGCCGAGGAACATCGACCCCTCGCTCGCCTTCTCCGCCTGCGTGGCGACCAGCAGAGCCACGGCGCCGGCGCCGGTGAGGACGAGACCGATGCCGCCGCGGATCCATCCGGCCCTGCCGTCGGCCGGCATGCCCGAGTCGCGCAGTGCCGCCATGGGCGAGACCTTCCCGGCGCGGCGCGCCGGGATGTAGGCGGCGAGGACGGTGACGACGATGCCGAGCACCATGCCGACCACCGGGGTCGTCCACTTCACGGTCAGGTCGTCGGTGGAGAGGTTCATGCCGACCGCGGACATCATCTTCATCAGCCCGACGGCCAGCCCCACGCCGGCGGCCACACCGGCGGCCGAGCCGACCAGGCCCAGCAGCAGCGCCTCGATGAGCACGGAGCGGTTGACCTGCTTGCGGCTCGACCCGATGGCGCGCATCAGCCCGATCTCCCGGGTGCGCTGGGCGACGAGCATCGAAAAGGTGTTGACGATCAGGAAGATGCCGACGAGGAAGGCGATCCCGGCGAAGCCGAGCATCGCGTACTTCATCACGTCCAGGAAGGAGCCGACCTCCTCACGGCCGGCGTCCGCCGCTTCCTTCGCGGTCTCCAGCTTGTACGGCTGCTCCAGCGCGGAGGCCAGGTTCTTCTTCAGCACCTCGTCGCTGACGCCGTCGTCGGCGACGACCATGACGTTGGTGAACAGGCCCTCTTTGCCCAGGAGTTCACGCTGCGCGGTGGCGGTGTCGTAGAAGACGACGGCTGCACCGGGGTTGGTGACCTTGAAGGAGGCGATGCCGGTGATCTTCGCGGTGAAGTCGCCGGTGACGGCGATGGTCCGCAGCTCGTCACCCAGCTTCAGCTTGTGCTTGTCGGCCGTGTCGGCGTCGACCATGACCTCGGTGGGGCCGCGGGGGGCGTGGCCCGAGGCGATCTCCATCGACTTGAGGTCGTTGCTGGTCCAGTTGGCCGCGATCGTCGGGGCGCCGGTCGTGGAGCCCATGTTCTTGTTCTCGGAGTCGACGACGGTGACGCTCAGGCTGGACACGGCGCCCTCGGCGGACTTCACGCCCTCGACCTTGCCGACCTGGTCGACGAGGGAAGCGGGCAGCGTCTCCGGCCTGCCGGTCGCCGGGGCCTCGGTGTTCTCGGCGCCCTTGGGGCTGACGGTCACGTCCGCCGAGGAGACGGCGAAGAGCTTGTCGAACGTGGTGTTCATGGTGTCGGTGAACACGAGCGTGCCCGACACGAAGGCCACCGAGAGCAGCACCGCGACGGCCGAGAGGGCCATGCGCCCCTTGTGCGCGAAGAAGTTGCGCAGCGAGGTCTTGAAGACGGTCATGACGTCCGCCCGCGCGCGTCGAAGTCCTTCATGCGGTCGAGGACGGCTTCCGCGGTCGGCCGGAGCATCTCGTCGACGATGCGGCCGTCGGCGAGGTACAGGACGCGGTCCGCATAGGAGGCGGCGACCGGGTCGTGAGTGACCATCACGATGGTCTGGCCCAGCTCGTCGACCGACGTGCGGAGGAAGCCGAGCACTTCGGCGCCCGCCCGCGAGTCCAGGTTCCCGGTGGGCTCGTCGCCGAAGATGATCTCGGGCCGGGCGGCGAGGGCGCGGGCGACGGCGACGCGCTGCTGCTGGCCGCCGGAGAGCTGGGTGGGCCGGTGCTTGAGGCGCTCGCCCAGTCCGACCGTCTCCACGACCCGGTTCAGCCAGGCGGCGTCCGGCCTACGGCCGGCGATGTCCATGGGGAGCGTGATGTTCTCCAGGGCGTTCAGCGTCGGCAGCAGGTTGAACGCCTGGAAGATGAAGCCGATCCGGTCCCGGCGCAGCTGCGTGAGCTTCTTGTCCTTCAGGCCGGTGATCTCGGTGTCGTCGAGGAAGATCTGACCCGAGGTGACGGTGTCGAGACCGGCCAGGCAGTGCATGAGGGTCGACTTGCCGGAGCCGGACGGGCCCATGATGGCGGTGAACTGCCCGCGGGCGATGTCCACGTCGACGTGATCGAGCGCGACGACCCGGGTCTCCCCGCTGCCGTACGCCTTGACGACCTGCCGCCCCCGTGCGGCGACGGCCGTGCGCCCTCCGGTCTCCCCGGGTGCGGGGGTGGTTACAGCCGTAGTCACGGTAGGTCTCCTAGCTCTGGGGAAATCTGCGGTCTGGTTCCGGCGAACGGCGTCGCCGCGGGTATGTGTCGAGTCTTCCGACGGAAGCGGTCCGGCGCGCTGGTGCGCAGCGCAGTCTTCGTCCGGGGGTTTTCCCCACCCCCGGACGGAACCGCTCGGACTGCGGGCCTCAGCTGCGGCCGTAAGAACAAGTTAAGGAACGGCACCGGGCCTTCACGTCGTCCGCCGGGACGAACGTCCCCCCGGCAGAAGTAAGGAGGAGCCCCTAGGGGGACTCCACCCACGGGTGGACCCGGCGTACGACGAGACTGCACCCTCCCCCTGCGTCAGCCTCAAGTGAGAAGGTGTCCCAGAAATAGATGCATGCGGAAAGGACTTGGGGCAGCGATGGGGAGCACCGGCCGCACGGAACGCCTGTCCGGAGCCGAGGCGGGCGCGGCCGCACCCCGCGGGCGGGCCCCAGTCGTCGCGGCGCTCATGCTGGGCATGGCGCTGGCCGCGCTCGACGGGACGGTCGTCTCGACCGCCGTGCCCCAGATCGTCGGCGACCTGGGCGGCTTCGCCGTCTTCTCGTGGCTCTTCTCCGGCTACCTCCTCGCCGTCACCGTCACCCTTCCCGTGTACGGCAAGCTCTCCGACACCTTCGGCCGCAAGCCCGTCCTCATCGCCGGCATCGTCCTGTTCCTGCTGGGCTCCCTGCTCTGCGCCGTCGCCTGGAACATGGCCGCGCTCATCGCCTTCCGCGTCGTCCAGGGCCTCGGCGGCGGGGCGCTCCAGGGCACGGTGCAGACCATCGCCGCCGACCTCTACCCGCTGAAGGAACGCCCCAGGATCCAGGCCAGGCTGTCGACGGTCTGGGCGACGGCGGCGGTGGCGGGTCCCGCGGTCGGCGGGCTGCTCGCCGGTTACGCGGACTGGCGCTGGATCTTCCTGGTCAATCTGCCGGTCGGGGCGGTCGCGCTCTTCCTCGTCGCCCGCTACTTCGTGGAGCCGGCCCGTCCCGCTCCGGCGGCCCGTCCCCGCGTCGACTGGGCGGGAGCGCTGTGCGTCTTCGCGACGGGCGCGCTGCTCCTCACGGCCCTCGTCCAGGGCGGCACCGCGTGGCCCTGGCTCTCCGCACCCTCGCTGGCGCTGTTCGGTGGGGGCGCCGTCCTCGTCGCGGTCACCGTCGTCGTCGAACGCCGCGCGGCGGAACCGATCATCCCGGGCTGGGTCTGGCGTCGCCGCACCATCGCCGCGGTCAACCTGGCGCTCGGCGCGCTGGGCCTGCTGATGGTCGCGCCGACCGTCTTCCTCCCCACCTACGCCCAGTCCGTGCTCGGCCTCGGCCCGATCGCCGCGGGCTTCGTCCTGTCGGTGATGACCCTGAGCTGGCCGGTCAGCGCCGCCCTGTCCGACCGGGTCTACAACCGCATCGGGTTCCGGCTGACGGCGATCATCGGCATCGCCGCGGCCATGCTCGTCCTGCTGTCCTTCCCGCTGCTGCCGTTCCCCGGCGAACCGTGGCAGCCGGCACTGGCCATGCTGCTGCTCGGCGCGGCCCTCGGCCTGTTCCAGCTCCCCCTGATCGTCGGCGTGCAGTCCACCGTCGGCTGGTCGGAGCGCGGCACCACGACCGCGTCCGTCCTCTTCTGCCGCCAGGTCGGCCAGTCCATGGGGGCTGCCCTCTTCGGCGCGGTCGCCAACGCGGTCCTGCTCTCCCGCCTCGGCGGCGGCAGCCTCGACTCGGTGTCCCACGCCCTGGAGAACCCGGCCACGCTGACGACCGACGCCGCCGACGGCCTGCGGCGGGCGGTGGACGCGGCGGTCGACCACGTCTACCTGGGGGCGGCGGCAGCGGCGGGGGCCGCGCTGCTGGTCCTGGTCCTCATGGCGCCCAAACGGTTCCCGGTGCGAGCGGACGCGGACTGACCGGCGTGCCGGCCGCACGTTCTCGCGTTCGCGACGCCCGGCACCGGCCTTGCGTGCGCGTCGGAGTGGCGGTCACGGCGTAGAGCGCCCCGCCGTTACGGCGCAGGGCGATTTCCGGCCATCCGGGGCAAGGGCGAATCTTTCGGCCGGTGTTACCGCCGGTCCGTTCGCTCCTGCACAGGATCGTCACCGAACTGACATACCAGTTGGTCGGGAAGGTCTTACGCCATCGCCATACCCGTGAGTAACGTACGCGGACCACCAGCGCCACCCGCCCACCCTCTGGGCGGCAAGGAGCAAGACGATGTCGTACCACCACCAGCTCTTCCCTGATCCGCCGCCGCAGCCGCGCACTCCCGGCCGGCACCGCCAGGAGGCGGCGGACCCGGCATGGGGCTTCGAACCGCAGCCCTGGGACAGGCCGCAGGGCGCACAGCACCCCCAGGCCGACGACGGGCACAGCCGCGAACTGCAAAGCCTCGGTTCGGCCTACCGCAGGCTGCGGCGCGTCTCGACGTTCACCGCCCTCGGCTACTTCGTCCTCTTCCTGCTCCTGTCCGCCTACGCCCCCTCGATGATGACCGGCGAGGTCAGCGGCGGTCTCACGACCGGACTGGTGCTGGGACTCGTCCAACTGCCCGTGGCGCTCGCCGCGATCGCCGTCTACGAGCGGATCGCACGCACGCGCGTCGACCCGCTGGTCGCCTCGGTCGGCGACCGCTCCGAGCGGCAGGCCCCGCACGGCGGACGGCGGCCGATGGGAGGTGCGCGCGCATGAACGGGTTCAGCTCCGAGGCCCAGACCATGTCCCTCATGGCGTTCATCGCCGTCATCACCGTGACGCTGCTGCTGTGCGTGATGACCGGACCCGACCGGGACGACCTCGGCGAGTTCTACACCGGCTACCGCTCCCTCTCCCCCATGCAGAGCGGGCTCGCCATCGCGGGCGACTACATCTCCGCCGGAACCGTCCTCGGCACCATCGGCATCATCGCGCTCCTCGGGTACGACGGCATGACGCTCACCCTGAGCACCGTGCTGTCGCTGGTCCTGATGATGTTCCTGCTCGCCGAACCCCTGCGCAACGCGGGCCGGTTCACGATGGGCGACGTCTTCGGCCGCCGCTCCCCGGGCCCCGTCGTGCGGATCACCGTGGCGGCCGTGACCCTCGCCGCGCTGCTGCCGCTGGTCATCTTCCAGCTGGCGGGCGCGGGCGACCTGCTCGCCGTCGTCCTCGGCTTCCACGCCGACGGGTTCAAGACCGGGGCGATCGTGTTCCTCGGCCTGCTGATGATCACGTACGCGGCGATCGGCGGTATGAAGGGCACCGCCTTCATCCAGATCGTCAAGACCGTCGTGCTGCTCGGCGCGGCCACCGTCATCGCCGTACTGATCCTCGACCGCTTCGACTTCAGCGCGCCCGCGCTGCTCGACGCCGCCAAGGAAGGCAGCGGACTGAAGGACGCCTACCTCACGCCGGGGCTCCAGTTCGCCGACGACGAGATCGACATGATCAGCACCCAGCTGACCGTCGTGCTCGGAGCGGCGGTGCTGCCCCACATCACGATGCGCATGTTCACCGCCCGCAGCGCGAAGGCCGTACGGCGCTCCATGTCCTGGGCCGTGTCGATCGTCGTCGTCACCTGCCTGCTGATCGCCGTGATCGGCTTCGGCGCCGCCGCGCTCGTCGGGCACAAGGAGCTCGCCGCCGGGGACCCGCAGGGCAAGACCGCGTTCCTGATGGTCACCCAGGCCGTCATGGGCCCCGACCCGAACACCGTCGAGACGCTCGTGTTCACCGCCGTGGCCACCGCGATCTTCCTCACGCTGCTCGCCTCGGTCGCCGGAATCACCCTGGCCTGCGCCAACACCCTGGCCCACGACCTGATCGCGCACGGGCTGCGCGATTCCAGGCTCACCGACCGCGCCGAGATGGCCATCGCCAGGTCCGCCGCGGCGGGCGTCGGCCTCGTCGCCATCGCGATCGCCGCCGGCGCCAGGCACCTGAACCTCCAGGCGCTGCTGACCCTCTCCTTCTGCATCGGCGCGTCCGCCGTGGCGCCCGCGCTCGTCTACACCCTCTTCTGGCGCCGCTACACCCGTACCGGGCTGCTCGCCACGCTCATCGTGGGAACCGTCTCCGCGCTCGTCCTGACGAGCGGGAGCAACCTGGTGTCCGGATCCCCGCAGTCCGTCTTCCCCGACCAGGACTTCAACTGGTTCCCGTACACGACGGCCGGCCTGGTCTCCATCCCGCTCGGCTTCCTCGCCGGCTGGCTCGCGACCGTCCTCTACGACAACGACGCGACGGTCCAGCGCCGCCGCTACGAGGACCTGGAACCGACGATCCTGGCGGGGGCGCCGACGAACTCCTGACCCGAGCGCACGAACGAGTGCGCCCGGTCCGTGGGTCACGGACCGGGCGCACCCGCATGTCGTGCGGCGCGGCCTACAGCAGGCCGTCCCACATCTGCTCGAGGAGTACCGACCACCAGCTCTCCGGCGACGACAGCGCCGCCGGGTCCAGGGCCGCCAGTTGGGCCTGGAAGTCGACCGTCCAGCGGCCCGCCTGCTCCGGGGTGAGGCCGAAGCGCAGCCGCCACATGCGGCCGAGCAGTGCCAGGCAGCGCACGAACTCGGGCAGGCCCGTGTTCACGAACTGCGGCGCCACGGGCTGACCGCCCGGACCCGACTCCACCGGCACCGCCACGATGTGCGCCGTGCCGTACTGGACGCAGATCGCACGGCCGAAGTCGCTGCCGATCACCAGGTACGAACCGGCGTCGGACGCCGGCTGGACCTGGCGCTGGGCGGCGAGCTCCGCCAGCGTCGGCACCACCGGCTGGGCCGGCTGCGCCCAGAAGAACGGGTTGAAGTCGCCCGGCAGACCCGCCCACACCAGGGTCGCCGCCACGACCTCCGGCACACCCTGACGCGACACGGCCCGCTGGTCGAACCGGCACAGACCCTGCGGACCGAACGCGCCCGCCAGCTCCTGCGCCACGCCCTCCGGCGGGATCGGCGGAGCCGGAGGCACCTGCGGCAACGGAGCACGCACCGGCGCCGGACGGGCCGGCCCGTCCGCGACCTGGTGCAACTCGCCCTGGTGGGCGAGCAGCTGCTGCATGCCCTGCTGACGGGAGGCATGGTCCCTGCCGTACGGGGCGATCGACGTGATCCGCGCCTGCGGCCATGTCTCGCGGATCATCCGGGCACAGTACGCACCCGGCAGCTCGCACGACTCCAGCTCCGTGTGCAGTTCCAGCACCTGCTGCGGCGGCACGTTCATCGCGCGCAGCTCGTGCAGGATCTGCCACTCCGGGTGCGGCGTGCCCGGCGCGGAGCGGCGGATCAGCTGGGCCTCTGACCCGTCGGGCGCGCGGTAGCGCAGGACGGCCTGATAGCCGGGGCCGACCGTCGGCACGCCGGTGGGCTGCTGCGGGTAGCCGTACGGCGGACGGCCGCCGCCCATCGGAGGCTGCGGCGCGTTCGGCACCGGACCGGGGGCGCCGGGCGGGCCGGGAGGCTGCGGGGCCCCCGGACCCATCTGCGCGGGACCGGCGAGCATCGTCGCCGCGTGATGCACCCCACCGCCGGGCGGCGGCGTCGAACCGGGGGGCGGCGGCGAGCCGGGCGGGCCGGGAGGCTGCGGAGCCCCCGGACCCATCTGCGCGGGACCGGCGAGCATCGTCGCCGCGTGATGCACCCCGCCACCGGGCGGCGGCGTCGAACCAGGAGGCGGCGTCGAACCGGGAGCCGCGGGTGGACCGGGAGGCGGCGGCGTCGAACCCGGCGGCCTCGGCGGACCGGGCGGGCCGGGAGGCTGCGGAGCCCCCGGACCCATCTGCGCGGGACCGGCGAGCATCGTCGCGGCCTGATGCACCCCGCCGACGGGCGGCGGCGTCGAACCAGGAGGCGCCGGCGGACCGGGAGGCTGCGGACCTTCGGGGCCGAGCTGCGAGACGAGCTGGGTGGGCAGGTAGCCGCCCGCCGGGGCGCCGGGCGCGCCCGGACCCGACGGCGGCGGCGTCGCGCCGGTGCCCGGCCGGGCACCGGGGGTGCCGGGAGCGCCGGGCGGCGGCGGGGTCGTCGACCCCGTACCGCCGCGCGCTCCGCGCGGCGGTAGGACGGCCTTGCTCGTCGCCGCGTCCGCGATGTCGGCCGCACCGGCGCCCGGGGCGGGCGGCGGCGTCTGCTGCTGCTGCGGCGACCGCGGCGGCTCCGACTGCGGCTGCGCGCCCAGCCCCGGCACGATCGCGGTCCTCGGCAGCTGGCTGCCGCCCGACATCAGCGCCGTGGGCGCGTCGGCCCCTACGGGCGGCGGTGTGCTGCTGTCGTCCAGCGAGACCGGCGGCGCGAACACGGTGGCCGGCAGCGGCACGGACGCGTCGTCAGGACCCGCGGAACTGGTGTCCGTCCAGCCGGTGCCGCCGGACGGCGTGGCGGGCACCCCGTCGGACGCCGTCGGCTCGTGGTCCGCCGCCCCGGCGCTCGGCCACGCGGATCCGCCCCGCGACGCGTCCGCGCCCGGCGACGAACCCGCCTCCGGCCAGCCGGACCCCGCCGAGGACGACGCGGAAGCGGCGGAAGAAGAAGAGGACGAGGAGGCGGACGAGGGCGATGAGGACAGCGAGGAGGCGGCCGAACTGCCGGTCGCCTGCGACGCGTTGCCCCCGATCGAACCCGGGCCGTCCGACGACGCGGCGGCGGGGGCAGGCGATTCGTCCACGCCGGAGACGGAAGCGGCGGCGGCAGCGGGAGCCGCGGGTCCGGCCGGCGCGGAAGTCCCGGCCGGAGCCGGGGAGTCCGACGACGAACGCCGGTCGGGGATACCCATCCTGTCCGCCGCGTCCTGGAGCCACTCGGGCGGGCTCAACAGGAAGGACGTCTGGTTCAGGTCTATCCGCTGCGGCGCTTCCGGCGCCGCGGTCTGGGAGGCGTCCTGGGTGCCCCCGTACTCCTCCTCGTACCGGCGGATCACCTCACCGACCGGCAGACCCGGCCACAGCGTCGCCTCACCGCTGTCCCTGGCGATCACCAGCCGCTGGCGGCCGCCGTCGGAACGGGCCCCCTGCTCGCGGTCCTCCGCCCACACGACGAATCCGAGGTCGAACTCCCGGACCCGCACCTCACGGTGCTGGTACGCGGGCACGTCGCCGTTGACCCACTCCTCGGCGCGCTCCTGCGCCTGCGCGAATGTCACCACCGGTCGATCACCCCTCGCCCGAAACGGGAACGGCACGCGCGAAGCCGCCGTCCACCATCAGATTGGCCACGGTCTCCAGCTCCGGCGGATTGCCCGCGAGCCGCTGCAGGAAGGCGTCGAAGTCCTCGCCGCAGGGCAGCAGCAGTCTCTCCACGCGCTCCTGCACGTTCCACCCGTCCTGGTCGCGGGCGTCGTCGTACGCGCAGAACCACACCGAACCGATGTCCGTGCCCCGCACCTTCAGCGCGAGGATCCCGCCCTGGACGAACGCGACGCCCAGGTAGTCCTTGGTCAGGTGGTCCCGCAGGCACTTGTTGACGTACACCAGGTCGTTGACCGCGGCCTCTTCGCGCACCGTGAAGAACGGCTGGTCCACCAGCAGACCCAGCTCCGCGTCGAGCGCCGCGCCGACCGGGGCGGAGCCGCCCGCGGCTTTGAGGAAGGAGCGGTACGCGCCGGGCAGGCGGTAGCCGAGATCCTCCTCGACGTGCCGCAGCTGCTGCTCGGTCACCGAGACGGCGCCCTTCGGCAGGCCGAAGTGGGCGGGCCGGGTCTCCTGGAGCGGGCGCGTGCCCCGCTTGGAGTGGTCCACGGCCGCCGTCGTCAGACCGCCGTGATGCCGCAGCAGCGCCTTCACCTCGACGGGCACGAGCTCCAGCCGCCGCGAGTTCGGTACGTGGTGCCACGTCCAGCCGTGGGGCGTGGCCACCGCGGGGACGGTGTCCCACAGGGGGTGGCCGTGCGCGGCCAGAGCGGCGTTCGCGGAGACGAAGTCCGTGAGGCGCAACTCGTCCACGCCGAAGCCCTCGGGAGGCTCGGCGATCTCCGCGGCCGCGCGGGCGTACGGCGAGAAGTCCGGGTGTCCCCCGTCGTCGACCCGCACCCCTCTGGGGTGACGGGAGGCACGGACCGGGTCCGGGAAGTGCACGACCTGCCCGGCGTAGGCCGCATTCGGTGGCGCGGTACCCGCACCGGCCCCGGGGCCCGTAGCTGCCCCCAGGCCTTGCCGACCTGTCGTCATGGCGTTCTGCCCCCTGCTGGCTTCTGGCTGGTTCAGCACAGCCTAAGCGGTGCGGCAATAGTGGCTGCCTGGCCTCCGGTTCCGTAACGAAGAGTCACTTTCGAGTGACCCAAAGGCCATGGGACGACACCACGGCGACACGTTTCAGCTACCCAGCTTCCTTACCAGGCACCCCATTTGGCAGGCTGTCTACCGCACCACGGGGGAGTGCACGGGAGGGACGGCAACACCATGCACACAGCGCAACCAAGCACATCGGGTGATCCACGCCTCAGCTGGAGCGCCGACGGGTCCGGGCAGGCGCCCGGACTGCGGCACCGCCGTGACGGAATCCTGCCCGCCGTGGCGGCCGCACTCTCCGTACGCGGCGAGACGCTCACGTGCACGGCCGGGAAGGGCGACCAGCCGCCGGTCCTCCACCCACTCGTACAGGATTTCCTCGACACCCTCACGAGTGGCCAGCGCGAGCGCTTCACCGGGCGCTGCCCGGAGGCGATCCTGCTCTCCCGCCATCTGACCGCCGCGGAGAGCCAGCGCTCCAAGCGCGCCCAGCGCAAACCCCTCACCCATGGCGAGGCCCGGCGCGCGCTCAAGCATGCCAAGCTCACCGCACGCCGCATCCGCGAGGACGGCGACCCCCTGCACGGCAGCTACGCCCCGCCCTGCCGGTCGTGCACCGCGATGCTCGACCACTTCGGCGTACGCCCCGTCGCCCCGACCGCACCCGAGAACGGCTGACCCGCGACCGATGCCCGACCACCTCAGCACCACCCGCTTCCCCGTCGCCGTCGACGCCGCGCTGCGCGATGCGGGCTGGCAGCCAGGCCGCTGGGACATCAAGCAGGCCGAGCACTGGGCGGACACCCTGCGCGCGCACGTCTCGCCGGCCGGCCATCAGCACACGGTCTTCCCGGCGGCCGTGGAGGCGTGGGCGGAGTTCGGCGGGCTCACCGTCGTCGCGCCCGGGCCGGGACGGCAGCACGCGCCGGCGCCGCTGCGTTTCGACCCGCTCGAAGGCCTGCATCTGGCACGCACCCTGGCCGACCTCGGCCGGGCCCTCGACACGGAGATCTCACCGCTCGGCATGGAGGGCGACCAGCAGGCGGTGCTGGCCATGGACATGGAAGGCCGGGTCTACAGCATCGACCACACCGGCGACTGGTATCTCGGCGCCGACATCGACCAGGCCCTGACCACCCTCGTCACCGGCGTCCGGCCGACCCGGCTCACCCCGGGCTGAGCACCCGGCCCTGGCCGGGCGGCCGGGGCGGCCAAGGGCTGAGCACCCGGCCCTGGCCGGGCGGCCGGGGCCGCGCTCAGCGCAGGCTGACCTCCGCGCGGTCGGGGAGCACCGCGGACACCCGGAAGCCCCCCGCGTCCGTCGGCCCCGACACGAAGACCCCGCCCAGCGCGGTCACCCGCTCCCGCATGCCGACGAGGCCGTTGCCGCCGCTGGGCAGCCCGGCGTCCGCCGCGCCTCCCGCCGCGTCCGGGGCGCCGTTCTCCACCTGCATCGCGACCTCCTCGTCGCGATGCGCCAGCCGCACCATCACCTTGGCGCCCGCCGCATGCTTGTGGACGTTGGTCAGCGCCTCCTGGATCACCCGGTACGCCGTCTGCTCCACCTCGGGCGGATACGCCCGTGCGTCCCCCTGCACGGCGAGCTCCACCACCATGCCCGCCTGCCGCGACTGGCCCACGAGCACCTCGATGTCCGCGATGCACGGCCCGTCCTCCGCGGCGGCGGCAGCGGCGGCGGCGGCAGCCGCGCCCACCGCGGCCAGTGGCGGCGCGTCCGCCCGTGCCCTCACCCGGCTCTCGCCGGAGCGCAGCACCCCGAGCATCTCCCGCAGCTCCGTCAGCGCCTGGCGGCCCATGTCCCCCACCAGCGCCGCGTTCTTCACGGCCTTCTGCGGGTCCTTCAGCGCCACCGCCTGCAACGCCGCCGCGTGCACCACCATCAGGCTCACCCGATGGGCCACCACGTCGTGCATCTCCCGCGCGATACGGGTCCGCTCCTCCTGGCGCGCCCATTGCGCCCGCTGCTCCGCCCGGTCCGCCAGCAGCGACAGCTCCTGCTCCAGGCTGTCCGCCCGCTCCCGCAGGCTCTCCATGAGCCGCCGGCGGGCCCCTATGTAGAGGCCGAGCAGCACCGGAGGGGCCGTCAGTCCGAGGGACATGACGACGGCCATCAGCGGCACGTACGGTGCGCTGTAGTCGCCGGCCTCCACGTCCTGCCGTACGCGCACGAACGTCACGATGAACGTCGCGGACAGGGCCATCCCCGCCAGCGTCGCCGTGATCCGTCGCGGCACGTCGGAGGCGGCGAGCGTGTACAGCCCGACGAGCCCCATGAGAAAGCCCATTTCGGCCGGCGTGGTGGCGATGGACACCAGGACGACGGCGATCGGCCACCGACGTCTCAGTACCAGCACCGATCCGACCGCCAGCCCGAACAGCACGCCCAACGGCACGGGCAGCGCGGCCTGATCCGCGAACCCGACACCTTGTAGCGCGCACTCGACGGCGGAGGCGACGGCAAGTCCCACGTCCAGCGCAGCACTACGCCGCCGTCTCCACCACAGCGGGCCCCGGGCGGTCGAACCCGAGGCCTCCTGCTGTGCCCCCGTTGTGGTCATGTGTTCCAGCCTACGGGCGGGTGCGAGTCATTTTCCTACCGTCGCGCCGAGGCCACCTGGCATAGTGTGTGGTGCCGGTCCGGCAGCCGAACGGTATGTCCGGTTCCGGCGCGTTCCATCCCCCGTGGTGTAATTGGCAGCACTGTGGCTTTTGGTGCCATCTGTTCGGGTTCGAGTCCTGACGGGGGAGCTCTCCGGCCTCCGGGTCGCGCATCTTCGGGTCCTGACCTCCGGTCGGGACCCGCACTCGTTTCCGGCCCGAAACCCCCCGGTATCCTTCGGTTGTCCCACCACCCGAAGCCGAAGGGCATACCCGTGAGCGCCAACCGCCCGGCAGCCGTCGTCGTCCTCGCAGCGGGTGAGGGCACCCGCATGAAGTCGAAGACTCCCAAGGTCCTGCACGAAATCGCCGGACGTTCGCTCGTCGGACACGTCGTGTCCGCTGCACGCGAGCTCGGCCCCGAGCAGCTCGTGGTGGTCGTCGGGCACGCACGGGAGCAGGTCGAGGCGCACCTCGGCGAGCACTACGCGGGCACCCGTACCGCCTTCCAGGCCGAGCAGAACGGCACCGGGCACGCCGTGCGCATGGGGCTCGAGGAGCTCGGCGGCCGACCTGACGGCACCGTCGTCGTCGTGTGCGGCGACACCCCGCTGCTCTCCGGCGCCACCCTCTCCGCGCTGGCCGCGACGCACTCGGCCGACGGCAACGCCGTGACCGTGCTGACCGCCGAGGTGCCGGACTCCACCGGCTACGGGCGCATCGTGCGGGACGCCGCCACCGGCGCCGTGACCGCGATCGTCGAGCACAAGGACGCCACCGACGAGCAGCGCGCGATCCGCGAGATCAACTCCGGTGTGTTCGCGTTCGACGGGCAGCTCCTCGCCGACGCCCTGACGAAGGTGCGGACGGACAACAGCCAGGGCGAGGAGTACCTGACCGACGTGCTGGGCATCCTGCGCGAGGCGGGCCACCGGGTCGGCGCCTCCGTGGCCGGCGACCACCGCGAGATCCTCGGCATCAACAACCGGGTGCAGCTGGCGGAGGCCCGCAAGCTGATGAACGAGCGGCTGCTGGAGCAGGCCATGATGGCCGGCGTCACCGTCGTGGACCCGGCTTCCGTGATCATCGACGTGACGGTGACGTTCGAGCCGGACTCCGTGGTGCACCCGGGTACGCAGCTGCTCGGCGCCACGCACATCGCGGAGGGCGCGGAGGTCGGTCCGAACTCGCGCCTGACGAACACGACCGTGCGCGCGGGCGCCCGGGTGGACAACACGGTGGCGGATTCGGCCACCGTGGGCGAGGGCGCCTCGGTGGGCCCGTTCGCCTACCTGCGGCCCGGTACGCGCCTCGGCGCGAAGGCCAAGGCGGGCACGTTCGTCGAGATGAAGAACTCGTCGATCGGTGAGGGCACGAAGGTGCCGCACCTGTCGTACGTGGGCGACGCGACGATCGGCGAGTACACGAACATCGGCGCCGCGAGCGTCTTCGTGAACTACGACGGGGAGTCGAAGCACCACACGACGATCGGGTCGCACTGCAAGACGGGCTCGGACAACATGTTTGTGGCTCCTGTCACGGTCGGGGACGGTGCATACACCGCCGCGGGCTCCGTGATCACGAAGGATGTGCCGGCCGGTTCGCTGGCCGTCGCCCGCGGCCAGCAGCGGAATATCGAGGGTTGGGTGGCTCGCAAGCGCCCCGGAAGCGCGGCCGCCCAGGCTGCCGCGGCGGCAACGGAACAGGTCGCCGAGGAGAACTGACCAAAAACGGCTGCGTCGAACTCGGCGTACCGTGATACGTGCACACAAAATTCGGCTGGCTCGCGTCCAGGACCCTGGTGCCCTGACTCCGCGACCAGAGAACACGTCTGAGGAGACAGTGCTGTGACCGGGATCAAGACGACCGGCGAGAAGAAGCTGATGCTCTTCTCCGGCCGCGCCCACCCCGAGCTGGCCGAGGAGGTTGCACACCAGTTGGGTGTCGGCCTCGTCCCGACGAAGGCTTTCGACTTCGCCAACGGCGAGATCTACGTCCGCTTCCAGGAGTCCGCCCGTGGTGCGGACTGCTTCCTGATCCAGAGCCACACGGCGCCGATCAACAAGTGGATCATGGAGCAGTTGATCATGATCGACGCCCTGAAGCGGGCCTCCGCCCGCAGCATCACCGTGATCATCCCGTCCTACGGCTACGCCCGCCAGGACAAGAAGCACCGGGGCCGTGAGCCGATCTCGGCCCGTCTGATCGCGGACATGCTGAAGTGCGCGGGTGCCCACCGCATCCTCACGGTGGACCTCCACACGGACCAGATCCAGGGCTTCTTCGACGGCCCCGTGGACCACCTGTCGGCGCTGCCGGTGCTCGCCGACTACGTGGGCGCCAAGGTCGACCGCGACAAGCTGACGATCGTCTCCCCTGACGCCGGCCGTGTGCGCGTGGCCGACCGCTGGTGCGACCGGCTGGACGCGCCGCTGGCGATCGTCCACAAGCGCCGCGACAAGGACGTCGCCAACCAGGTGACCGTCCACGAGGTCGTCGGCGAGGTCAAGGGCCGCGTCTGCGTCCTGGTCGACGACATGATCGACACGGGCGGCACGATCTGCGCCGCGGCGGACGCGCTCTTCGCGCACGGCGCGGAGGACGTGATCGTGACGGCGACGCACGGCATCCTGTCCGGGCCTGCGGCGGACCGCCTGAAGAACTCGAAGGTGAGCGAGTTCGTCCTGACGAACACCCTCCCCACCCCCGGCGAGCTGGAGCTCGACAAGATCAAGGTGCTGTCGATCGCGCCGACGATCGCCCGTGCCGTGCGTGAGGTCTTCGAGGACGGCTCCGTGACGAGCCTCTTCGAGGAGCAGGCGTGACGGACGGACGCGACGGCCGGGCGTAACGGCCCGGCGTAACGTTCCTCGTAGGCCGCCCCGCATCGCGCGGGGCGGCCTTGCGCATGCCGGAGTGATCCACTTTGGGCTGAGGGAGCGTGCTGGGTAGACTGTCGAAGTTGCTCGGCGAGGGAGGCCGCACTTTCGTGCGGCGGTCCGTTATCGACGCGCTCTTCGTAGCAGGCCTGTCGTGGCCGGGTGACCGCCACCAGATTTCTGCTCAATACGAGGAGTGCACATGTCCGAGGTGAAGCTCACCGCCGAGCGCCGTTCCGAGTTCGGCAAGGGCGCTGCCCGCCGTATCCGCCGCGACAGCAAGGTCCCCGGCGTTCTGTACGGTCACGGCACCGACCCGGTCCACGTCACGCTGCCGGGCCACGAGCTGCTGCTCGCCCTGCGTACCCCGAACGTCCTGATCTCCCTGGACCTCGGCGGCACGAGCGAGCTGGCCATCCCGAAGGCCGTGCAGCGCGACCCGCTGAAGGGCTTCATCGAGCACGTCGACCTGCTCCTCGTGAAGCGCGGCGAGAAGGTCAACGTCGAGATCCCGGTCCACACCGAGGGCGACCTGGCCCCCGGCGCGTTCCTGCTCGAGCACGTGCTGAACGCCCTGCCGGTCGAGGCCGAGGCCACGCACATCCCCGAGTCCGTCTCGGTCTCCATCGAGGGCCTCTCGGCCGGTGACTCCGTCCTCGCCAAGGACATCACCCTTCCGAGCGGCACCACGCTGGCCGTCGAGGACGACACCGTCGTCCTGCAGATCCTGGCCGCGCAGGCCGAGGAGCCGGCCGCCGAGGGTGCCGAGGGCGCTGGCGAAGAGGCCGCGGAGGCCTGAGCCGTAAGCTCTTCTCGAGCTTGACGACTGTCGACGGGGTGGCGGGCTGCGGCCCGCCACCCCGTTCCCCTGTTCACGGCCATCTCTACGAGGAGACGCAGCACAGATGTCCGACACGAACGCGCCCTGGCTGATCGTCGGTCTCGGCAATCCCGGGCCCGGGTACGCGGCGAACCGCCACAACGTCGGCTTCATGGTCGCGGACCTGCTGGCGGAGCGCGTCGGCAGCTCGTTCAAGCGTGCCCAGAAGACCCAGGCACAGGTGCTCGAGGGCCGGATCGGTGCTCCGGGGCCGTCGAACCGGCGGGTGATCCTGGCCAAGCCGATGTCGTACATGAACCTGTCCGGCGGCCCGGTGACGGCGCTGCGCGACTTCTACAAGGTGCCGACGGCGAACATCGTCGCCGTCCACGATGAACTGGACATCGACTACGGCACGCTGCGGCTCAAGCTGGGCGGCGGGGACAACGGGCACAACGGCCTGAAGTCCATGACCAAGGCGATGGGCCCGGACTACCACCGGGTGCGCTTCGGCATCGGCCGGCCGCCGGGCCGGATGCAGGTGGCGGACTTCGTCCTGAAGGACTTCTCCTCGGCGGAGCGCAAGGAACTGGACTACTTCGTGGACCGCGCGGCCGACGCGGTGGAGTGCCTGGTGATCGACGGCCTGGAGCGGGCGCAGGGGACGTACAACTCCTGACGACCCGGGCGGCCGGGTACGGCGACCGGTCAGCTGTCGGACGCGTACGTCCCGAAGTCCGTCCACGTGCGCCCATTTCGGAGGAGCTCCGGTCTTCGCCGAAGAGTTGCCGCGAGCAGCGGGGACGTTGCCCGCCTGCACCGATCAGGCGCCCCTACGCGCGAACCGGGGTGGCCGAGCGTCCAGCTCGCCCGGGCCAGGAGGCCGCTTCCCGACCAGCCGGAGTTGACCCGGCGTAGCCCCATGGCCAAGGATCGCGGCCCATGAAGCGGAACTCCTCCGGCCGGATACTGGTCCACGCCCGAAACGCGGCGATGGCGCTCGTCGCCCTTCTGCTGCTGATCGCAGGTTTCTGGTCGTCATGGGGCACTGCCCAGCACATCCTGCTGTCCAAGGGGCGTGAGCACGGCACGCTCACCGTCTCCCGCTGCGAAGACGACACCTGCACCGGCGCCTACACGCCGAAGGCTCCGGCGCCCGACCGCGCGGACGTGACGATCGAGAAGTCCGTCGCGGTGAAGAAAGGCGTCACGCTGGCCGTCGTCCTGAAGCCCGGCACGGTCGAGGCGGTGCGCACGGGCCCGGCGGGCGGTCTGTACGCGTGGGTTCCCCTGGGCGGGGCATTGCTGCTCGCGGCCCTGGTGATCGGTGGCGGGCTGCGGCTGACCCGGCTCGCGTGGGGTGCGGCGGGCCTGGGCGGGGCCATGCTGCTGGCGTCGTTCCTGGCGCTGTGAGCGCGGTCGGCGGGCACAAGTGCCGTAGCGGAACGGCGCATTCACCTGATCGTTATCCGGACTATCGGGATGAGCGGGAACTCTTGGGGCGCATGCGGCACTTCACCTCTTGACTGGTTCGCCGGTTCACAGGACGCTGAGCCGCCACCTCCCACGGCCCCTCCCCTTCACCTGCCCCAGAGGTATCTCAATGCCCATTCTCAGGACCCGCTGGGCAGCCGCAGCGCTTCCCGCCGCGGCTTCTCTGCTCCTCGTCGCAGGCGCTGCCCCGGCGCTCGCCACCGGCAGCGATCCGTACACCGTGGAGCTGCGTCAGCCGCTTCCGCGTACCGCCACCACGCAGGACGGGGCAGCTCCGCAGGAGGACAACTGCCCCGGTGTCCCGGACGGCAAGGACGGCTGGCACTTCGTGCTGCCCGGCAACGAGTCGGTCTTCGTCAAGCTGACGGTGACGTTCGAGCCCGGCGGGCAGCAGGTCCTCACCTCGTTCGGCCCGCCCTCCGACAAGCACGCCTATGTCGCCTCGGAGCCGGGGGCCACGCTCACCGCTGTCACCGCCGAGGTCAAGGGCGGCGACCTGAAGAAGTTCAACCTGTCGCACACCTGCCCGGCGGAGGGGTCCGGTCCGGGCGAGCCGTCCGACAAGCCTTCCGACAAGCCGAGCGACAAGCCGAGCGACAAGCCGTCCGCGACGCCGTCCGACAAGCCCGGCGATGAGCCGGGCAGCACCCCGGGCGCGCCCGACTCCTCGAGCCCGGCCGCCTCCGCGCCCGCCGGCGGCGACGGTTCCTCGCCGTCCGCCGACGACGCGGCCGGTGACCTGGCGGAGACCGGCAACGGCGCACCCATCGGCGCGCTCGCGGCCGCCGCCGCGGCCCTCGTCGCCACCGGCGGCTACCTGCTGGCGCGACGCCGCACGGCCGGCCGTCAGCACTGAACGGACGGCACCGTGAACGCGACGGTGCCTGACGACGGAACCGTGAACGACGGTGCCTGAACGACAGCACGTGAACGAGGGCGCCTGAACGACGGTGCCTGAACGCGGTGCCTGAACGACGGTGCCCCCGCCGTCCGCTGCATGTCAGCGGTCGGCGGGGGCACCTTCATGCACCCGGCGTCAGCCGGTGTTGCGCAGGCCGGCCGCGACGCCGTTGACTGTCAGCAGCAGGGCGCGGGCCAGCAACGGGTCCGCCTCCTCGCCGCGTTCGGCCGCGTCACGCTGCCGCTTGAGCAGCGCCACCTGGAGGTAGGAGATCGGGTCCAGGTAGGCGTCCCTGATGGCGAACGTCTGCTGGAGCACCGGGTTGGAGCCGAGCAGTTCGTCGTTGCCCGTCACCTTCAGCACCTCGCTGACGGTGAGCGCGTGCTCCGCCTCGATGGTCTCGAAGACGTGCTTCAGGTTCTCCGGCACCAGCGTGTCGACGTAATGGCGGGCGATCCGCAGGTCCGTCTTGGCCAGCGTCATCTCCACGTTGGCGATGAAGTTGCGGAAGAAGTGCCAGTTGCCGTGCATCTCCGCGAGCACGGTGTCCAGACCGGCCTCGCGCAGCGCCTTGAGGCCGGATCCGACACCGAACCAGCCCGGCACGATCTGCCGCGACTGCGTCCAGCCGAACACCCACGGGATGGCCCGCAGTCCGTCGAGGCCGGCGCCGGAGTCGGGACGGCGCGAGGGCCGCGAGCCGAGGTGCAGTTCGGCGAGCTGGTCCACGGGGGTGGCGGCGAAGAAGTACGCCGGCAGGTCCGGGTCCTCGACGAGCCTGCGGTAGGCGGCGTGCGCGGCGTCGGAGACGGTGTCCATGGCCGCGTCCCAGCGCGACAGCGCCTCGTCGGACTGGCGGGGCGCCGTGTGCAGGGCGGACGCCTGGAGCGTGGCGGCGACCGTCAGCTCGAGGTTCTCCCTGGCCAGGGACGGGATCAGATACTTGTCGGAGATGACCTCGCCCTGCTCGGTCACCTTGATCTCGCCCTCGAGCGTGCCCCAGGGCTGCGCGAGGATCGCGTCGTGGGAGGGGCCGCCGCCACGGCCCACGGTGCCGCCGCGGCCGTGGAAGAGACGCAGCCGCACGCCGTGGCGGTGGGCGACGTCGCGCAGCCTGCGCTGGGCGCGGTGGATCTCCCACTGGCTGGTGGTGATGCCGCCGAACTTGGACGAGTCGGAGTAGCCGAGCATGACCTCCTGGACGTCGCCGCGCAGCGAGACGAGCCGGCGGTAGGAGGGGTCGGCGAGCATGCCCTCGAGGATGACGTCCGCGGCCTTCAGCTCGTCGGTGGTCTCCAGCAGCGGCACGATGCCGATCTTGGCCCAGCCCGCGTGCAGATCGATCAGGCCGGCCTCACGGGCGAGGACCGCGGCGGCGAACACGTCGTCCGCGCCCTGGCACATCGAGATGATGTACGACTCGATGACCTCGGGGCCGAACCGCTCGAAGGCCTCCTTGACCGTGTGGAAGACGCCGAGGGTCTTCTGTCCCGCGGCGTCCAGCGGTGCCGGGGTGGGCGCGAGGGGCCGCCGGGAGCGGAGCTCCTTGGCGAGCAGCTTCTGCCGGTAGTCGCGCGGCATGTCCGCGTACCGCCACGACTCCTCGCCGAGCCGGTCGAAGAGCTGGCCGAGGGCGTGGTGGTGGGCGTCGGCGTGCTCGCGGACGTCCATGGTGGCGAGCTGGAGGCCGAACGCGGACAGGGTGCGGATGACCCGGTCCATGCGGCCGTCGGCGAAGAGACCGCCGCGGTGCGCGCGCAGCGAGGTCTGGATGAGGGTGAGGTCGCTGATCAGCTCGGCGGTGCCGAGGTAGTCGCGGCCCTCCTCGTGCGGGGTGCCCTTGGCGAGGCGCTCGCGGGTGTTGACGAGCTTCTGGCGGACGCAGGTGGCCTTGAGCCGGTAGGGCTCCTCCGCGTTGAGGCGCTTGTAGCGGGGGCTGATCTCGGGCAGCCGCTCGAGGTCGGTCTGCAGCGAGGCGAGCAGTTCCTCGGTGGCCCCGGCGTAGCGGATGGAGTTGGACAGCAGTCCGCGCAGGTAGTCGATGACCTCGATGGCGTCGGTGATGCCGTGCTCGTGCTGGAGGATCAGCACGTCCCAGGTGACGGCGGGCGTGACGTTCGGGTTGCCGTCGCGGTCGCCGCCGATCCAGGTGCCGAAGGTGAGCGGCCGGGTGCCGGGCGGCAGCTCGACGCCGACGCGCTCCAGCTCGGCGGCGAGGTCCTCGAGGACGTCGCCGACGGCGCCCGCGTGCAGCTCGTCGAGGTAGTAGATGGCGTTGCGTGCCTCGTCGGCGGGCTCGGGGCGGACGACGCGCAGCTCGTCGGTCTGCCAGATCAGGTCGATGCTCTCGGCCAGGCGCAGGTCGTGGCGGCGCCGGTCGGAGGCGATGACCGGGGTTTCCAGCAGCTCGGCGATGCGGCGGAGCTTGTTGAGCACGGAGCGCCGGGCGGCCTCGGTCGGGTGCGCGGTGAAGACCGGCCGTACGTTGAGGTTCCTGACGGTCTCGCGTACGTGCTCGGGGTCGCCGTCCTTGAGCATGTCGGCGGTGCGGGCCAGCAGCCCGCCCTCCGCGGCGCGGCGCTCGCGCATCTCGTGGCCGCGGTGCACCTGCTCGGTGACATTGGCGAGGTGGAAGTACGTGGAGAAGGCGCGGACCAGCTTGGCCGCGGTCTCCAGGTCGGTGTCGCCCAGCAGCTCGGCGGCGGCCTCACCGTCGGTGCGTGTCAGGGCGCGGACCCGCTCGACGAGGTCGAGAAGCTCCGGACCCTCCTGGCGGACGAGGGTCTCGCCGAGAAGATCGCCCAGTCGGCGGATGTCGGCACGCAGTTCTGCACTGGCGGTGGGGGTCTGGTCGGCACTGCTCACAGGTGCGGCTCCTTGCAGTGTTTGAGCACGTCTGGAGGGGTACTGGAGGCTTGCGGACCGCGCTGTCCGACGCCACCCAGGATAGGTGGCCGTTTTCCCGGCGTTGTCCACAGGTCTCTTGCCGTGCCGCCGCGCACTGCCATACTTACGTCGCCGTAGGTTACGGATCCGTAGCCAGGCGTCCGTCCCCTCTCTCCCCACCTCCAGGGAAGCCTCATGACCACAAGCCCTGATCTGCTGGACGACGTAGCCGGCACTCCGGACTCCCCGCTCCCCACCGCCACCCTCGGCGGCGACAGCAAGCGGTCGGTCGAGCAGATCACTCTGCTCCTCTTCATCGCGGTCCCCTTCCTCGCGCTCCTCGCGGCGGTGCCCCTGGCCTGGGGATGGGGCGTGAGCTGGCTCGACATGGGCCTGCTGGTGGCCATGTACTACATCGGCTGCCACGGCATCACGATCGGCTTCCACCGCTACTTCACCCACGGCTCGTTCAAGGCGAAGCGGCCGCTCCGCATCGCCTTGGCGATCATGGGTTCGCTGGCGGTCGAGGGACCGCTGGTGCGCTGGGTGGCCGACCACCGCAAGCACCACAAGTTCTCCGACGCCGAGGGCGACCCGCACTCCCCGTGGCGGTTCGGCGAGACCGTCCCGGCGCTGATGAAGGGCCTGTGGTGGGCGCACATCGGCTGGATGTTCGACGAGGAGCAGACGCCGCAGCACAAGTACGCACCGGACCTGATCAAGGACCCGGCGCTCCGCCGGATCTCGCGCGACTTCATCTACTGGACGATCCTGTCGCTGGCGATCCCGCCGCTGGTCGGCGGCCTGGTGACGATGTCGTGGTGGGGCGCGTTCACCGCCTTCTTCTGGGGCTCGCTGGTCCGTGTGGCGCTGCTGCACCATGTGACCTGGTCGATCAACTCGATCTGCCACGCCGTGGGCAAGCGTCCGTTCAAGTCCCGTGACCGCTCGGGGAACGTGTGGTGGCTGGCGGTGCTCTCCTGCGGTGAGTCGTGGCACAACCTGCACCACGCCGACCCGACGAGCGCCCGGCACGGTGTGCTCCGCGGCCAGGTCGACTCCAGCGCGCGGCTGATCCGCTGGTTCGAGAAGGCAGGCTGGGCGTACGACGTGCGCTGGCCGCAGCAGTCCCGTCTCGACGCCCGCCGCGACGACTCCGGCCGCGGCGAAACCCGCCGCGAGGACGACGCCGTCAACGCGGCATGATTGACATCGTGGCGAGTGACGGAAGTATCGGCAGTCCGGACAAGACCAGGGCGTCGGGCGGCAGGCGCGCCCGGCGGGTGCGCATGACCGGCGCGGAGCGCCGTGAGCAGTTGCTGGACATCGGCCGCACCCTTTTCGCGGAGAAGGGCTTCGAGGGCACGTCCGTCGAGGAGATCGCGGCCAAGGCGGGGGTGTCGAAGCCGGTCGTGTACGAGCACTTCGGCGGCAAGGAGGGGCTCTACGCGGTCGTCGTGGACCGCGAGATGCGCCAGCTGCTCGACATGGTGACGGGTGCGCTGACGGCCGGGCATCCGCGTGAGCTGCTGGAGCAGGCGGCCTTCGCGCTGCTGGACTACATCGAGACGTACACGGACGGTTTCCGCATCCTGGTGCGGGATTCGCCCGTCGCCCAGTCGACGGGCACGTTCGCGTCGCTCATCAGCGACATCGCCACGCAGGTCGAGGACATCCTGGGCATGGAGTTCAAGAACCGCGGCTTCGACCCCAAGCTGGCCCCGCTGTACGCGCAGGCGCTCGTCGGCATGGTGGCCCTGACGGGCCAGTGGTGGCTCGACGCCCGCCGCCCGAAGAAGGCGGAGGTCGCCGCGCATCTGGTGAACCTGGCGTGGCACGGGCTCGACGGTCTGGAGCAGAAGCCGAGGCTGATAGGTCACCGCAAGAACTGATCGCGTTTTCCGTACATCCATGGCCCCCTCCTGTTGGTCTTGATGAGTGCTTGTCCCTCGTCACGAGGTTGAACTCACGACATTTCCCCAGGGGGGGACTTTGACTTCAGTGGAATCCGGCCGCGCCGCAACCGTGCGTAGCCGGGCGGCACGCCGCCTTGTCACCTGCACAGCACTGGCCGTCTCGGCCGGCATGCTGCTGGCCGGGACGGCCTCGGCGGCCGACGGTGTACCGCCTCAGCCCAAGATCGAGCTGAGCAAGCCGGACGCCGGCTCCGGCCGGCTGCCCACGGCCGAGGTGCCGGAGCGAAAGGCTGCCACCGGTGAGCCGCGGTACGGCACGCAGGACGTCGCCAAGCCCCGCTCCGACGTGTCGGGTGACGGTCTGAGCGACCTGATCTACCGCGTCCCGAGCGGTCAGCTCGTCTTCCACCCCCTCACGGGTGGCGAGCCGCAGGACTTCTTCCTCGACTACGAGCAGGAACAGGACATCATCCCCGTCGGGGACCTCGACGCCGACGGCAGCGCCGAGATCCTCTCCCTGTCGCCGACGGGCATGCTGAGCCTGCACCAGACCTACAGCGGCACGAGCCTGGGCACGACCTGGAGCGGCAACGGCTGGCAGGTCTACAACAAGGTCGTCGCGGTGGGCGACCTTGACGGCAACGGTCACGCGGACCTCGTGGCGCGTACCCCGGATGGTCAGCTGTACCTCTACCGGGGCACCGGCAGCCTCACCGCACCCTTTGCCGCCCGTATCGAGATCGGTGGCGGCTGGCAGGGCTACGACCAGATCGTCGGCCTCAACGACAACAACGGCGACGGCTTGGGCGACCTCGTCGCGCGGACCGCCTCCGGCGACCTGTACTTCTACGGCGCGACCGGCGACATGGCGCGTCCGTTCAAGGGCCGCATCAGGATCGGTGGCGGCTGGCAGATCTACAACCAGCTCGTCGCGACCGACGACAGGGACGGAGACGGCTTCGCCGACCTCCTCGCCCGCACCCCCGGCGGCAGCCTGTACATCTACTGGGGCGACGGCACGGGCAACTTCGCCCAGCGCGACGCGGTCGGCACGGGCTGGGAGTGGGCGTCCCTGTTCGCCGGAGCGGGCAGCAACCCGAACTACGGCAAGTCCGAGATCATGGGCATCGACACCCGCGACTCTCTTTACTACTACTGGGGCCGCAACAACGGCACCCTGGCCGCTCGCCAGCTGATCGGCGGGACCGGAGACTTCGCCGGCGTCAAGAAGCTCACGCTGGCCTCGAACCTCACCCCGGGCAACATCCCGTCGCTGATGTTCACCTACGCCGGCACGCTCTACAGCGACGGCGCAGCCGTCGGTGGCGGCTGGGACGCGTACAACATGCTCGTCGGTCCCGGCGACCTGAGCGGCGACGGCAAGGGCGACCTGCTCGCCCGCGACGGGTCCGGCAACCTCTACCTGTACCGCGGCTACGGAACCGGTGACCGTTTCGCGGCCAAGCAGAAGATCGGCAGCGGCTGGGGAGCGTTCAACGAGCTCGTCGGCGCCGGCGACTACACCGGTGACGGCCGGGCGGACCTGCTCGCCCGTACGCCCGCCGGCACGCTCTACCTGTACAAGGGCACCGGCTCTGCCTCGTCGCCGTTCCGCTCGAAGGTCAAGCTGGGCACCGGCTGGCAGCAGTTCAACAAGCTGGCGGCCCCGGGCGACATCGACGGTGACGGCAAGGCCGACCTGCTCGCCGCCAACTCGAGGGGCGAGCTGTTCCGCTACTCCGGTACCGGTGTCGGCACCTTCAAGCCGAAGGTCAAGCTGGGTACCGGCTGGAACACCTACCGCGACATCATCTGATCCCGATCGGGGGCCGCTGCCCCCGGTCCGGCCGAAGCACCGACGCCCCGCCACCTGCCAGGTGGCGGGGCGTTTCGCTGCTCCCGGGCCGGTCCGTCACCGGCCGGTCACGTTGCGAGCGGCGCGACGAACCGGACGGGGCACCCCGACTGCTCGTCACGACACCTTGCGCGCGACGGCGAAGATCCGCCGGAAGGGGAACACCGTGCCGTGGGGGCCCGGCGGGTACGCCTTGCGGAGCAGGTCCCGGTACTGGGCCAGGAACTCCTCCTGCGCCGCCGGGTCGTCCGCGAGCTCGGTGAGCACCGGTCGCAGGGCGGTGCCCTTGACCCAGTCCAGAACCGGGTCCTCGCCACCGAGGAGCTGCAGGTACGTGGTCTCCCAGGCGTCCGCGTCGCAGCCGAGGTCGGCGAGGCGGGTGAGGTAGTCGGCGGGCTCCAGGATGTGGACGTAGCGCCGGCCGTGGTCGCCGAGGCGGGCGCGCCACTGCGGGGTCTCGCAGAGCTCGCCGAGCAGGGCGTGGCTGGGCGAGGTGAAGTTGCCGGGGACCTGGAAGGCGAAGGTGCCGCCGGGGGCGAGACCGTCCAGCCAGCGCGCGAACGACTCGGGGTGGTTGGGCACCCACTGGAGGGCCGCGTTGGAGACGATGAGGTCGTAGGTCTCGTCCGGGGTCCAGTGCGCGGCGTCGGCGGGCCGGAAGTCCAGCCAGCCGCCGCCCGCCGTGGTGCCCGCGTGCTCCTTCTCGGCCTGGGCGAGCATCTCCGGGGAGAGGTCGAATCCGGTGATGTGCGCGTCGGGCCACCGGTCGGCGAGCAGTGCGGTGACATTGCCGGGCCCGCAGCCGAGGTCGGCGATCCGGGCGGGCCGGCCGACGGCGGGCAGCGTGGGTATGCGGGCGAGCATGTCCAGGAACGGACGGGTGCGGTGCCCGGCGTGGCGGAGATACTGCTCTGGGTCCCAAGTGGGCGCGGAATGCATGGTGAAGTCCCCCTCGCAGGAACGGAAAGCCGAAACGGAAGCTGGTTCCGGCCCGACCATGCCCAATAGTCAACAAAAATATATCTTGATGTCAAGAGACTTCATGTCGACAGACCCTCTACACTGATCGACATGGAGGACGAGGTCGATCGACTGGTCGCAGCATGGCGCCGTGAGCGCCCGGACCTCGACGTGGAACCGCTCGAGGTGCTCAGCCGCGTCTCCCGGCTCGCCCGCCACCTCGACCGGGCCCGTCGCATCGCGTTCTCGGAGCATCAGCTCGAGCCGTGGGAGTTCGACGTGCTCACCTCGCTGCGGCGGGCCGGTGCCCCGTACCAGCTCTCGCCCGGCCAGCTGCTCACCCAGACACTGGTGACCTCCGGGACGATGACCAACCGCATCGACCGCCTCGCCAAGAAGAACCTGGTCGAGAGGCTGCCGGACCCCAGCGACCGGCGCGGCGTCCTGGTGCGGCTGACGCCGGAGGGCCGCGACCGCGCGGACCAGGCGCTGGCCGGACTGCTCGCCCAGGAGCGGGCGATCCTCTCCGAGCTCTCGGGCGCCCAGCGCGCGGAACTGGCCGCGCTGCTACGCCAGTTGACCGCCCCGTTCGACAACATCCCCGGCTAGGGCCGGTCCTGGGCCCAGATCGGCGGGCCCCACCCCGGCCCGGCGGGCCAGCGCCACGGCGGCGAGCGTGGAGTGCACGCCCAGCTTCCCCAGTACGTTCTGCATATGCGTACGAACGGTGTGCGGCGACAGGAAGAGGCGCTCGGCGACGGCTTTGCGCCCCAGGCCCGCGACCATGCAGCGCAGTACCTCCTGCTCGCGCGGGGTCAGCGACTCCACCAGCCGCTCGCTCTCCGTGCGGTGCTTGCGGGCCGCGGTCATCTCCCGCAGTACGCCGGTGAGCAGCGCCGGCGCCAGGTGCGTCTCGTCCCGCAGCACCCCGCGGATCACCGCCAGCAGACGTTGCAGCGAGCAGTCCTTGGCGATCCAGCCCGAGGCGCCCGCCTGGAGGGCCAGGGCCGCGCGCCGGGCGTCGTCCTTCTGCGCGAGGACGACGGAGCGCAGCGCGGGCTGGAGCGAGCGGACGCCCACGACCAGGGAGATCCCGTCGACGACGGGAGTCGCGCCGGTCTCCGGCACCGCACGGGTGACCGGGGCGGCTCTCTGCGGCGGCACCGCCGAAGACGCCCCCAGGTCGGCGTCCACGAGCATCACGTCGAACCTGCGGCCTTCCGCCGCGGCGCGTTCCAGGCAGCGCAGCGCCGCGGGGCCGCTGCCTGCCGCGGCGACCTCCACATCGGGCTCCGCCGCCAGGGCCGCGGCGAGCGACTCGGCGAAGATTCGGTGGTCGTCCACGACCAGGACCCGGATACGAACCACAGGACACCCCCAGTGTCGGAGGACGGACCGGCACGGGTACGCCGCCCGGGGGACGGAGGGTACAGCGCATCGCCCGGCCGCCGCCGTGCTGTGACTGATACCCCGCCCCGGGCGCCGTACCCGGCTGTCTCGCCCCCTGATCGACACCGGCCCCCACCGGTGCTGTGGTTCAGAGTACGGACGGGCGGCGGTGGCGGAAGGGAATTCACAGAACTGATCGGCGGCGTTGCCGAGGGTGTGGCCGATGTTCCGAATCGACACCTGAGTGGCCGAGCGGCGATGGTTTCTGGCCGGCCGGCGAACAGAAAACGACGCGGGCGGGCCGGGCGCACCCCTGGCCACCCGGCCCGCCCGGGTTCCTCCCGGCCCACTCCCTCGGAGCGCGGCCGTCAGGACAGGCGGCGGGCCCCCGCCGACGGGACGGCGGTGAAGACGCGCGGCTGCTCCAGCGAGGACGCCGCGAAGGCCTCCTCGACCGACTTCGCCACCAGCGGCGAGGCGGACGTCTCCGTCAGGACGATCGCCGAGCCCCCGAAACCGCCGCCCGTCATCCGTGCACCCAGCGCGCCGGCCGCCAGCGCCGTGTCCACGACCAGGTCCAACTCCCGGCAGGAGACCCGGAAGTCGTCACGCAGCGAGGCGTGCCCTTCCGTCAGCACCGGGCCGATGGCCCTGACCTCACCGGCCTCCAGGTGGGCGATCACCCGCTCCACCCGGTGGTTCTCGGTGACGATGTGCCGGACCAGGGAGCGCACTTCCGGGTCGTCGAGACGGCCGAGGGCCTCGCCCAGCGAGTCGTACGGGACGTCCCGCAGGGCGTTCACGCCCAGCGCCGCCGCTCCCGCCTCGCAGCCGGCGCGCCGCTTGCCGTACTCACCGTCGCTGTGGGCGTGCTTCACCCGGGTGTCCACGACGAGGAGTTCGAGCCCGTGGGCGGCCAGGTCGAAGGGGATCTGCCGCTGGGAGAGGTCCCTGGTGTCCAGGTACAGGGCGTGGCCCTCGGTGCAGCACGCGGAGGCCGTCTGGTCCATGATGCCGGTCGGGGCGCCGACGTAGACGTTCTCCGCGCGCTGGCACAGGCGGGCCGTGCGCCGGCGCTCCAGGCCGAGTTCGTACAGGTCGTTCAGGGCGAGGGCGGTGACGACCTCGATCGCCGCGGACGAGGAGAGACCGGCGCCGGTGGGCACGGTCGACTCGTAGTGGATGTCGGCGCCGCCGACCTGGTGGCCGGCCTCGCGCAGCGCCCAGACGACGCCCGCGGGGTAGTCGGTCCAGCCGCCGGGGCCGCCGGGGGCCAGGTCGTCGACGCGCAGCTCGACCGGTCCGCCGTCCATGTCCGTGGAGGTCAGCCGCAGCACGCCGTCGTCGCGGCGCGAGACGGTCGCCACCGTCGTGTGCGGCAGCGCGAAGGGCATCACGAAACCGTCGTTGTAGTCGGTGTGTTCACCGATCAGGTTCACCCTGCCGGGTGCCGCCCACACACCCTCGCCCGTGGAACTCATGACCCGTTCTCCCTCCTGCGGGCGAATGCCCAGGCGTCGGACACGATGCCGGCCAGGTCGGCACGGCTCGGCTTCCAGCCCAGGCGCTCCTGGGCCCTCGCGGCGGAGGCGACCAGGACGGCGGGGTCGCCGCCCCGTCGCTCCGCGACGACCTCGGGCACCGGGTGGCCGGTGACCTCGCGTACGGTCTCGATGACCTCGCGCACCGAGAAGCCGTTGCCGTTGCCGAGGTTGCAGATCAGATGCTCACCGGCGGTGGCGGCGTCGAGCGCGAGGAGATGGGCCTCCGCCAGGTCCGCGACGTGGATGTAGTCGCGGACGCAGGTGCCGTCCGGGGTCGGGTAGTCGTCGCCGTAGACGGAGATCGACTCGCGCCGGCCGAGGGCGACCTGGAGCACCAGCGGGATCAGGTGCGACTCGGGGTCGTGGCGTTCGCCGTACGCGCCGTAGGCCCCGGCGACGTTGAAGTACCGCAGCGAGACCGCCGCGAGGCCGTGGGCAGCCGCCTCACCGGTGATCATGTGGTCGACCGCGAGCTTGGTGGCGCCGTAGGGGCTGGTGGGCGCGGTCGGGTCGGACTCGGTAATGGGGGTGGAGACCGGCTCGCCGTAGGTGGCGGCGGTGGAGGAGAAGACCAGGGTGCGCACGCCCGCGGAGCGCATGGCCGCGAGCAGTTCCATCGTGCCGCCGACGTTGTTCGCCCAGTACTTCTCCGGCCGGGCGACGGACTCGCCGACCTGCGAGAAGGCCGCGAAGTGCAGCACTCCGTCGTACGAGGCGTCCAGATGGCGGGCGGCGTCCTGGATGCGGCCCTCGACGAACCCGGCTCCTTCGGGCACCCCTTCGCGGAATCCGGTGGAGAGGTCGTCGAGCACGGTCACCTGGTGACCGGCCTCCAGAAGGTGCTGCGCCACGACGCTGCCGACGTATCCCGCACCACCTGTGACCAGGTACTTCTTGCTCACTCGCTCGCTACCTCTCGCAGTCGCATCGCCGCGGCCTCCGGCGGCACATCGTTGATGAACACGCTCATACCGGATTCGGAACCGGCGAGGAACTTCAGCTTGCCGGAAGTGCGGCGGATGGTGAAAAGCTCGAGATGGAGACCGAAGGCGTCCCTTCCCTCGCCTTCGAACGGCGCCTGGTGCCAGGCGGCGATGTACGGCGTGGGCGGTTCGCCGGGCCCGAAGATCCGGTCGAAGCGTCTCAGGAGTTCCAGATAGATCCGTGGAAATTCTGTGCGTGCCGCGTCGTCCAGCGCCCGGAGGTCAGGCACCCGCCGCTTCGGATGGAGGTGCACCTCGTACGGCCAGTGCGCCGCGTACGGCACGAAGGCGATCCAGTGCTCCCCCTCCAGCACCACCCGCGCCCCTTCCTCGCGCTCCCGCCGGACGAGGTCGTCGAAGAGGTTGCCGCCGGTCGCCGCCCGGTGGGCGGCCAGCGAGCGGAGCATCAGCTCGGTGCGCGGCGTCACGAAGGGGTAGCCGTAGATCTGCCCGTGCGGGTGCCCGAGCGTGACGCCGATCTCTGCGCCGCGGTTCTCGAAGCAGAAGACCTGCTTGACCTGGGGCAGTTCGGCGAGCTCGGCCGTGCGGTCCGTCCACGCCTCGAGGACCAGACCCGCCTGCTCCTCGGTGAGATCGGCGAAGGACGCGTCGTGGTCCGAGGTGAAGCAGACGACCTCGCAGCGGCCCGAGTCACCGGCGAGTGAGGGGAAGCGGTTCTCGAAGACGGCGACATCGTAGTCGGCTGCCGGGATCTCGCTGAGGCGGCCGTCGCGCGACGGGCACAGCGGGCATTCGTCGGCGGGCGGGTGGTAGATGCGGCCCTGACGGTGCGAGGCGATGGCGACCCGGTCGCCGAGCAGCTCGTCGTGCCGGATCTCGGCCGTGGTGGAGACGGCCTCGAGAGGCCGGAGGTCGACGGCGTCGCGGACGGCGTCGTCGCGCGAGTCGTAGTAGAGCAGCTCACGACCGTCGGCGAGCCGGGTCGACGTCTTCTTCACACGGAGCTCCCTCACCACTCCCATCCAACAGAACCGAACACAAGAAACCACAACTCAACAGCCCGGTCAATGGGTGAGCCGCAGGCCGGCCCCGATCGGGCCCCTGCGGGCAAACAAACAAAAGGCACCAAGGAGCGTCCACGGTCCCGGACGTGACCCCGCAGGCGGGCCGTCGGCCCGCCGGGCCCTAGTGGGCCGCCCCGGGTCCGGGAGGTGTCCCGTACGCCGCGCGGTCCAGCAGGCCGGTACGGGCGGCGAGCGCCGCCGCCTCCAGCCGGGACCCCACGCCCAGCTTCATCAGCACCCGCTGCACATGGGTGCGGGCCGTGCTCGGCGCGATGCCCATGCCGACGGCGATCAGCCTGGTGTCCTCGCCCTCTGCGACCCGCATCAGCACCTCCACCTCGCGCGGCGTCAGCAGCTGGAGCAGCCGCTGGCCCTCGTCGTCAGGCTGCGCGGCCGGATTGAGCAGCTCGGCGAACGCGCCCTGGAGCAGCAGCGGCGCCACCACGGCCTCTCCCGACCGCGCCTTCACGAGCGCCCGCTCCACGCCCTCTATGCGCTCGTCGTGGCGCACGTACCCGGACGCCCCGGCGGCGAACGCGGCCGCTATCCCGCGCGGACTGGGTACCGGTCCGAGGACCACGACCGCCACCTGCGGCCGTTCCCGTTTGATGCGGACGACCGGGTCGAAGGCGCCCGGCTCCGCCGGTGTCGCCGTGCCCAGCAGGCAGACCTCCGGGGCCCTGGCTATCACCAGGTCCGCTGCTCCGGCCGCGGGCGCCGCCGCCGCGAGCACCCGGTGCCCGCGCAGCTTCAGCGCGGAGGCGAGCGCCTCCGCGAGCAGCCTGTGGTCGTCGACCACCATGAGCCGAACGCCCATCGAGCAACCCCCGTCCCGCTGGAGTCGGCCCCCCGGCCCTCCACGGCTAGCCCGTCAGTCCCGGCAAGGTACACGCTTGTTCGACATTGCGCGCCCCTAACTCGGCAGAAGCCCCCCGGAATGCCGAATTCTTCACCAAACAGGGCCACTTGAGAGCAGGCGTCAGGAAGACGGTCAGGGATACGACCGCGGCCCGGTCCCTCGCGTCTGCGAGGGACCGGGCCGCGGTGCGGTGATGCGGTGGAGCGGTGATGCGGTGGAGCGGATCAGCTCTTCGGGCCGAAGGAGATCGCCATGAACTTCGACGAGCTCGAGCTGCCCGTGTCGGGCTCGCTCAAGGTGTCGTCCGCGATGAACAGCCGCCCGTTCTTGAAGTGGTACTCCGAGCCGGACTCCACGAAGCTCGTCTCGGCGTCCCGCACCGTCTTGTCCGCCGGGTTCACCAGCAGGACGGTCTCCTTCAGGGTGGCGCCGTTGATGCTGACGACCTGACCGCCCTTGTCGTAGGGGGGCCACTTGTAGGCGATGATGTTGCCGCCGTCCATGCGCAGCGGCAGCGAGTGGTAGCCCTCACCGGCGTCCGCCCGGCCGCTGACGGCCTTTCCGGTCGCCAGGTCGAAGGCGATGATCTCGTTGGTGCGGGAGTAGGACTCGCCCGTTCCCTCGTGCTCCTCCGTCGGCAGGTAGATCTTGCCGTTGCCGACGACCACGAACTGGCAGCCTTCGACGCCGTCGCTGGCGGAGCACCTCGCGAGGTACTTGTCGCCCGGCGCCGCGATCCTGGCGCGCAGCTTCCCGGTCTTGCCGTCGATCGAGAAGAAGTCCGAGATGCCGAACGTTCCCGTGTCACCGACGTCGGCGGCGACGACCAGCGGGTCGGAGGAGACGATCCGCGCGTCCTCGACACCGGCGGGCATCTTGAAGGACGAGAGGGGAGTGCCGTTCTCCGGGTTGAGCGGCTGGATGGTCACCTGGGCGTTGTCGTACGAGCCGCAGCGGCGTACCGCGACGAGCGCCTTGCCGCCGCCGTAGCCGATGTCCCGGCACTCCTGCGCGTCGACCGTGGGCTTCCAGCGGATGGCGCCGGTCGTCAGGTCGAACGCGGCGCTGCCGCCGAGGTATCCGGCCGCCACCGTGTTGCCGCTGAGGGTGACCTGGTCGAAGCGGGCCTTCTGGTCACCGCTCGAGCCGCCGGTGACGGACTTGCTCCACAGCAGCTTGCCGGCGGTGAGGTCGACGACGCCGACCTCGGAGCACGGCGGGTAGCCCTTGTCGCCCTTGGCCCGCTTCGTGGCCTCGAAGACGACCGCGGTCTTGTTGTCCTCGGTCGTGTGACGCGAGGCGGCACACACCTGGCCGGGCAGGTCAAGGGTCCACAGCACGGTGCCCTTGGCCACGTCGTGGGCCACGATCGAGTTGACGCTCGTCTTGACGAACGCCTTGTCGGTGACCCAGGAGCCCGGCACACCCGTCACGTCGAAGCGCGCGGGGATCGGCAGCTGGAAGGCGACCTTGGAGGCCGTGTCGGCCGGGGCCTTCTCCTTGCCGGGGCCGTCGGCGGCGGCCGGGGCGTCGTCGCCCTTGCCACCCTTGCCGCCCTCGGTGCCGCCCGAGCTGTTCTTCGCCTCGTCCTGCTTGCCGCCGTCGTCCTTGGTGGACGAGTACAGGAAGCCGCCGCCGATGATCAGCACGATGGCGACGAACGCGGCGATGACGATCTGCAGCTGCGTCTTGTTCAGCAGTCCGCCGCCCCCGGAGGGCACGGCCGGCTGCGGCATCATCGGCTGCGTCGGGGCGCTGTAGGCGGGCTGCCCGGGAGCGCCGTGCTGCGGGTGGCCGTAGGGCGCTCCCGGCGCAGGGCTCTGCGGCTGCGTCTGGGGATAGCCGTAGCCCGGCTCGGCGGGAGGGGGCGTCTGCGGATAGCCGTAGGGCGCTCCCGGCGCGGGGCTCTGCGGCTGCGGCGCGGGGGTGCCGTACCCGCCGGCCGGCTGCTGGGGCTCCTTCGCCAGGCCGTAGCCACCGCCCGAAGGCGGGCCGGGCGGCTGGCTCGGGGGCTGGTTCGGCGGGCCGGGCGGCTGGTTCGGCGGGCCGGGCGGCTGACTGGGCGGTGGCGGCGGCTGCGTCATGGCTTGCTTACCTCTGGGGGACGGAAGGTGGGTCCTACGACGGCGGAATCGGTCACTGGCCGAAGCCCATCATGGTCTTCGTCTCCTTCTCGGCCTTGTCGTTGGGCGCGCTCACACGACCACTGGCGATGAAGAACCGGCCGTCCGCGTACGCCATCTTCGGGGAGTAGAAGGAGTTCTCGATCTCGGCGGTCGAGGCCGGGTGCTGGAGCAGCATCTTCGGCGCCCCACCGGTCGGCGCGACGGTGGCGACACCGCCGCCCGTGTCGTACGAGGGCTGCATGTAGACGAGGACGTTGCCGCCCTCGATGCGCAGCGGCGTCATCTTGCGCTCAGCGCCGGCCGGCGCGCGCCAGGCTTCCTTGCCGCTGTCGAGGCTGAAGGCGACGAGCTCGTTGGCCTTGCCGTACTCGGTCTCCGTCGCCATGTAGAAGTGCTTCGCGTCGGCGGCGACACCGGTGCAGCCCTCGAGGTTCTGGCCGAAGATGACGAACGCCCCGCCGCAGCGCGGCTGGAACTTGTCGTTCTTGCCGCCCGAGATCTGCGAGCGCAGCTTGCCGTTGTCGGTCAGCGCGATGATCGACCACTTCTTCTCCGGCTTACGCTGGGTGATGGAGATGACCAGCGGGCTCGCCGAGTAGACCTTGTCGATCTCCCAGCCCTCGGGGGTGTTGTACGTCCACCTGGGCTTGCCGCTGGCGGGGTCGATCTCCTGGAGCTGCTGCTTCGGCTTGTCGTAGTCGTCCGTGGGGCAGCTCGCACCGGCCAGCAGCTTGGGGCCGCCGGCGAAGGCGAACGGCTTGCAGCCGCTGCCCGGCTTGCCGAAGAGCTGCTTGCCGTCGGCCATCGAGAAGCCGTAGGAGTTGCCGCTGCCGCCCACCGCGAGCGTGGTGCCGCTGATGGCCAGGGTGAAGTCGGAGAGGGAGGCGAACGCGCCGGACGCCTTCGGGATCGGCTTCTTCCAGCCGGCCTTGCCCGTCTTCAGGTCGATCATCTGGAGGTCGTTGCACTTGGCCTTCTCGGTGAGGCCGTCCTTGACACCGACGACGATCTTGCCGTCGGCGGAGGTCTGCGCCGGGGCCGAGCACACCTCGGCGGACAGCGGCACGCTCCACTTCTTGCTGCCGTCGGTCACCGAGTAGCCGGCGACCTCCCGGTACATGGCCTTGACGACCGTGTCGCCGGCCACCCACGGGCCGAACACCTCGGCGCCGTTGCGGGGCAGGTCGACGTCGTTCTTCGTCAGGAACAGGACCTTGGCCTCGCCGTCCTTGCGGCCGGCGTTCAGGTCCTCGTCGCCCTCGCGTCCGGTGCCGCTGCCGTCGCCCTGGTCGACGGACGCGGAGCCGGTCGGCTTCGGGTCGTCGCTGGACTTGCTGACGGTCGGCTTGTCCTCCTTGTCGTCACCGCTGCTGACGACGTACCAGGTACCACCGCCGACAAGGAGCAGCGCGGCGGCCGACGCGGCCACGATGATGCCCGTCTTCCCCTTGAAGAAGCCTCCGCCGCCGCCCGGTGCCGGCGCACCCGGGTACTGCGGCTGCGTCGGGTAGCCGCCGTACGGACCCGGCTGGTTGTACGCGCCGGGCTGCTGGTTGTACGGGCCCGGCTGCTGCGCGTACGGGCCCGGCTGCTGGGGATGTCCGTAGCCCGGCTGGCCGGGAGGCTGCTGCGGGTAGCCGTAGCCGGGCGCCGGCGCACCGGGAGGCGCCGCGGGCGGCGGTCCCTGCGGGGCGGGCGGCATCTGCGGCGGCTGCGCGGGCGGCTGGGGCTGCTGCGGGGCTCCCTGCTGAGGATCCTGGGGGGCTCCGAAGCCTCCCTGCGGGGGCTGGTTCGGGGGCTGCGTCATGGCGTACTACCTCATGGGTGGGAGATGCGAGTAGGAGTGGGGGATGTCCGGAAGCCCCGGACCGCGTTCATCTGCCGGAAGCCGTCACGGTGTTCAGCGGCATCTTCCTCACCGCCCGGGGGCGCGGTCACCGGGACGGCGCCTCCCGCACAGGGCGAGGGTCCGGTGCGGTGACGACGCCGCCGCCGGGAGCGCGTGGGCCGGCGTGCATGACGGACGGCTGCGGTGCACGGGTGTGGCCGGCGGATACGCGGGCGGGCGCGGAACCCCGCGCCACCGGCCCGCGGGCCGTGCCTGACCGGACGGCGGCGGCTGCCCCATCTGCGCTTCCCCCTTCGTACGGTCTGCTGCCCGGACGAACTCCCCCGCTCCTCCGGCAAGCGCATCGACCGGAAGGAGTGATTCGGACACGAACCCCGTTGTTCTGCATCAGTCGAGCGGGCCTTCTTTGTATCACCCGTGACAAGCGGAGAGCGGGCTCGGTCCTCCCCTGTTCCCAAGGGAGGACCGGGCCGTGATGGGGTTGTTACGCGCTCTGCACGGCTTCTCTACGGGCGGCGGGGGGGCCGCCGGTCAGGCGTCTTCCGCCAGTTCGAGCCAGCGCATCTCCAACTCTTCGCGCTCGGCGGCGAGTTCACGGAGCTCCGCGTCCAGTTTGGCGACCTTTTCGAAGTCTGTGGCGTTATCGGCGATCTGTGTGTGCAGCTTGGTCTCCTTGTCGGAGACCTTGTCGAGCTGCCGCTCGATCCGCTGGAGTTCCTTCTTCGCCGCGCGGGCGTCGGCCGCCGACTTCTCCTTGACGGCTCCGGACGGGGCGGGCGGCGGCGTCGGCACGGCGGCCTCGACCATCCGCGCCCTGCGCTCCAGGTACTCGTCGATGCCACGCGGCAGCATCCGCAGTGTGCCGTCGCCGAGCAGCGCGAACGTACGGTCCGTGGTCCGCTCGAGGAAGAACCGGTCGTGCGAGATGACCACCATCGAGCCGGGCCAGCCGTCGAGAACGTCCTCGAGCTGGGTCAGGGTCTCGATGTCGAGGTCGTTGGTGGGCTCGTCGAGGAAGAGGACGTTCGGTTCGTCCATCAGCAGGCGCAGCAGCTGGAGCCGGCGCCGCTCACCGCCCGACAGGTCGCCGACGGGCGTCCACTGCTTCTCCTTGCCGAAGCCGAACTGCTCGCACAGCTGGCCCGCCGTCATCTCCCGGCCCTTGCCGAGGTCGACCCGGTCGCGGATCTGCTGGACCGCCTCCAGCACGCGCAACGCGGGCGGCAGTTCGGTGACGTCCTGCGAGAGGTAGGCGAGCCGTACGGTCCTGCCGACGGTGACCCGGCCCGCCACCGGCTGCTCCTCGCCGCCGGATTCGGCCGCCGCGGCGAGCGTGCGCAGCAGTGAGGTCTTGCCCGCGCCGTTGACACCGACCAGGCCGATGCGGTCGCCGGGGCCGAGCTGCCAGGTCAGGTGCTTCAGCAGCACCTTCGGGCCGGCCTGGACCGTGACGTCCTCGAGGTCGAACACCGTCTTGCCGAGCCGGGCGGACGCGAACTTCATCAGCTCGGACGTGTCACGCGGCGGCGGCACGTCGGCGATCAGCTCGTTCGCCGCCTCGATGCGGTAGCGGGGCTTGGACGTACGGGCGGGGGCGCCGCGCCGCAGCCAGGCCAGCTCCTTGCGCATCAGGTTCTGCCGCTTGCTCTCCTCCGTCGCGGCGATCCGCTCCCGCTCGGCCCGTGCGAAGACGTAGTCGGAGTAGCCGCCCTCGTACTCGTACACGTCACCGCGCTGCACGTCCCACATGCGGGTGCAGACCTGGTCGAGGAACCAGCGGTCGTGGGTGACGCAGACGAGCGCGGAGCGGCGCGTCTGCAGATGCCGGGCGAGCCAGGCGATGCCCTCGACGTCGAGGTGGTTGGTCGGCTCGTCGAGGACGATCAGGTCCTGCTCGGCGATCAGCAGCTTGGCGAGCGCGATACGGCGGCGCTCGCCGCCGGACAGCGGTCCGATGACGGTGTCGAGCCCCTGCGGGAAGCCGGACAGGTCGAGCCCGTCGAACAGCCCCGTCAGCACGTCCCTGATCTTGGCGTTGCCCGCCCACTCGTGGTCCGCGAGGTCTCCGATGACCTCGTGCCGGATCGTCGCCTCCGGGTCGAGCGAGTCGTGCTGCGTCAGCACGCCGAGCCGCAGGCCGCCGCTCTGGGTGACCCGGCCGGTGTCGGGCTCCTCGAGCTTGGCGAGCAACCGGATGAGGGTGGTCTTCCCGTCGCCGTTGCGGCCGACGACGCCGATACGGTCTCCCTCCGAGACGCCGAGGGAGACGCCGTCGAGCAGGGCGCGTGTTCCGTACACCTTGCTGACTGCCTCGACATTGACCAGGTTGACGGCCATTTCTCTCCTGACAGGGGGAACGATCGACCTCCCAGCCTACTTGTCAGGCGTGGCTGCCCCGTCCGGCGCGTTCCACCAGCAGCCAGCCGCCGAGCGCCATGGCGACGGCGGCGGGGGCGCTGACGTGCACCGCGACCAGCATCGCCGTCCTGCCTTCGAGCAGCCCGCCGAAGCCGACCATGGAGAGGCCCAGGACGCCGAACAGGCAGAGCGTGATCCCCACGGCGGCGATCGGCCCGGTGCCCGGCACCGGTGCGACGGCGCTCCGCACGGGCCGTTCGAACCTGCGGAACGCGGCGACGAGCAGCGCGGTCAGCCCGGCCGCGGCGGCGATGCGCAGCGGCGTCTGGGCCCACCAGGCCGCCGACGCCGGAGCACGCAGCGGAAGCCCGGCGGCGATCATCGCCCCGTAGACGCCCAGCATGGCGGTGAGGTGCCACAGGAAGGCGGTCATGGCGACCCCGTTGGCGGCCACCACACCCCGCCAGACGCGGGCCCGTGCCACGAACCGTCCGCCCGGCCCCTTGAGCAGCTCGACCGCGCCGACCAGCCACAGCCCGTGAAGAAGCAGGGCGAAGGTCGGCGGGGCCATGTTCGAGATCTTCTCGCCGGGCATCCCGACCATGGACAGCGGATACGGCCCGAGTGCGACGAGCGCGGCGGCCCCGGCGAGACCCGTCGCCGCCAGGGCGGCGGGCATCCGGATGCGCCCGTCGGCGCGCAGGAAACCGAGCTGGTGGACGGCGAGCCAGACGAAGGCGAAGTTCAGGAACTCGACGAAGGGCACATGGGCGGCGAACCGGAGCACGTCCACTGCCGCCGCCGCGCCGAGGAGCGCGCCGAACGCGCCCCAGCCGAACCGCTCGTGCAGCTTCAGCAGCGGCGGGGTGAAGGCGACCATGGCGAGGTAGATCCCGATGAACCACAGCGGCTGCGTCACCAGCCGCAGCGCGACCCCGGTCATCCCGCCGCCCCCGCCGAGCAGCTGCACGACGAGCGCGGCGGCGCCCCAGACGAGGACGAACGCCATGGTGGGCCGCAGAAGCCGCTGGAGCCGGCCGCGCAGGAACACCGAGTACACGGACCGGTCCGGATGCCGACGCCGCAGCGACCGGTAGGACAGGGCGTGCGAGAACCCGCCGACGAAGAAGAACACGGGCATCACCTGAAGGGCCCAGGTGAGCAGCTGCAGCTCCGGCACGACGGCGAGAAGGTTCCCGATGCCGTCGTCGGTGACCGCCGCCATGAGCCAGTGCCCGGCGACGACGGTCCCGAGCGAAGCGACCCTCAACAGATCGATGTACCGGTCCCTGCCGCCGGGTGCGGCGGCGGCGAGCTCACGAACACTGGTTCCCATGCGGATTACCGTGCCGGGGCGGCGGGGGCGGGCGGGAGAGCGCTCGTACTCAGGTGGGCGGTGAGTATGTAGGCCGGGGTGGGGGCCGCGTGCGGGCGTGGGCCGCTGCGCGGGGCCGTCTCCCCCTACCCGCCCCTTCCCGAACCGGGGCAAGCCCCGGGCCCCGTACGGCCTTCGGCCGTGCCCTCAATCTCCCCTGCGGCCCGGCGGCCATGGGAGGAGTAGCCCCCGTAAACACCGGGCGGAGCCCGGTGGCGGGGGCGGGCGGTGCCCGGTTCGGGAAGGGCGGCGTGGGGAAACGGCCCCGCGCAGCGCCACGCCTCACGACGCCGCGGTCACGCTCCGCCCGTGACGACCCTCGCCCCCGCCGCCGGCGCCCCCGCGACCCGGGCGGCCCGGCACGTGCCCGACGCGAGCAGCGACGACGCCACCGCCTCCGCAGCGTCCTCGTCCTTGACGAGGAACGCCGTCGTCGGGCCGGAGCCGGAGACCAGGGAAGCCAGCGCGCCCGCGGAGACACCGACCGCGAGGGTGTCCGCGAGCGACGGACGCAGCGACAGGGCCGCCGGCTGGAGGTCGTTGGAGACGGCGTCCGCCAGCGCGAGGACGTCGCCCGTGCGCAGCGCGTCGAGGAGCGCGGCCGAGGCCACCGGCTCCGGAACCGCGCGGCCCTCGTTCAGCCGGTCGAACTCCCCGTACACGGCGGGCGTGGAGAGCCCGCCGTCCGCCACCGCGAACACCCAGTGGAACGAACCGCCCACCTCCAGTGCGGTCAGCCGCTCACCGCGGCCGGTGCCGAGCGCCGCCCCGCCCACCAGGCTGAACGGCACGTCGCTGCCCAAGTCGGCGCAGATCGCGAGGAGTTCGTCACGGGAGGAGCCGAGGCCCCAGAGGGCGTCGCACGCGAGCAGCGCGCCCGCGCCGTCCGCGCTGCCGCCCGCCATGCCGCCGGCGACGGGAATGTCCTTGGCGATGTGGATGTGGACGTCGGGCGAGATGCCGTGCCGGGCCGCCAGCAGTTCCGCGGCCCGCGCGGCCAGGTTCGTACGGTCCAGGGGGACCTGCCCCGCGTCCGGGCCGGAGCAGGTGATGCTCAGGGACGGGGCCGGCCGCACCGTCACCTCGTCGTGGAGGCCGACCGCCAGGAAGACGTTGGCCAGGTCGTGGAAGCCGTCGGGGCGCGCCCCGCCGACCGCCAGCTGGACGTTGACCTTGGCCGGCACCCGTACCGTGACGCTCACTTCTTCGCCTCCGCGATCCGCGCGAACTCCTCCACCGTCAGCGACTCGCCGCGCGCCTGCGGCGCCACACCCGCCGCGACGAGCGCCTCCTCCGCCGCGGCCGGTGATCCGGCCCAGCCGGCGAGCGCGGCGCGCAGCGTCTTGCGGCGCTGGGCGAAGGCGGCGTCGACGACCGCGAAGACCTCGGCCTTGGTGGCGGTCGTCGCCACCGGCGAGGTCCGCCGCACCAGGGAGACGAGGCCGGAGTCCACGTTCGGCGCGGGCCAGAAGACGTTGCGGCCGATCGATCCGGCCCGCTTGACCTCGGTGTACCAGTTGGCCTTCACCGAGGGCACGCCGTACACCTTGTTCCCGGGGCCGGCGGCCAGCCGGTCGGCGACCTCGGCCTGGACCATGACGAGCGTCCGCTCGATCGACGGGAAGCGGTCGAGCATGTGCAGCAGCACCGGCACGGCGACGTTGTACGGCAGGTTCGCGACGAGCGCGGTCGGCGGCGGCCCGGGGAGCTCCCGCACGTGCATCGCGTCCGAGTGCACCAGCGAGAAACGCGAGGCCCGGTCGGGCAGGCGCGCGGCGACCGTCGTCGGCAGCGCGCCGGCGAGCACGTCGTCGATCTCCACGGCCACGACCCGGTCGGCGGCCTCCAGCAGGCCGAGGGTCAGCGAGCCGAGCCCGGGGCCGATCTCGACGACCACGTCGTCGGGCTTCACCTCGGCCGTGCGCACGATCCTGCGGACCGTGTTGGCGTCGATGACGAAGTTCTGGCCGCGCTGTTTGGTGGGGCGTACGCCCAGCGCGGCGGCCAGTTCGCGGATGTCGGCGGGGCCGAGGAGTGCGTCGGGATCAGTGGTGCTCACCGATACAGCCTACGGCCGCAGTGCGGCCACGGACTCGCCCCCCGCTGCACATAGAGCTTCTTCGCCCGGTACGTCTGTTCCTCGGCGGTCGCGTCCTGCGGACGCCCGGTGCCGCCGAGCGATTGCCAGGTCGCGGTGTCGAACTGGTACAGCCCGCCGTAGGTGCCGGAGGGGTCGACGGCGCCCGGCCGCCCGCCCGACTCGCATCGGGCGAGCGCCGCCCAGTTCAGGCCGTCGGCCCCGCTCACCGAGGACGGCGGCTGCCGGGTGCCGACCCTCACCCGCTCGGTGACGGGTTCGCGCACGACGTCCGTGGCGGTCCGCCGCGGCTTCTGGCGGACGCCGTCGACGGTCCGCAGGGCGTACGTGACCCGTCGCACGCCCGGCCGTCCCTGCCGTACGACGACCTCGGTGCCCGTGAAGAGCTCGGGGTCCAGGGTCTTCTCGACGGTGAAGTCGATCGGTTCCTCGCGTACCTCACGGCCGCCGGTGATCCGTGTGACCGTGACGGTCTGGCCGTCGTGGGGGAAGCCGCCGGGCGGCACGGAGGTGGTGTCCTGGCCGCGCAGCACGATCCCCGCCTCACCGAGCGCCTCGCCCACGGTGGCGGCGTTGGTGCGGATGGTGCGTTCGCGCCCGTCGGCCATGAACGTGACGGCCCTCTCGGTCCGCACGTCCAGCACCAGGCCGGACCTCGGGATCGGAGTGGAACGCGGCACGGAGATGTAGGCGCCCTCCGCGCGCACGCCGAGTTCCCGAAGGGCCGCCTCGACGGTGGTGGCCGTGGTCCACACCTCGCCGGAGCGGCCGTCGAGGGTGAGTCTCAGCGGCCTGCCGTGGCGGACGGTGATCTCGTCGCCGCTGTCGAGGTCCGCTTCGGGGCCGGGGGCGACGATGTCGTGCGCGCGCAGGTCGAGGCCCTCGTCCTCGAGGAGTTCGCTCACGTCGTCGGCGAAGGTGTGCATGGTCCGCGGCACGCCGTCGACGGTGAGCAGGACCGCCTTGTCGTCGGCCACGAACGCGGACGTCCCGCCGGCGAGGAAGGCGACGACGAGGGCCTGCGGGACGAGCCGCCGCAGCGTGTCCGGCCGCTCAGCGGGCCTGCGCCGCCGGGAGCCGCCGCGTCGGGCCCGCGCGCCCCGTCCCGGCTCCTCCCCGACGGCACGGTCCGCGGCCCGGAGGTCCACGTACGGCAGGGTGGGCGCCTGCGCCACGGCCGCGCGGTGGCGCGGCGGGACCACGCCCGAGGGGGCCGCGCCCGCGTCCGGGTCCACGAGGGAAAGCGCCCCGCGGTCCAGGTACGGCAGGGTCGGCGCGTACGCCGCTGTGCGAGGCGCGGCGGCCCGGGCGTCCACGACCGTCTGCTGCGATGCGCCGCCGCCGTACGGCGCCGCGGAGGAGGGGGCGGGTGCCTGCACGGTGGCGCGGTCGGCACCGGCCTCCGCCGGGGACCGGCCACCGGCACGGCGTGAGCCGCGCGCCGCACGGTGACTGCCCTGCGAGTTACTCACGCTCACGACGCTCCGTAAGGTCCGGTCAGCCACGTGGCACCGGACAGTAGCGGAGCGATCGTCACTCTCCAAAGCGACGCGGACACTCAGCGTCGCGACGCGCGAGGTCGCCCGGATCGGGTCAGTAGCCGAACGCCCGCGCGGTATTGGCCGCGATCGCCGCCGCCAGCGTGTCCTCGTCCGTGCCCCTGACCTGCGCCATGGCCCGGAGCGTGACGGGAATCAGATACGGGGCGTTGGGCCGTCCGCGGTACGGCACGGGGGTGAGGAACGGCGCGTCCGTCTCGACCAGTACGAGATCGGCGGGCGCGACGGCGAGCGCGTCGCGCAGCGGCTGCGCGTTCTTGAAGGTCACGTTGCCGGCGAAGGACATGAAGTAACCGGCGGCCGCGCAGACTTCGGCCATTTCCGCGTCGCCCGAATAGCAGTGGAAGATCGTGCGCTCCGGCGCGCCTTCCTCCGCGAGAATGCGCAGCACATCCGCGTGCGCCTCGCGATCGTGAATGACGAGCGCCTTGCCGTGCCGTTTGGCGATCTCGATATGCGCCCGGAACGACCTTTCCTGCGCGGCCATTCCCTCAGGGCCCGTGCGGAAGCGGTCGAGTCCGGTCTCGCCGACGGCCTTGACCACGTCGAGGGCGGCGAGCCGGTCGATCTCGGCGAGGGCGTCGTCGAGCGCCGCGTACCCGCCCGCGTCCCGCGCCCCCTGCCGCGACCAGCCGTCAGGATCGCCGAGCACGATCCTGGGCGCCTCGTTGGGGTGCAGGGCGACGGCGGCGTGCACCTCGCGGTGCGCGGCGGCGGTCTCCGCGGCCCACTGGGAGCCCTTGATGTCGCAGCCCACCTGGACGACGGTCGTCACACCGACCGCGGCCGCCCTGGCGAGGGCCTCCTCGACGGTGCCTTCCTGCATGTCCAGGTGGGTGTGCGAATCGGCGACCGCGACACCGAGCGGTTCGGGCAGCGGCGGCGGTGCGGATTTCGAACTCATGGGCGCGATCCTACGGAACCCGCCCCCGGTCGCTCACTTGCGGTGGTGGAACGGGTGCAGCAGGTCGGAGAGGTGCCAGTGCCGCTCATCGGGCGCGGTCTCCCCACCCGCCCCGCTGTCGGCGGCGGCCCCCTCCGCCGTCGACCCGGACGGCGGCGGCGCGGAAGCGGTGGACCGGCCGGCGGACCGGTCCGCGCGCGGATCGCGCACTTCCTCGCCGGGCAGCGGCCCCGCCGGTGACACCTGCGGCACGGCGCCCGCGGTGGTGGAACCGGTCTCGGTCCATCCCATCAGGCTCTGCACCGTGGAGACCCGCCCCGCACGCATGATCCGTACGACGTGGCCGCCGCAGTTGACACAGGTCGGGCTGGACAGCGGCGACGGGACCCGCCGCCCGTCCGACTTGTAGACGACGAATTCCTCGCCCGACGGATCGACGTGGTGCTCGATGTCGTAGGACTGCTCCCAGCCGTGCCCGCAACGCATGCACGCGAAGGAATACTCCTCATGCACCTTCGCGGGTGTGGTCTCACTCATGCCAGCTCCTCTCCACCTGAAACCAGTGGACGCCTTTTCCGGCGGGAGCGCACCAGCGCCTGTCGATCGATTGTGCGGTCTTGGGATTCTCCATACGGAAAAGCGGTCAGGGCCCGGTCTGCGCTTTGCTTTTCACGATAGACCTTTATCCTCCGCCTACGCGGGTCGAGCCGCGTTCTTCGCCGCGACGACCGCGTCGAAGACCTCCCGCTTGGGAAGCCCGGCCTCCGCCGCGACCGCCGCGATGGCCTCCTTGCGCCTCTCCCCCGCCTCCTCCCGCACCTGGACCCTGCGCACCAGCTCCTCGGCGCCGAGCTCCTGCGGCCCGGACTCGGGCGCTCCCTCGACGACGACGGTGATCTCACCGCGGACGCCTTCCGCGGCCCAGGCCGCCAGCTCGCCGAGGCCGCCGCGCTTCACTTCCTCGTACGTCTTGGTCAGCTCCCGGCAGACGGCCGCCCTGCGGCCCTCTCCGAAGACCTCCGCCATGGCGGCCAGCGTGTCGTCCAGGCGGTGCGGGGCCTCGAAGTAGACCAGCGTGCGGCGCTCGCCCTGCACCTCGCGGAGCCTGCCGAGCCGTTCACCCGCCTTGCGGGGCAGGAAACCCTCGAAGCAGAAGCGGTCCACGGGCAGCCCCGACAGGGCCAGAGCGGTCAGCACGGCGGACGGGCCGGGGACGGCGGTGACCTTGATGTCCTTCTCCACCGCGGCGGCGACCAGCCGGTATCCGGGGTCGGAGACGGATGGCATGCCCGCGTCGGTGACGAGCAACACCCGCGCACCGCCTGCCAGCGCCTCCACCAGCTCCGGCGTACGGGCCGCCTCGTTGCCCTCGAAGTAGGAGACGACCCTGCCCCGGGTGTGCACACCGAGGGCCTGGGTCAGCCGGCGCAGCCGCCGGGTGTCCTCGGCGGCGACGATGTCGGCGCCCTCCAGTTCGGCGGCGAGCCGGGGCGGCGCGTCCGCGACATCACCGATGGGCGTCCCTGCGAGTACCAGCGTTCCAGTCACACTCGCCATCCTCCCAGCACTGCCGAGCACCGATCGCACAGCCGTGTTCCCTACGATGGCGCGGTGACCAGTACCGCGCCACAGCCCCTGCGGGGCAAGGACGACGCCGAACAGCAGCCGCCCGGCTGGGAGAGCCGGCTGCGCCGTTTCGGCTACACGCCCCGGCCAGTGATCGGGCTACGGGACCGGCTGGTGCCGCCGTTCACCCGGCCGTCCCGGCAGTTGTGGGCGGTCTTCGGCATCCCGCCGCGGGCGGTGGAACCCCTGCTCCGCATCGCCGCGTGGGGCGGACCGCTGCTGGTCGCCCTGGTCGCGGGCCTGCTGCGGTTCTGGAACCTGGGGCAGCCCCATGCGGTGATATTCGACGAGACGTACTACGCCAAGGACGCCTGGGCGCTGATCAACCAGGGGTACGAGGGCAGCTGGCCCAAGAACGTCGACAAGTCGATCCTGAACGACCCGTCGGCCGTCGCGATCCCCACCGATCCCGGTTATGTGGTCCACCCGCCGGTCGGCAAGTGGATCATCGGTCTCGGCGAGAAGATGATCGACTTCTCACCCTTCGGCTGGCGGTTCATGGTCGCCCTGCTGGGGACGCTGTCGGTGCTGATGCTCTGCCGCATCGGCCGGCGGCTGTTCCGCTCGACGTTCCTCGGCTGCCTGGCGGGTCTGCTGCTGGCCGTGGACGGCCTGCACTTCGTGATGAGCCGCACGGCGCTGCTCGACCTGGTGCTCATGTTCTTCGTACTGGCGGCGTTCGGCGCGCTGGTGCTCGACCGCGACCGGTCGCGGCGCAGGCTCGCGGCGGCGCTGCCGGAGGACGACGACGGCAGGCTGCGTCCGGACGCCCGCGTCGCGGAGACCCTGCCCCTGGGGTGGCGGCCGTGGCGGCTGACGGCCGGAGTGATGCTGGGCCTGGCGGCCGGCACCAAGTGGAACGGGCTGTACATCATGGCCGCCTTCGGCCTGATGACCGTGCTGTGGGACGTGGGCTCGCGCCGCACGGCCGGCGCGGTCCAGCCGTACCTCGCCGTCCTGAAGAAGGACCTCGTCCCCGCCTTCGTCTCCATCGTGCCGGTGGCGCTGGTGACGTACATGGTCTCGTGGACCGGGTGGCTGGTCACCGACAAGGGCTACCACCGGAACTGGGCCTCCACCGGCGGCGGCAAGGACAGCGCCTGGAGCTGGCTCTTCCCCGACTGGTGGCGCAGCTTCTGGCACTACGAGACCCAGGTCTACGACTTCCACGTCGGCCTGACCTCCGGCCACACCTACGAGTCCAACCCCTGGAGCTGGCTGGTCCTCGGCCGTCCGGTCTCGTACTACTACGAGGACCCCAAGCCGGGCGTCGAAGGCTGCCCGAAGGACGCGGTCGACAAGTGCGCCGCGGAGGTCCTCGCCCTCGGCACGCCGCTCCTGTGGTGGGCCGCCTGCTTCGCGATCTGTTACGCCCTGTGGCGCTGGCTCTTCCGCCGCGACTGGCGCGCGGGCGCGATCCTGTGCGCGTTCGCCGCGGGCTGGGCCCCGTGGCTGATGTACCAGGAACGCACGATCTTCCTCTTCTACGCGGTCGTGTTCGTCCCGTTCCTGTGCCTCGCGGTGGCGATGATGATCGGCGCGATCCTCGGCCCACCCGGCTCCGACGAACGCCGCCGCGCGATCGGGGCGATCGGGGCGGGCGTACTGGTCCTGCTGATCATCTGGAACTTCATCTACTTCTGGCCGATCTACACGGGCACGCCGATCCCGGTCGACGAGTGGCGCAACCGCATGTGGCTGGACACCTGGGTCTAGCCGGGCAGGAACACGAAGAGGGCGCGGCCGCAGGCCGCGCCCTCTTCGTGGTGACCGGCTACCGGTGGTGGCCACCGGCGGCCCTCCGACGGCCCACGGACGGTCCGGGGGGCCGGCCTTCCCACCGGGCGGAGGCGGCGTCGGTCAGTGCTTGAGGTCGATCGTGAAGCGCCTCGTGCCCGGAGCGATCGTGTCGGCGTGGACCGAGCCACGGGCCCGGTCGTATTCCCCGGTGCCACCGGTGATCCCGTTGTCGAACGAAGGGGGAGGACCCGGTACGAGATGGCCGTAGACCATCCCCTGCACGGAGAGCTGGCCGCCCGGGAGGGTGTAGGTCACGATGCACACCTCCGCTCCGCCGTTCTCGACCCGGGTGGTGGTGCAGGTGCCGCCGGTCTCGCCGACCTCATTGCCGGCCTCGTCGAAGAGGACCGAGCGGACGACGGTCCGATCGCCCTGGGCGGGGGCACCGCCCGGGTTGACGGGGAAGCGCGACTGCTCCGCGAGTCGGCCGATGAGGGTGATGACCTTGTCCTTGCCCTTGTCCTTGCCCTCGGCGTGGGCGGAACCGGTGTCCGTCGCGGAGGCGGCCGCGACAGGGACGCAGGCGAGAAGGGTGACCAGCGCAGTGGCCGTGCCGAGACAGGCTGCTCTGATGGGGCGCATCGTGTGGCTCCTGAGGTCGATGATCATGGATGATCCGGTGACGCATTCATAACCTCGGCCCTGCCGATGCCCGGACGTCCCGGCGCGACCCACCGGAAGATCCGACCAGTCGGACCAAGGACCGACCCTGGACGAGCGACCGCCCGCCCGGCACTGACATCGCGGTCGCGTCGCGTTCCCATAACTACCGGCCCCTGTGTCACTCCTGTCACGTAGAGTGCGAACGACTCATGCCCTTGAACGTGTTCAAGGGCATGCACTCTGGGGAGGGGGCTGCGGGCATGCGCAGTGGAGCAAAGGTCGGCATCATCGCCGGCGCGTTCGTGGTGGTCGCGAGTGGCGTGGGCTACGGCGGCTACAACCTGTACAACGGGCTGACCGGCTCCGGCGGGGGCGGTGACACGAGCACCAAGGCCGCGTCGGGCGAGAAACGGAGCGGCCCGCCGAGCGCGGACGAGATCGAGGAGACCGCGACGGAGTTCCTCGCGGCCTGGGCCGCCGGCAAGGGCCCCGAAGCGGCACAGCTGACGAACAATCAGGCCGAGGCCGAGCCGCTGCTGACGGGCTTCACGGAGCAGGCGCACGTGTCCAAGGCCGTCATCAAGGCCGGCCAGGCGGCGGGCGCGACGGTGCCGTTCACCGTGGAGGCGACGGTGGCGTACGAGGGGAAGAGCAAGCCCTGGTCGTACGCCTCGAAGCTGACCGTGGTGCGCGGCCTCACGACGGGCAAGGCGCTGGTCGACTGGCAGCCGTCCGTCGTCCATCCCGAACTCACCGCGGGCGCCTCGCTGGTGACGGCGGAGGCGTCGGCCCCGCCGATCAAGGCGCTCGACGACAACGGTGTCGAGCTCAGCGAGGAGAAGTTCCCCTCCCTCGGTCCCGTCCTCGACGCGTTGCGCAAGGAGTACGGGGACAAGGCCGGCGGCACGCCGGGCATCGAGCTGGCGATCACCTCCGCCGACGCGAGCGTGCCCGACCGCGGCCTGCTGACCCTGACCGAGGGAAGGTCCGGCACCCTGCGCACCACGCTGGACGCCAAGGTGCAGGCGGCGGCGGAGAAGGCCGTGAAGGACTACGCCAAGGCGTCCGTCGTCGCGGTCCAGCCCAGCACCGGTGAGATCAAGGCCGTGGCCAACACCCCCGCTGAGGGCTTCAACACGGCGTTCCAGGGAGCGCAGGCACCCGGATCGACGATGAAGATCGTGACGGCCGCGATGATGCTGGACAAGGGGCTGGTGAACGGGCCGAACTCGCCGGTCGAGTGCCCGTCGACGGTCACCTGGGAGCGGGAGTTCCACAACCTCAAGGACTTCTCGATCCCCGGCGCGACGTTCCAGCAGGCCTTCGCGCGGTCCTGCAACACCACCTTCATCAAACCGGTGAAGCCCCTGGGCGCCGCCGCGGGCACGGCGCTCGGCGAGACCGCCGCCAAGTACTTCGGCATCGGCCTCGAATGGAAGGCCGGCGTCGTCACCGTCGACGGAAAGGTCCCGGAGTCGACGGGCTCGGAGACCGCCGCCTCGTACATCGGCCAGGGCCAGATCCAGATGAACGCCCTCAATGTCGCGTCCATCGCCGCGACCGTGAAGAACGGCGGCTTCAAGCAGCCGGTCATCGTCCCGCAGAGCCTGGACGACCGTGAACTGGCGACCGCGCCGCGGATGCCGGCCTCGATGGCGGCGTCCCTGCGGCAGATGATGCGCGCGGCCACCGTGGGCTCGGGCACGGCGACGGCGGCCATGGCCTCCGTCGGCGGCGACAAGGGCGCGAAGACCGGCTCGGCGGAGGTCGACGGCCAGGGCGACTCCAACAGCTGGTTCACCGGCTACGCCGACGACCTGGCCGCCGCTGCGGTCGTGCAGGCCGGCGGACACGGCGGCGACTCGGCGGGCAGCACGGTCGCCCGGGTGCTGAACGCGCGCTGAGCCACGCGGCGAAACCGTTCGCATGGCCCATACAGCTACCGCTAGCGTGCGGGCCATGAGCACTCACGACGACACCACCGGCGCCCACCCCCGTTTCGCCGAGGCCCTGCGGGAGCTCGGTCTCGACGTGCCGGTGCGCCGCTTCCCGGACGCCACCCGCACCGCCGCGCAGGCAGCGGAGGCCATCGGCTGCGACGTCAGCGAGATCGTCAAGTCGCTGATCTTCACCGCGGACGGTGCGCCGGTGCTCGTGCTGATGGACGGCTCGTCGCGGGTGGACGTGGAGCGGGTACGGCAGGAGCTCGGCGCCGAGTCCGTGAAGCGCGCCGACGCCGACCTGGTGCGCGAGACGACGGGCTACGCGATCGGCGGCGTCCCGCCGTTCGGCCACCGCACCCGCACCCGGGTGCTGGCCGACCGGGGGCTGCTCGACCACGACGTCGTGTGGGCGGCGGCCGGAACCCCGCACACGGTCTTCCCGCTCGACCCGAAGTCCCTGATCGCGCACGCGGGCGGCACTCTGGTGGACGTCCGCGAGCGCACCGCGTGACCCCTCTGGTCACCGGGGCGGTCCTCGCCGCGGCGTTGACCCACGCCGGCTGGAACGCGCTCGCGCACCGGATCAAGGACCGGCTGGTCGTCTTCACCCTGATCGTCGGGGGCGCGTCGGTCATCGGAGGGCTGATGGCGCCGTTCGTGCCGGTACCGGCCGCCGGCGCCTGGCCGTACCTGATCGCGTCGGCGGTCCTGCACGTCGGCTACCACGCGCTGCTGCTGCGGTCGTTCAGCCTGGGGGACTTCGGCCAGGTGTATCCGATCGCCCGCGGCACGGCCCCGCTGGTGGTGACCGCGGCTGCCGCCCTGTTCGTCGACGAACGCGTCAGCGGCGGGCAGTTGGCCGGCGTGCTGGTCGCCTCGGCCGGGCTCGTCGGCCTCGCGGTGTGGGGCGTCCTGCCGCTGGGCGGCCGGGCCGGCGCGGGCCGCGCGGGGGAGGCCCCGCGGCCGCACTGGCCGGCGGTGACCGCCGCGCTCGCGACGGGCCTGTCGATCTCCGCGTACACCGTGATCGACGGGATGGGCGTGCGGGCGGGCGGTACGGCGGCCGGTTACATCGCCTGGCTGATGATCCTGGAGGGCATACCGCTGGTCCTCTACGCGATATACGTCCGACGGGCCGCGCTGTGGCCTCAACTGCTGCCGTACGCCGGGCGCGGGCTGCTGGGCGCGGCGATGGCGGTCACCGCGTACGGACTGGTGCTCTGGGCCCAGACGCGTGCGCCGCTCGCGCCCATCGCGGCGCTGCGCGAGTCGTCGATCATCGTGGGGGCGGCGATCGGCGCGCTGTTCTTCAAGGAACGCTTCGGCGGCCCGCGGATCGCGGCGGCGGTCCTGATGGTGGCGGGCATCGGCCTGATGCTGACGACCGGCTGACGCCCTCTGCGGGGGCCATGCAGTCGGTGCTCCGCGGCGCCTACCGGTCCGCCGTGCGCTCGTCCACGACCATCTGCCGGAATCCGGTGTTGACGGCCAGCAGCCCGCCGTCGACCGGCAGTGTCGTGCCGGTGACCCACGCCGCGTCCGATGACGCGAGGAAGGCGACCGCCGCGGCGATGTCGCCGGGCTCGCCGACCCGGCCGAGCGGGTAGACACCGCTCAGGACCTCGAGGCTCTTCTCCCGGCCCGCCCATGAACGGGTGCGGATCGTACCGGGGTTGACCTGGTTGACCCGGATGCCGCGCGCGGCGCCCTCGCCCGCCAGGGTGCGGGTCAGCGACGCCAGGCCGGCCTTCGCCGCACTGTAGGCGTGGCCGCCGAAGTCCTGTTCGGCGTTGACGGAGCCGATGTTGACGATCGCGCCGCGGCCACGCGCGGCCAGGTGCGGCCACGCCGCCCGGGCGCACCGCAGCGCGCCGGTGAGCGTGACGTCCAGGTCCTGCTGCCAGCCGTCGTCCGGCAGTTCCTCGAGCGGTCCGACGTGCCGGGAGGCCGAGAACGCGTTGTTGACCAGGACGTCCAGGGAACCGAAGTGGTCCACCGCGCGCGCCACGGCCGCCTCCGCCGACGCCCGGTCGCCGACGTCGCAGCGGACGAAGGCCGCGCCCTCGATCCCGGCCGCGGTCCGCTCCGCGGCCTCCGCGTCGATGTCGGCGATCAGGACCCGCGCGCCCTCGGACGCCAGCCTGCGTGCCGTGGCCTCGCCGATACCGCGCGCGCCGCCGGTGATCAGTGCCCCGTAGCCCTCGAAACGTCTCATAGGGCCGAACGTACCGCCCTGATCAGTGCCTGGGCACGGGGGTCGGCGGTAACGCCCTTGCGCATGCCGTTGGTCGTGTACCCGAGGGCGATGCCCGATTCGGGGTCGGCGAAGCCGAGCGAGCCGCCGCGGCCGGGGTGGCCGAATGACCCCGGTCCGAGGAGCGGCGACGCGGGGCCGTGCAGCATGAAGCCGAGCCCGAAGCGGGTGGGCACCACCAGGACCCGGTCGGGTCCGGCGGACTCCTCGGTGCGGGCGAGTGTGAGCGTGGCGGGCGCGAAGAGCCGGCGGCCGCCGTCGACGTCGCCGATGGTCGCGGCGTAGAAACGGGCGAGTGCGCGGGCGGTGGATATGCCGTTGGACGCGGGGAGTTCGGCTGCGCGGTAGACGGGGTCGTTCTCGTCGGGGAGCGGGTCGATGGCCCCGAAGGCGCGGCGGGTCAGGGACGCGGGGTCGCGGTACGCCTCCGCCACGGAGCGCTTGGGGCGCAGCCGGAGGCCGCCGCCCTCTGCGGCCGGGGGTTCCGCGACGGGGCCGAGCCGGCCCACCCGGTGGGCCTCTTCGCCGGGCAGCCCTATCCACAGGTCGAGGCCGAGGGGGCGGGCCATCTCCTCCGCGACCCAGCGGCCGATGCCGCGTCCGGTGACCCGGCGCACCAGTTCGCCCAGCAGCCAGCTGTAGGTCTGCGCGTGGTAGCCGTGTTCGGTGCCCGGCTCCCAGACGGGCGCCTGCGCGGCGACCGCGGCCGGTCCGCCGACGCCGTCCGCCGCCTGCGCGGGGGTGAGCGGACGGTCCAGCACCGGCAGGCCCGCGCGGTGCGCGAGGACGTGGCGTACGAGGACGCGTTCCTTGCCCGCCGCCTTGAAGTCCGGCCAGTACGTGCCGACCGGCGCGTCCAGGTCGATCTGGCCGCGCTGGTGGAGCAGGAGGACGACGGCCGCGGCGACGCCCTTGGTGGCGGAGCGGACGACCTGTGCGGTGTCGACCGCCCACGGCTCGTGCCCGTCCACGTCCCGGGTGCCTGCCCACAGGTCGACGACCTTGCGCCCGTCGCGGTAGACGGCGACGGCCGCCCCGCGCTCGCCGCGCTGTTCGAAGTTGCGCGCGAAGGCGTCCGCGACCGCCTCGTAGCCGTCCGCCACCGTGCCCCGGACGTCCACCACGTCTGCTCCTTCGCTGCGATCCATCCCCCCATGGTGCAACGTGGTCCGGACCACTGTGACCGCGGGTCGGTCCCCGCGGTCTCCCCCGGCGGGGTCAGCTGAGGACGATGGAGACGTCGATGTTGTCGCGGGTGGCGTTGGAGTACGGGCAGACCTGGTGGGCGGCGGCCACGAGCCGCGCGGCGAGGTCCTGGTCCACGAGCGGCAGCGAGACGTTGAGCGCGACGGCGAGCCCGTACCCACGCGCCGCGTTGGGCCCGATGCCGACCTTGGCGGCGACGGTCGAGCCGGTGAGGTCGAGGCCCGCGCGGCGTCCGACGAGCACCAGGGCGTTGTGGAAGCAGGCGCTGTAGCCGGCGGCGAAGAGCTGTTCCGGATTGGTGCCGCGGCCGTCACCGCCGAGGGCGGGCGGCATGGCGACGCGGAGTTCGATCTGCCCGTCGTGGCTCGTCACATAGCCGTCGCGGCCGCCGTGGGCGGTGGCCTCCGCCACATACATGATCTTGGTGGGGCGGGTGTCGGCCATGTCGGTCAGCTCGACCTGTTCGCTCATGCTGCGTCCCCGAGTGTGTGCACCGGTGCGATTACATCGCGCACAATGTATCCGAGTCGGCAGCCGCTGCCTTACTCGGGGGTAGCCTTCGCCGCCGCGTCCGCGAGCCGGTGCAGATCGGCGCGGAGCCGCGCGATCTCCGACCCCTCCAGGCCTGTGCTCACCAGCAGTTGGGCGGGCACCGCCTCCGCCCGTCCGCGCATCGCCTCGCCCTCCTCCGTGAGCACCAGCCGCACCGAGCGCTCGTCGGCGGCGGAGCGCTCCCGGCGCACGAGACCCGCCGCCTCCAGCCGCTTCAGAAGCGGCGAGACGGTGCCGTAGTCGAGCCGCAGCGCCGCCCCCAGCTCCTTGACCGGGATCTCGCCGCGCTCCCACAGCACCAGCATCGTGAGGTACTGCGGGTAGGTCAGGCCGAGTTCGGCGAGCAGCGGCCGGTAGGCGGCCGTGACCGCCCGCTGCGCCGCGTACAGCGCGAAGCACAGCTGGTCGTCGAGCAGCAGCGACGCCGCCGCCCCGCTCCGGTCCTCGTATCCACGCCCCATGTTCACGCGCCTATTGTCACGGACCTCGGATCGAACCCGAAGGGCAGCTCCAGCCGGTGCGCGCGCATCAGATCGTCGTCGCCCAGCAGTTCCTGCGTGCTTCCGTCCGCGACGACGACCCCGTCGCTGAGGATCACCGACCTCGGGCACAGCTCCAGCGCGTACGGCAGATCGTGCGTCACCATCAGCACGGTGACGTCCAACGCCCGCAGGATGTCCGCCAGTTCGCGGCGGGAGGCGGGGTCGAGGTTGGACGAGGGCTCGTCGAGCACAAGGATCTCCGGCTCCATCGCGAGCACGGTCGCGACCGCGACGCGGCGGCGCTGCCCGAACGACAGGTGGTGCGGCGGCCGGTCGGCGAACCCGGCCATACCGACCCGGTCCAGCGCGGCCATGACCCGGGCCTCCAGCTCGGGGCCGCGCATCCCGGCCGACGCCGGGCCGAACGCCACGTCCTCCCGGACCGACGGCATGAACAGCTGGTCGTCCGGGTCCTGGAAGACGATGCCGACGCGGCGGCGGATCTCCGCCAGGTTCTCGCGCCCGACCGGCAGCCCGGCGACGGAGACCGAACCGACCCCGCCGGCCAGGATGCCGTTGAGGTGGAGGACGAGCGTGGTCTTGCCCGCGCCGTTGGGCCCGAGGAGGGCGACCCGCTCACCGCGCCCGACGGTCAGGTCGACGCCGAACAGCGCCTGGTGGCCGTCGGGATAGGCGTACGCGAGCCCGCGCACGTCGAGAGAGGGCGGCGGCGTCACGTTCATAGCGTCCATCCCAGCAGACAGACCGCGAGCGCGGTCACGGGCAGTGCGGCGGCGTACGACCACTGGGCGCGCGTCGCCCGCACGTCGTCGAGCACCGGCATCGTGCCGGTGTAGCCCCGGCTGACCATCGCCAGGTGCACCCGTTCGCCGCGCTCGTAGGAGCGGATGAACAGGGCGCCGGCGGACTTGGCCAGCACGCCCCAGTGGCGTACCCCGCGCGCCTCGAACCCGCGCGAGCGGCGGGCGATCGACATCCGGCGCATCTCGTCGGCGATGACATCGCCGTAACGGATCATGAAGGAGGCGATCTGGACCAGCAGCGACGGCAGCCGCAGCCGCTGCAGGCCGAGGAGCAGGGAGCGCAGTTCGGTCGTCGAGGCGAGGATCACGGAGGCGGCGACGCCCAGCGTGCCCTTGGCGAGGATGTTCCAGGCGCCCCACAGGCCGGGGACGGAGAGCGAGATCCCCAGCACCGCGGTCTGCTCACCGGGCACCACGAAGGGCATCAGCAGGGCGAAGGCCACGAACGGGATCTCGATCAGCAGCCGCTTCAGCAGGAAACCGGCGGGGATCCGGGCCACCGCCGCGACCGTGCCGAGCAGCACGGCGTACAGCCCGAAGGCCCAGACCGCCTCACGCGGGGTGGAGACCACGACCAGCACGAAACCGAGGACGGCGAGCAGCTTGCAGTGCGCCGGGAGCGTGTGCACCGGCGAGTGGCCGTGCCGGTAGAGCTTGTGGGCGTGGCCCGCACCCATGTCAGACCGATCCCTGGACGGATTCCGGCTCGGCGTCCTCGCTGCGCCGGCGGCGCACCACGTAGAAGACACCGCTGCCGAGGGCCACCGTCGCGCCGACCCCGATCACGCCGGCGAGACCGCCGGAGAGCCGGGCGTCCGAGACGTCCTTGACGCCGTAGTCGGCGAGCGGCGAGTCGGCGGCGGCGTGCTCCTCGACGGTCCGGTCGATGCCGTTGTCGGCGGCGACCTTCTCCAGACCGTCGGGGTCGGCGGAGGCGTAGAAGGAGACGAAGCCGGCGAGGACGAGACTCGTCACCAGGCCGCCGAGCCACAGCCGGCGCGGTGAGCGGGCGGCGGCGGGCGCCGGTCCGGCTGCCGCCGGAGCGTCGACGAGCTCGCCGCCGACGCGGAGCTTCAGCGGTGCCGACAGGCCGCGGGCGCCGTACACCAGGTCGGGCCGTACGGCGATGACCGCGCCCACGGTCAGCATGGTGATCACGGCCTCGCCGATGCCGATCAGGACGTGGACGCCGACCATCGCGGTGAGGACGGAGCCGATCGGCACCTCGGTCAGGCCGCCGACCTCGTAGAGGAGGGTGAAGGCCGCGGCGGCCGCGGGGACGGACACCAGCGCGGCGACGAACGACGCGGCGGTCACGGAGCGGCGGGTGCGCGGCAGGATCTTGACCAGGCCGCGGAAGAGTCCGTACGCGACGAGGACGGTGACGACGCCCATGACGGTGATGTTGACGCCGAGCGCGGTGAGTCCGCCGTCGGCGAAGAGGATGCCCTGCATCAGCAGTACGACGGCTATGCAGAGCACGCCCGTGAACGGTCCGACGAGGATGGCCGCGAGCGCCCCGCCGAGGAGATGGCCGCTGGTGCCGGCCGCGACGGGGAAGTTGAGCATCTGAACGGCGAAGACGAACGCGGCGACGAGCCCCGCGAGCGGCGCCGTGCGGTCGGCGCCGGGGAGCTCGGCAGGGGATCCCCCCAGCTCGCGGCGGGCGCCGCGGAGGCTGACGGCGACCGCGCCGGCAGCGACGACTCCGGCGGCCACCGAGACGGGCGTGTTGATGAATCCGTCGGGGACATGCATGGAGAGCTCCGCTTCGGACAGATGAGGAAGTGCTCAATGATAGTGCCCTGCTGCAAATGACTTGCAAGAGCGCATGGATCACAAATGAACATGGTTCCACGGAAGAAGACGGAGCATCCCATCCGAAATATGGGACATTAGAGACAAAGCGGACGAGAGTGTGAGGAGCTTGCCGATGTCGCACGCCGTCAAAGAGCAGGCAAGTGGCCGGATCGTCACCGACGCTCCTCAGCACCGACCAGTGCGCGTCTTCCTGAGCTACGACCCCGCCGAGGATCCCGCCACGGTCAGTTTCGCGTTCCCGAGCGGCAAGGAGTGGACGTTCCCGCGTGAACTCCTCGAGTCGGGGCTGCGGGCGCCCACCCGGGACGGGGACATCGGCATCTGGCCGTGCGGACGCGTCCAGGCGATCATCGAGTTCCACACCTCGGACGGTGTCGCGGTGGTCCAGTTCGACGCTCAGACGCTGATCCGTTTCCTCCGCCACACGTACGCGGTCGCCACTCCGGCGCTCTGAGGCCCGGTACCCCGCGGGCACACGCAAGGGCCTACAGCCAAGGGCACACAGCAAACAGGTGGCCGTATCCGCGTCGCGCGGATACGGCCACCTCTTCCGTGACGGCCCCCGTCCCCACGGTGCCGTCGCGGCGCCGGAGGTCCGCTCTCCCCGTGGGGGGGGGGGGGGGGCCGGGGGGGGGGGGGGGGGGGTGGGTTTGAAACCGGGGGGGGGGGGGGGGTTGGAGGGCCAACAAACGGTGACCCGCACGGGG